>NZ_JBFAHO010000026.1:0-101610 GCF_040654215.1 Nonomuraea sp. NPDC050733 | reverse complement strand
TCATCCAGCCCCGCCGCCCACGACTGGAGATCCTCAGACGTCACCACATCCGACACGGATCCGACTATAGATCACAAAACATGACTGTAGTACTAGGGCACCATCGGGCTCGAGGCAGTGGGCCGACGTAGGAGGCCCGGGGCGGCGATCGCCCCAGCCCATCCGAAGCCCGACCACCGGCAGCGATCGTCACGGCCTTGTCCGTCTTGGGGTTGCGATCGTAGTATCCGCCGAACATCTAACACATTTGCTTGACCAGCGGAAACGAAGGGGCAGACCCGTATCGCGGTAGGTACGGCAGAAGACGAGAGCGGGTCACTCGGTGCACGTCGAGGTGTGGCTGCGACCGCTGCTGGACGAGATCAGCATGGTCGTCTCCCGGGGCCGGCCCGGCTCGCCCCCCTCCTGCGCCAGATCTGGGACGCCGCCGACTTGCCTTTCCGGGCGGGTCTGTCCCTCTGGCGGCTGTCCTTGGACCTCCTGGTTGTACGAAGGAGTGTCGCAGCGGCAGAACACCGAACTCTTCGACGCCTTTGACCAGCGCCCCGATTCACCCACGGGAGGAGCGCCCCGGGCCGGGGGGCGGGCGACGGGTGGCCCGCCCCCCGGCTATCCGGCCGCTGTCACTCGGCGCACGGCATGACCATCGGGCTCACGTCCGATGACTCCTTCGGCTTGCCTAGCTAGAAGGACTTCGGCTCAAGGAACGAGCCCCATGTGTATTCGCCAGAGCTGTTGATTTGCCACGTGACCTGGCCGACCACCGTCTCCCAACTGGGGTTGTCGGGGTCCAGCGAAGTGGTGTGGTCGTAGCGGTTGTTCCTGGGATCCAAACAGTCGGTCCAGGTGTACCAGCCGGCGCCCAGGTAGAAATTCGTCCGCAGCGGCGTCGCCGAGTGGCTCCAGGACTGCACCCAGTCGTAGTTGCCGGCGGCCAGGTAGATCCGACGGTCCACACACGAGTTGTCCCAGTTCTCTAACGGCCATTGGGAAAGGTACTGGGTCTTGGAGTTGTACGCGGTCGTTCCCGCATCAGCGGCGGCAGGTGCCGAAACGGACGCGGTCAGGGCGAGGAATCCGCCTACGAGAATGAGAAGTTTCTTTCGGTTCATCGTTATCCTTTGATGTTCGGGTGTGGCCGATTAGAGCCAAGCACGCAGGCCGCCGGGGCCTCACTACGGAAAAGAGCGTCGCGCCGGGCGAACGCCCCGCGTCTACTCGCACCTCGTCTAATGACCCCAGGAACAATGCGCTTCCACCCACTCCGGACTCCTTGTCGCTCGACGCTGGTGAAAGGTGGAACGGGGGGCTCTCTGGGTGGCTTGCCACGTCAGCGGCGCGTTGTCCCGATCGGTATGGGATTCGCATGCGTCGGCGTACACCCGCTGGAGAGGCCGGGAGCAGCTTGCGTCATGAAAGTCATCGTAACCAAGCCACTTTCATGACGCAAGCATGTGGGTAGACTGTGGCGCATGCTGGGGAAGACCTACGACTCAGAAGTGTGTTCGATCGCACGCGCCCTCGAGTTGATCGGCGAACGCTGGAGCCTGCTGATCATCCGCGACGCCCTGTTCGCGGGAGCCACCCGCTACAGCGACTTCCACCGCCGCCTTGGCATCGCGACCAACATCCTCAAGACCCGCCTCGACGGCTTCGTCGAGACCGGGATCATGCGGCGCCACCGGTATTCCGAGCAGCCCGAACTTTACGAGTACCTGCTGACCGAAAAAGGGCGTGCGCTCGCACCCGCACTGGTCGCCCTCACCGAATGGGGCGACCAGTGGTCAACCGACGGCGAGCCGCCGATCCTCTACACCCACGGGGAGTGCGGCGCCGGAATCACCCAGCAAACGGTATGCGCCCACTGCGGCCGAGTGGACGACCCAACCGAGATCCACGCCACGATCGGCCCCGGAATGCCCCCCGACCGAATACCCCGAAACGCCTGATCTTCGCCGGGCCCGCACAAAACACCGGCGGCTCGCCACCACTGAGTGGCCGGTGCCGTCGAGACAACTGCTCACGGGTACGGCGCCGACACTCAGGCTCGCATCCCTCGGCAATGAACTCGCCGACCTTCATCTCGAAGCCGTTCAGGCTGTCGGTGTCGGCGCAGGCGATGAGGATGTCGCGCACGCCGCGGTTTTCAGGTCGGTCATTGCCGAGGTCCAGAAGCGGGCGGACTCGCTGGCGGTGGCGTGGTCGAGCGGGGTCTTGGCCAGCCAAATCCCGAGGACGTGCTTCTCGCCGTCGGCGTCGATGTCCGACCGCAAGGTAGGCAGGCTTGGCCTGGACGCTGTGGTTGTCTCTGGCTTTGATCACCATGGCGTCCAGGAATTCCTTCAACATGGCCGGAACCGGGCAACCCCATGTGGGGTGGCGATGGCCGTGATCCATCCTTTCAGCGCGCGGACAGCGACGGCACAATCCGCCACCACGGCGGGGCAATGACCCCCCACCATGCTCGGCATGCTGGGGTCTGCTTGCCTGACGTGCCTGACAGACTTCCAAGCGGCTGACCAGCAGGTTCGCTTGACAACCCAAGATAACTCCCGAAGTCGCGGGTGATGCCCGAGCAGTTCCGGCAGGCCGGTTTGCCGTCGCGGCGGCCAGGTAGCAGCCGGTCGGTTCCGCAGCCGGGGCAGATGCCGTAGGTGCGTGCCGCCTTCTCGCAGCAGGTCCGGCAGATCAGCCCTTCCCAGTTGGCGGCCTTGGACGCCCGACGGCCGCAACGGACGCACTCGCCCACGTGCCAGCGCTCGTATTTCTCTTGCGCGGAGGATCTGCTCATTCCTGGGGCCGGATGCGGGCGCGCTTGGGCCGGATGGCGGCCAGATCGGTTACTGGGCCTCCGCTTTCACCGGTGGCGGTGGCGGTAGTGGCCGGTCGGCGGTCTCCGGGGTTGAGGAACCTGCGGACAGCCATTGGCGCTGAGAATGATCTTGGGGTGGTGTTCCGTAAGGGGATCCTCTAACAGACAGAAGATGAGGCGCGGTCAGTACCCTGGCGAGGTGACGATGGACGCCGCCCTATCGAGGGCCACGAGTGGCACAGTCGACTCTCCTCTGATCCCTCTGCCAGAACACATCGCGGAGCTTCTGTCCGACGTGGGAAGCCCGCTGCGACTGGTGGCCCACCTGCGGGCCGTCCACGATGTCGCGCACCAACTGGTCGCCTGGTTGGAGAAGCACCGTCCCACCTTGATCTTCGACCGTGAGGCGGTGCTGTTCGGGGCCGCGACGCACGACATAGGAAAGGCCGTCCATCTCGGCGAGCTCTCCGGCCCTGGATCGGCGCATGAGGAAGCGGGGCAAGCCCTTCTGCTCGGCCGCGGCGTCAGCCCGGAGCACGCCCGCTTCGCCGCAACGCACGCGTCCTGGACGCGGCAGGATGTCGGCCTGGAAGACCTTCTTGTCAGCCTCGCCGACAAGATCTGGAAGAACAAGCGCGTCCCGGATCTGGAGGACCTCATCGTGGCCCGCCTGTCCGAGGTCACCGGCCGAGCAACGTGGGAGGAGTTCATCGCCCTCGACGAGATCCTCTCTCACATCGGCGACCGGGCCCACGAACGACTGGCGTTCCAGGCATCCTTTCCGATCCACAGCTGAAAGTTGGCGACACACCATGACGATGAACTCCGGCACCTCCGGTCGGATACCGCGGATTCCGCCGAGGCCAGAGCTCCGCATCACCGCCGAGCATGACATCGCAGCCCGGCGGCGCAAGCACTGACACCAGGCGCTCCACCGCGCGGTGTGTTTCTGGCGTACTCCGGCCGTACCCGCGGAAGCAGCACCTTTCGCTCCCGCAGCCATCCCACCCCGTCAGTGAAGATCGCCTTCGGGCCGTCACCCGACGTCCACGACCGCGCCGCCACCCACGCGGTGAACTTCCCATCGACGTCGGTGAAGTCCTTCCACCCATACGCCCGCCGCATATCACGCTGATGATCGAACGGCGTCTCCCGCCGCTCGGCGTACCGCTTCACCTGCGGGGCGTCCTCGACGCCCAGCTGCCCGGCCACGAACTCCAGCACCGCCCCCGGCACATCCAGAGGATCTTCCAGGAACGTCCCCAGCCAGCGCACCGTCCCCAGTTGAAGGGCGAACCCGAGCCTCATGTGCTCGCCGCGCCGCTGCCCAACCAGCGCCCGATCCTCCTCATCGAGGAAGAACACCCGCTCCAGATCAGCCTGCGCCGGCGGCCCCACGAACCGCCCGTAAGCGGCCGCCTCATCATCAGTCAAGAACTCCACAGGCATAACCCGCAAAGTAGGACCAACCAGAAGACTGACCACCCAGAGCGATCAAACCATTACAAGATCCCCGCTCACCTGGCGCCACCCACATCCGAACCAGTGGCGGTAACACGCGCCCCAACGGCCCCCTAACGCCACTGAGGGTTCGGTTGCTGCTCAACCCCCCGCTGCGGCCCGACGCAAACGCGTGTGCGGTTTCCTGCACAGGCTGGCGCCACTGATCGTTCCATTCCTCCCCCGGGGGCCAATCTTCATTTGAGGACACCGAAGGCTTCGGCTGTGTGCACTTAGCTAGGGCCGCGACCTCCAGGTGTAGGGCGCAATGACCGCAGTGTCCACGTCGGTGTCGGGCCAGCAGCGGCGCAGCACCTCGGCCGTTGACCGGCACCAGGCGGCGAAGTGGGGGAAGACCCCGTAGGCGTCCGCGGTGCGCGCCCCGGCTTCCAGGCCCGCCACCAGCTGGATCCGGGAGTCGTCGCCGGGCTCGCGCGCTTCCCGCTTGCGCAGGCCGTTGGAGCGGATCGCCGTCCAGACCACAGCCGCCGAGGCGAGGCCGAACCCGAACCGCCGGTCGTCCTCGGCTTCGGGGACGCCGCGCGCCAGGGCAGTGCGGAACGCGGCGATCTGGCGCTCCCCGCAGACCGCCATCCACAGTGAGCCGGGGACGGTGAACCCGGCCGCGGCAGTGAGCGCATGGCGGAAGCCCGCCCCCTCAAAGTCGATCAGTCGACCGTCGCCGTCCGGCATGGTGAGGTAGTTGTTCGCCTCGGGGTCGCCGTTGGTGAAGGCCAGGAACGGCCCGGGCTCGGCGAGTTCGGCCCCGGCGGCCCGCAGGTCGCGCTCCGCGGCGTCCGGCATCGGGACGCCGAACTCCGCGGCCCGCTCGGGCGCGGTGCGCCACAGCCCGGTCCAGGCGTGCTCTCCGTCGCCGAGTTCCTGCGCAGGGGAGCCCAGCTCGGCGCGGCGCGTGGCGAAGTCCGCGGCGCGGCTGGCGGAGGCGGCGGCGATCTCGCCCTCGGCGGCGGCGAAATCGGTGAGCCGGTCGTCCAGCTCCGGGGTGAGGCCGTTGTGGCGCAGCAGCCGGGCGAGCTCGGTGCGCGGGGCGAGGTCCTCGATCACCAGCATCTGGGTGTCGGGCTCCGCCGCGAGCAGCCGCGGCCCCAGGTGGGCAAGGCCCAGGTCCTTGTCGAGCAGTTCCAGCGCGGCGCGCTCGCAGCGCATCAACTCCGCGGCGGAACGCAGGCCGTAGCCGCCGGGACGCAGGCGCTTGACGATGACAGGGGAGCCGTCGGCGAGGTGGGCGCGGAGCACCCAGGGGTGCCCGTCCAGCTCCTCCAAGCGGACGACGGGGACGGCGAGCAGATCCTCGATCTCGGCGGAAACGGCGGCGACGACGGCATCCACGGGTGAGGGCATCGGCGGATTATCGCACGCTTGCGTCATATTCAAGATCACCACGCTCGCCTGCTGGGCTTTCGTGAGCGGAGGCCCGATCAGAACCTACTTTGGGGCTGGGGCCGTGTTCGGGAGCGGAGGGCCAAATCAATCGAACGGCTCAGCGTGTCTGCTCACCCAGTGCGCTCCGTCCAGCGCCCTGCTCCTGCGCCGTCAACCGAGAAGGTGCTCAACGGCCGACGTCGTGACTTCGGTCGCTGTTCTCCTGTTCGCGTTGTGGCGCTTGATGAGCGGTGGATCGGCTGCGTTGCGGTTGCGCGCAGAGGTGGCTCTACCTGAACCGCGCTCAGTGCTGGCCTGACGACGCGCTTCGGCGTGTTCGGCCTGGACAACCTGTTCGATCTCTCGCCGGTCCGGGGGAAGATCTGCGCGCCGCGAGACCTCGCTCTTTACTGCGTCCAACTCCTGCTGGTGGCGAACCTGGGTGGCGCGGGCCTCGTCGGCGCTTCGGGCGGCAGCGGTCACATCCCGGGTTCGGGCGCCGCGCTGGACGGCGTCGAAGTCGCGGGTCAGGTCGTCGTGGCGCCGCCGTATCGCCGGCCAGGTGACTGCGGAAGGGGCTTGCTCGGCTGCCTGGCGTGCGTCCTGCTCCAGCGTCGGGCGGCGCACGAGGATCTGCTCCAGGTCCTGATGCTGGCGGGCTTGCCGGTCGCGCAGCTGCGGCAGCTCAGCTTCCAGTTCGCGGCGGCGGGCCCGGTTCCATGGACGCAGGGCGTCGAGCTCGCGGGTGATGGCGAACTCGCTCCTCCTGCACCGCGGCCAGTTCATGGCCGAGCAGTTCCTGGGTCCTTCGTGCGGTCGTAGCGGTGTGTTCGGCAGAGCGGACATCGGCGGCCCGGCCACGGCTGGCGATCGTCTGCCAGTTCTTTTGCATCTGGCGGTGCTGATGCCTGATCAATGACCACACCGCTCGGGGCGGGGCCTGCTCGACGGCGTGCACGTCGCGCCGGCGCTGCCGCAGTTGTCTGCCTGCCTGAGCAGGGCCGAAGAATTCGAGCGTCACGATCCTGGTGGCACAGGGCCTCGGGGCAGCGGTCAAGGAGATCGCTTGACTACATTCATCCCCCTGGGGTCGCTGTACCGGCGAGGCCTCCGCCGTCGCTGACATCGCATGTCGCAGACCACTGGCCACTACACGGATCCTGAACAAATCCTCAACAAGGCGCGGCCTAGCTTCACTCCTGTAACCCGCTCGACACGAGCGGTTTCACGAGCGAAGGAGACGGCATGAAGGCCATCCCGAAGATCAGCACCGCAGTCGCGGCGGGTGCGTTCCACTGGTGCTCGTGGGTGGGACAGCGGAGGCGGCAACCCAGGCCATGACCCCCGCGGCGACATCCAGCGCCGTCGGGTCCATGGGCAGGCCAACCCCCACCATCAAGTGGCTCTGCAACACGTCGCCGATCCGATCAGCAAGGGAGAACATCTCCATGCGCACCAACCTCGCGACCCGGGCCGGGCTGTTGGGCGTCGCCTTGGCGGCGACCCTGTCCCTGGCCCCGGCCCCCGCCCAGGCGGCCCCCGCCACCGCGCCGCAGACCGCCGTTCGGACCGCCATCGCGCCTGCCACCGCCCAAGGGCCCGTCGCGGCCGAGGCGGTCTTCGGCCAGGCAGCCGCCAAACGCGCCAAGTGGGTCACGCTCAAGCACGAGTCGGGCCGGCACGGCTACTGGGGTCCCTCGTGGAACCGCAAGTACGGCCACCGGGTGATGCAGGTCAAGGCCCGGTGCTGGGGCAAGGGCCAAACCATGATCGTCAAGTTCATGTACCGGAACCAGTACCTGGACTGGAAGACCATGAAGAAGGCCAAGTGGCCCTGCGACGGCACTCCCCGCTACCTGCGCGTCACCAACGCGGGGCACAAGAAGTACGGCGCGATCTTCATCCCCTCGTTTACGCAGACCATCGAGTACTGGGCGCAGTCCTACGGCTGACCGTCAGCACCGCCGTTCCCGTGGGGTCATGATCCCCCGTCGCGACGGTCACCACGGGCCGTCGCCGATCCGATCAGCAAGGGAGAACATCTCAATGCGCACCAACCTCGCGACCCGGGCCGGGCTGCTGGGCGTCGCCTCTGCGGCGGCCCTGTCCCTGGCCTCGCCCCCCGCCCAGGCGGCCGCCATCACGCAGCAGGCTCCAACCGCCGCCGCGCCGAGCACGGTCCAGAGGGCCGAGGCGGTCTTCGGCCAGGCGGTCGCCAAACGCGCCAAGTGGGTCACCCTCAAGCACCAGTCCAAGCGGGTCAACAACTGGAGCGTGGTCTGGGATCGCAAGTACGGGCACCGGGTGATGCAGGTCAAGGCCCGCTGCTGGGGCAAGGGCCAAACCATGAACACCGCATTCGAGTACCGGAACCGGTGGGGGGCCTGGAGGATCATGAAGACGGCCAAGTGGCCCTGCGACGGCACTCCCCGCTACCTGCGCGTCACCAACGCCGGGCACAAGAAGTACGGCGCGACCTTCACCCTCTCGCATCGGCAGACCGTCGAGTACTGGGCGCAGTCCTACGGCTGAGCCGGCCACTGATCCGCCCCGCGTCCGGCGCCACCGTCCGGGCGCGGGGCGGTGCGCGCCGTGGGCTCCGCGTACGTGCTCCCGCAAGCGGTTCCGGACGCGCCGGGCAGGACGGGATCCGCCGGAGGTGTTCGTTCCGCAGTCGCATCTACCGGGAGTCGAGGCCGAGGTCGACTTCGGGGACGTGACGGTGCGGATCGCGGGCGAGCAAGTGCAATGCTTCCTGTTCTCGTTCAGGTTGTCGTATTCGGGCAAGGCGGTCCATCGGGTGCTCGCCACCGCAGGCCAGGAGACATTCCTGGAGGGACACGTCCACGCTTTCAGGGTGCTGGGCGGAGTCCCGGAAAATACCCCAGCGTCTCGCGTACGTGATCAACAGCGGACGTCGTGCGAGCGCTTCACACCCGCGCGTGAACGCCTGTCGGGCTTCGCGGCGATACAGGGGTGTGCGTACATGGATGAGCTGGATCGCCGTTGTCCCCTTCGCCGGGTGGGCGCTGGTGCGGCTGAGCGGGTTCGAGCTGGACTGGCCGTGGGTGCCGGTGGTGGCGTACACGCCGTACGCGGCGGCCGGGGCAGTGGCCGGCGTGACGTTGGCGTGGGTGCTGAGACGGCGGGTGGCGGGGGTGGTGGGGATCGCGGCCGTGATGGCATTGGGAGTCGTCGTCGTGCCCCGGGCCTTCGCCGACGGCAACCCGGTGGCGGACGGGCCGGTGTTACGGGTGCTGGCGGCCAACCTGATGGTGGGCCAGGCGGACACGAGCCAGCTTATGGCCCTGGTCGGCCAGGTACGGCCGGACGTGCTGACGCTGCAGGAGCTCACCCCGAACGCCATGCGGCGGCTGGAGGAGGCGGGCGTGCGCGAGAGGTTGCCGCACGCCGTCACGCGGCCGTTGCCAGGGGTGGGCGGGTCCGCCGTGTACGCGAGGCATCCGCTGACGGCCGGAGAGACGATCAAGGTGGGCGCGTTCGGGCAGGCCAGGGCGTGGCTCGCACATCCCGGCGGGGACCGTGTGGAGATCGTCTCCGTGCACCCGTGCGCGCCCAAGCGCGCCGGCCGGCAACCGTGCTGGCAGGGTGGCCTCCACGCGCTGCCGCGAGGCCGCGGGCAGTTGCGGCTGCTCGCGGGCGACTTCAACGCCACGCTCGACCACCTGCCGATGCGTGAGCTGCTGGCGTCCGGGTATCGGGACGCGGCCGACGTCATGGGGCGCGGATTCGCGGCCACCTGGCCGCAGGCGCTGGGCCGAACGTGGCGACTGCCCGGCGTGACGATCGACCACGTGCTGGCGGACTCGCGGATGGCGGTGCGAGACTTCCGCGTGCTGGAGTTGCGGCACACCGATCACCGGCCGGTCTTCGCCGAGGTCAGACTTCCGTGACAACCGCGAGACGGCCGCCTGGGCCATCGACCATGGCGCCCGGTTCCTGGCCGGCGCGGTCAAGAACGTGCCTTCGGCCGTGGGAGCGCCGGACACCCTGCTGTACTACAGCGGCGACAAGGCGGTCTTCGAGGAGTTCGAGACGATCCTGAAGGTGCTGGGCGGCGACACCGTCCACCTCGGCGACGAGGCCGACCTGGCTGCCCTGTACGAGATGGCGGTGGGTGCCATGCTGCTGCCGGCTCTCGTCGGCTTCTTCCAGGGCGCCGCCGCGGTCCAGGCGCGCGGGCTGGAGGTGAACACGATGGTGCGCTTCGCCGGCAAGTGGCTGGACATGATCAAGTCCCTGCTGCCGATCCACGCCAAGGAGATTGACAGCGGCGACTACACCGACGCCGCCTCCTCGGTGAACCTCTTCCTGGCGGCGGCGGCCCAAGACGATGACCTGGTGAGGCGGGCTACGGCGATCAGAACGTCGGCCCTCACGGAGATGCTCAGAAAGCCGGCGCGACAGCCGTAAGCCGGCTCGACTCATCGGTAGGAGTCGATAAGCCGTGCGAGGTGCCTGCCGGCGATCTCCAGCGGCGCCTCGCTCTGGGACACCTGTGTCGACAGCTCCGCGCCCTCCAGCATGTTGATCACGCTGTGGGCGAGGTCGTGCGCCACGTCGTCGGCGAAGCCGGAGCGGGTGAGTTTGTCGCGGACCAGCGTGCGCCAGTTCTCATAGGCGTCCTCTGCGGCCTGCTGGATCTCGGGCACCCGGCCGGCGCTCTCCAGCGCCGTGGTGGTGACGGGGCAACCGTCCAGCCAGCCGGACGCGCGCAGTCCCTTGGCCAGGTCGCGGGTGCAGGCGACGATCGCCGCGGCTGGATCGTCGTCCGTGTCGCCGCGGGGCGCGAGGAGGGCTGAGTCAGTCGAGGCGGCGCTCACCGCCAACGAGCTGGTGGTGCTGAGCCTGATCGACTACGACGCGATGGGCGCCATCTTGGCGCAGGCCCCGGAGGCCGCTCTGGGCGGACACACCCTGGTCAACCTCACCTCCGACACCCCGGACAGGGCACGTCAGGCGGCCGCGTGGCTGGCCGAGCGCGGGGCCGTGCAAATCACCGGTGGTGTGCAAGTGCCGCCTCCGGGCATCGGCACGCCTGATGCCATGACCTACTACAGCGGCCCGAAGGACGCTATCGAGGGGCGCAGGCCCGCACTGGAGGTGCTGACCGGGATCGAGTACCTCGGCGAGGACCCCGGACTGGCGGCGCTGTACTACCAGATCGGGATCGACATGTTCTGGACGGCGCTGGCAGGCTACCTGCACGGCCAGGCGGTGGCGGAGGCCAATGGCATCTCGGCCGAGGATTTCCTGCCACACGCGGTGAAGACCATGGACCTCCGCTATTTCCTGGAGTTCTACGCGCCACGCATCACCGCGGGCAACCACGAGGGGGACGTCGACCGGATCTCCATGGGCGCAGCGAGCATGGAACATGTGCTGCACACCACACAGGCATCCGGCGTTGATGACTCAATTCCGGCCGCCGTCCTGAAGATCTTCCGCCAAGGCATCACCTCCGGCCACGGCCAGAACAGCCTCACGAGCTTGATCGGCGTGCTGAAGCAGCGCTGACGTATCACCGGTCCAACCCCAGGAGAGGGCCTCGACGCTTCCATGTGCGCTTGCCTCTGCTCCCCGGACGGAGCCGTCACCTTGTCCTGGCTGATGTCGGAGTCGTTCACGTCTCGTTGTCGGCGAACCTGTATGTGGCGCGTTGGCTTTACCAGATCGCGGCCGCCAGCCGATCTCTGTGGTCAAGCGGCTGAGCTGCTTGTCGTCCCCGGCGGCCAAGCGGCGCCAGGTGGGTGAGGCGATGAGGGCCGCGATGCTGACCGCCTCGGGCACCGAGAACAACCCGCGAACACGGACACCTTCAACTGCAACCGACATGTGCCGACATGAAACACGATCCTTCCGACCTCCAGACGAGCTGCACGGGGGTGTAGCCCGGCGGCGGGCGGCCATGTTTGTAGGTGCGCCCGTCCCGGGTGATGCGCGCAAGCCGCCATGTGGGCGAATGGCAGGGTCTATGCGGCGCCGGTCTGAGCGCGGACCATCCGCGCGTACCACCCGTGCCGGTCGCCGAGCAGGTCGAGGCGGTCTCCGTGTTCCGCTACCCGGCCCTCGTCCAGGGCCACGACGGTGTCGAACGATTCGAGCACGCCGAACCTGTGGGTGATCATCACCGTCGTCCGTCCCGCCCGCTCGGCCAGGATCGCCTCGACGACCTCCAGCTCGGTCATCGGGTCGAGCGCGGAGGTGGCCTCGTCGAGAACCAGCACTGACGCGCCGGCCAGGAGCGCGCGAGCCAGGGCGATGCGTTGTCGTTCGCCGCCGGACAGCAGCGCCCCGCGCTCTCCCACCAGCGAGTCGTAGCCGTCCGGGAGTGCCATGACCCGCTCGTGGACGCGGGTGAGCCGGCAGACGCGCACCAGATCGTCCGCGGTGGCGTCGGGGGCGGCGTATCGGAGGTTGTCGGCGATCGACCCCTGGAAGAGGAAGGGGTCCTGCGTGGCGATGCAGACCCGTCCGGGCGAGGGACGGCCGATCTCTGCCCCGTCGATTCGGACCGACCCCTCGGTGGGCGCGTGCAGGCCGGCGAGCAGGTGGCCGAGTGTCGTCTTGCCCGAGCCGCTCGGGCCGACGACCAGCGTGGTGGATCCGGCCGGGAGGGTGAGGTTCACGCCGTCCAACGCCGGACGGTCCCGCTTCCCTGCGGCGTACCGGAAGGTGGCAGCACGGACGGCGAGCGCGCCGGGCCCGGGGGCGGGGTCTGGCCGTGGATCAGGCCCGGGCTCCAGCTCGGGCTCCATGTCGAGGTAGTCGAAGACCCGCTCGAAGGCTCCCTGGGCGGAGCGGAACTCGGTGGAGATGTGCAGGAGCTGCCACAGGGGCTGGTAGAGCCTGGCCTGCAGCACGGTGAAGGCGACCAGTGTGCCTGGGGTGATCCCGTCGGACAGTCCCGCCGCCACGAACACCAGATAGGGGGTCAGCACGAAGAAGACGTGTCCCGCGCTCAGCACCCCTTGGGCCACCAGTCCGGAGCGTACCCCGAGCCGGATCAGCCGCTGGCTTTCCCCGGCGAACCTGCCGGCCTCGTCCGCGCTTCTGCCGTGGACCCTGGCCAGGATGACGGCGCCCAGGCACAGCCGCTCCGCCACGATGGCCGACAGTTGCGCGCGAGAGCGCTGGCTGACCTCCGAAAGGTTCTTGAGCGCTCGCCCGGAGCGGGAGGCCACCCAGACGACGACCGGCGCGAGACTCAGGGCGGCGCCCGCGAGCTGAGGTGAAAGCGCCACCATCGTGCCGGCAGCGGCCACGAAACCGATGACGCCGGACAGCGTGCTGGGCAGGGTGTCCTTGACGGCGTTCTCGATCTGAGCGGTGTCGTTGGCCAGCCGCGACTGGATCTCGCCGCCTTGTGTCGAGGCGAAGAAGGCGAGCGACATGCGCTGGAGACGGCCGAACAGCTCCACGCGCAGCGCGTGCACCACTTGCTGCGCGACGCGGGCCGACACCCACGTCTGGCCGAGGTCCACCACGCCCACCGCGCAGGCGGTGGCCGCCGCCAGGCCGGCGATCAGCGCGAGCAACGGCAGGTCGGGACCGCCCGCGCCGAACAGCGCCCGGTCGAAGACCAGCTGGGTCAGCAACGGGACGGCGGCGTTCAGCGCGGAGTAGGCCATGACGAGCAGGACGACGAAGCAGATGGCGAGCCGGTGCGGCATGAACAGCCGCACGACCCTGCGCCAGGTCCCGGGGGTGGGAGGCGTCTCCGAAGCGAGGAGGGGACGATCGTGCACGGGCCGGGCCTGTCCTTGTCTGGTGATCGAACGCCTGGTGACCGAACGTGTGGTGATCGAACGTGTGGTGATCGGGCAGAGCCCCGCCCGCCCGTGTCCGGGCGGGCGGGTTCGGCCGTCAGTTGTCGGTGCAGCCGAAGTGCTTGATGCAGTGGGTCAGCCGGAGCGCCTCGTTGGCGCCGGGCTCGAGCTCCTGGAGCGCCTGCAGGTCCTCAACGTCGAAGGACATGGTCGTTCACCTCCTTGTGAATGCCGGGGCCGCCTGTGATGCGGCCGTCTGTCATCGCCGTCCCGCTGCGGGAGCGGCGAGCCTGGGTGCCTCCTCCGGCATCCACAACCGGGCGGACCGGTCGCGCAGCCGGAGGAGGAAGGCGACGATCCCCGCCGTGCCGGCGAGAAAGGTCGGCGGGAAGTCTCCATGGGGTCCGGGGACGAGCAGGCGGCCGCGACGATCGGTCGCGCGGATCTCCAGGCATCCGGCCAGATCTCGCGCCCACCGCTGGTAGCGGTCGTCACCGGTGAGATCGGCCATGTCGAGCAGGAATTCGCCGTCGCCGGGCAGTCCGTGGCACGGCACCGGCCCTGACTGCCATCGGGTACGGTGCACGGCCGCCGCGGCCTTGTGCGCCAGGTCCAACGCGGGCGGGTCGCCGGTGGCGCGCCAGTACCTCACGAGGAAGGAGCCGATCCCGGAGGAGCCGCTGCACCAGTACGGCCGGCGCGGGCGCACCGTCGACAGGTCGTCGCGCTGCGTCGGCCACCAGGCGGTGTCGCCGTCCACTTCGGCGTGTTCGTAGAGGGCGCGGGCGATCTCGTGGACGGTCGCCGTCCAGTCCGGCTGGTGGAGGGCCCGGCCCGCGTGGAGCAGCGCGGTCCCGATGCCGGCGATGCCGTGCGCGAAACCGAAGTGGTTGGCCCCTGCCAGGCCCGAGTCGAACGTCTGCGGCGTCGGCCACTGCGGATGGCCGTTGCTGTACGACCGCGCCTGATGCAGGTTCCGGAAGGTCTCAGCGGCCCGGTCTCGCAGCGTACGATCTCCCGAGGCCAGCGCGATGTGCAGGAGCGCCATGCCGCATCCGGCCAGTCCGTGCGTCACGTCGGAGCTGGGGTGGTCGGTCGGCAGCCGTCGCGCTGTCCGCACCGCGAACCGCGCCAGCTCGGCGTCGCCCATGGCCGTCGCCGCGTCGTACAGCGCCCACACCGCGCCGGAGCGCCCGAAGTGAAGGCCGGGCGGCCAGACGTCCTCGGCCGCCAGCCGCCGTCTCAACCAGCGGGCGAGTTCGGCAGCCGCCGGCGCGTGCGGTTCGGCCCGCGTCAGGACGCCGAGGATTCCCGCCGCGCCGCCGTTCACCGAGCACGGATCGGCTTCGATGCCGTCGGCGGCGTCGGGCCACGGCGACGGGGCGTCCTCGCTCGTGTCCATCGTCTCCACCAGGTGCGCGATCCCGTCGTCGATCAGGCGGCCGATCCGCTGCGATGGCCGGGCCTGGTGGTGGGGGGCGGCCCGCTCGGGGGAGAGCGCGGTGAGGAAGCGAAGGCAGTTGTCCAGCGACCAGCGCCGCTCCGGTTCTGTCGCCAGGAGGCCTTCCACAAGCGGTCGCAGCAGGGCGAGCGTGGGGTTGGCCGCTGCAACCGCTGCCACCCTGGCCGCTTGGTCGAGGCCTGGCGGGTCCAGGTGGGCGCCGACCGCCAGGAAGTACACCATCGCGCCGAGGCTGTAGAGGTCGGCGCCTGCGTGTGGGGCGGGCCGGAACTCCCCCGTGTGGCCGGCCAGCTCCGGGGCGAGGTAGCCCGGAGTCCCGCCCACCATGACGGTGGTGCCCGGCACGGCCGCGTGTTCCAGGTCGATGAGCCGTAGTTCGCCGCCGGGCGAGAGCATCACGTTGTTCGGCGACAGGTCGCCGAACACGTAGCCTCGGCCGTGCAGCGCCTTCAGCAACGCGGTCAGGCGGCTGACGACGGGCAGGACCTGCGCCGCCGCGCTGCCGAACCCGTCCTCGCCCAGCGGTCCGGCGTTCTCGTCCGACCAGCGCTGCAGCGTGATCCCTGGCACGAACTCTTCGACGAGGAAGGTGTGGCCGCCCTGCTCGAAGAAGTCCACCACGGCCGGCGTGATCCCGGCCGTGGCGAGGTCTTCCAGGCAGGAACGTTCGGCCGCGATTCGATCTCGCGCGTCGCGGCCGCTCAGATCGGCGCACGCGTGCGGACGCCCCTCTTTGACGACGACATCGTGGCCGGTGGTGGTGTCCTCGGCGAGGTAGACGCCGCCGCGGTTCGCATGACGTATGGCTTCACGGACGATGAACCGGTCATTGAGCATCACCGCGGCCGCCCGCGGGCGCCGGCTCGCCGCCGGAACCTCGAAGGGACAGGTCACGAACGGTGGCGGGGAGAAGCTTGGCCGCCGTTCGTCGGGAACAAGCCGGCCCTGCGGCGAACGCAGCCGAATCTCGTAGAACCCGTCGTTGCCGAGCACGCGGTGGCCGCTGAAGGCGCCGTAGCGGTAGTGGACGACCCCGCCTGTCCGGTACGGACGGTCGGAAAGGATCACCGGGCCGGGAAATCCCCGGGTGGCGTCGTCGAGCAGGGCGGCCAGGCGCACCGACTCGGCGTCGTCGAGGGGATAGGCGGTGATGAACTTCCCGGCCTGCGCACGGCTGCAGTGCGGTTCGAGGAGTTTCCAGTAGTCGCTCAGCCGGGCGGGGAACTTGAAGGCGCAACGGGCCTCGACGAGTACTCGCGAGACGTGGGCGAGCGCCAGCGGGGCGGAGAGCATCGTCGCGGAGACATGCAGCTTCCATCCCTGGTCGGGCATCGGGTAGGCGTCGGGGGTGACCTTGCACCAGAGGTCGTCCTCGGTGATCGACCAGTCCCGCGCGACCGCGCGTCCGAGTTCGGCGGTCACGATGTCGCGCAGAATGGCCGGGTCTTCCGAACGCATGCCCACGTGAACCCGCTTCCACTCGTCGCTGCTTTCCTGCAGAACGAGAGTCGCGAAGCGCTCTTGCAGATGAATGGGAAACGAATTGAATGCGAGGTGAAAGCTGGGTTCCCGGCCGGAGGAGGGTGCCGCCCCCCTTTATCGGTCGCATTTATCCGCTTTTTGTTTCGTCCGTTGAATGGTCCGAAAATCGGTTCATGGACGTGCGTATGAAGTGGACAGGCGACGCCGTCCAGTCGGGCTGCCCGCGGACGGCGGGTGGGTGGGGTTCGTGGACATCGTCCCCGTGCCCGGCACCACCCGCCTGTGGGCCCTGGCCCGCCGCGGCGACGGCACCCTGCTCATCCACGAGCTCGCCTGAAGGGGCCGGGCTCAGGAGTGCGGGCGCTCGTCCACGACCTGCACGAGCTTGCCCGTGCGCGGATGAGTGGCCAGCTCGGACGGCCGCACCCACTCGATGATCAACGGATGCACGAAGCCCTGCTCCACGCAGTCGGGGTAGAGCGGCCGGGCCGCGTACACCGCCTCGACCAGCCGCTCGGTCAGCCCGGCGGGCGGCTCCTCGGCGCAGGCCAGGCGCAGCACGAGCCCGTCCTTGCCGTCCCAGCGGCGCTCGACCATCTGCATCCCGGTCATCGCCCCGCCGGGGTCGGCGGCGGCGAGCGCGGCGCGGACGTCCTCGTACGCCATGGCCACGTTGGCCACCCGGGCGCCCTCGACGGTCCGGCCGACCAGGCGGAAGCGGCGGCACCCGGTGTCCACCCACTCGGCCAGGTCGCCCACCGGGTAGCGGATGATCGGCATGAGCGTGCGGAACAGGTTCGTGACGACCACGCGGCCGCGCACGCCCGGCTCGGTGATCGGCTCTCCGGTCACCTCGTCGAGAAGCTCGACCACGGTGCGCTCGGGGAACGCCTCGTGCACCCGCACGTCGTCACCCGGCACCGGTCCGCCGACCAGGCCGGCGTCCACCGTGGCGTACCCCAGCGACGCGATCGCCGCGCCCGGGAAGGCCTTGGCCAGGCGCGGGCGCAGGTCGTCGAAGAGCAGGTCGCCGGCGAACAGCAGCAGCTCCACCGAACGCGCGTCCACCCCCTTGGCGAGCACCGCCTCGGCGACCCCGCCCAGCTTCATCGGGGTGCCCGCCAGCACGTTGACGCCGAAACCGGCGATCAGCTCGGCGACGTCGTCGTCCGGCGTGTGGCCGGCGACCGGCAGCCGCACGTTCTCCACCGGCGCGTTGTGCAGCGCGGCCTCGATGTAGAGGAAACCGCCGTACAGGTGGCCGGCGAAGAACAGGTTCGCCACCCGGTGACCGGGACGGAGCCCGGCCCTGACCATGCCCGCGCCGAACGCGGAGGTGGAGTCGAAGTGCTCGGTGCGGGTCCACGGGGAGACCTTCGGCGCGCCGGTGGTGCCGCCGGAGGTGTACACGCCGGCGTCGGTCAGCGGGCCGGTCAGCAGCCGGTTGTCCGGCCAGGTGTTGGCCGCCCAGAAGGCCGCCTGGTCGATGATCGGGAGCTGGGCGAGGTCCGCGACGCCCTCGGGCACGTCACGGTAGAGCTCGGCGTAGAACGGCGAGTTGCGCCGGGCGAAGTCGATCAGGTCACGCAGTGGTCTGGCGGGCATCTGGTTCTCCTTCATGGTTTTCGGGCCGGCTCCGGCTCTACGGCCTGCCGGAGACGGCGACGCTCTGGCCGCGGAACTCGGCGACGACCTCGCCGCCGGGACGGCGCACGGTGACGTCGTAGACGCCGTGCCTGCCGTAGCGGACCCGCTCCTCCGCCTCGGCCAGCAGGTCCTCTCCCGGCGCCGCCGGGCGGACGAAGGTCACCTGGGCGCTGTGCGCGAGGGTGACCGGGCCGCGGCTGTTGCAGGCGTAGGCGAAGGCGGCGTCGGCGAGCAGGAACACGTAGCCGCCGTGGGCGACGCCGTGCAGGTTGACCATGTCGTCGGTGATCCGCATGCGCAGCCGGGCCCGGCCGGGGCCGAGGTCCTCCAGCGTGATCCCGAGCGACCGGCAGGCCGGGTCCTCGGTGTGGCGGCTCACGTCGGGACCCCGAGGGTACGGCGGCCCACGCGGGACCCTCGATGGCGCGGCGCGCTCACTCTGGGGCCCCGATCCAGGTGCGGGCCACGGCGCGCACGGCCGAGCCGTCGGCGTCGGCGAGCTTGGCCGCCAGGTAGGCGGACACCCAGGCGCTGGTGGCGATGCGGAAGGGCGGGTCCTCGGCGGTCAGCGCGCCGACGATCACCTCGGCCACCTCCCTCTTGGACTGGCCGGCCCCCTCCCAGCCCTCGCCGCGCACCCAGTCGATGTAGTCTGCGAAGGTCCGGGCGTAGGGGCCGGAGGCGGCCTGGATGGTCTTCCGGTTGATGTCAGGAAAAATCCCGAACCGGGTGTCGGAGACGAAGCCGGGCACGACCACCGACACCGTCACCCCCTGGGAGGCCGCGACCGGGGCCAGGCTCTCCATGAACCCCTCGACCGCGAACTTCGCCGCCGCGTACGCCTCGTTGAACGGCTGGCCCACGACGCCGTGCACGCTGCCGACGCTCACCAGCCGCCCGCCCGAGGCCCGCAGCAGCGGCATCGCGACCCGGCTGACGGCGATCACCCCGAAGAAGTTGACCTCCAGGTTGGCCCGCAGGGCCTCCATGGTGGACATCTCCATCGTGGGGTCGAAGTTGGACACGCCCGCGTTGTTGACCAGCGCGTCCAGCCGCCCGTAGTCCTCCCGCACCCCGCGCAGGCAGGACTCGGCCGACCCGGCCTCGGTGACGTCGAGCCGCCGGACGTCCACCTCGACGCCCGCCTCCGCGGCGGCCTCCAGCAGCTCGCCGGCCCGCTCCGGGTCGCGCATGGTCGCCACCGTGGCGAACCCGGCCCGCGCCGCGGCGACCGCGGTCGCCAGCCCGACGCCCGACGAGGTCCCCGTGATCAGCACCGTCTTCATGCCGCGCTCCCGTTCAGGACGTGCTCCCGCTCGGCCCGGTCGAGCAGCGGCTGGATGCCCAGCGCGGGCAGGAACGACAGCGCCGCGAGCAGCGTCCCGACCGCCATGACGACCCGGGCGGCGTCGAGCACGCCCAGGCCCGGCGTGAGCAGGGTGACCGCCGAGCCGCCCGCCAGGGCGGCCAGGGGGATCACGCCCCAGGTCGCGGTGCGGAAGGCGGCGTGCATCACGCCCTGGTTCTCCGCCGGCATCCGCGACTGGCGGATGGGCGCGCTGCAGACGTTGATGCAGGACATGAAGAAGCCGTAGCAGCCGATCGTCACGCCGATCACGACGGGCGGCGGCAGCGCGGGCGCGGCCAGCACGCCCAGCCCCACCAGGCAGTGCAGCAGCAGCGCCCAGGCCATGGTGCGGCCCAGCCCCAGCCGGCCGCCGATCCTGGGCGCCGCGAGGGCGCCCAGCACGGCTCCGGCGGCCGCCGCCGACATGGCGGCGCCGTACGCGGCGACCTGGACGCCCAGCCCCTGGTAGGCCAGGACGGGCAGGACGGTGACGAAGACGGGGCCGCCCGAGTTCAGCGTCACGGCGGCCACCACCACCCGGCGCAGGACCGGATCCGTCCAGTTCAGCCGGAACCCCAGCGCCAGCCGCGAGCGCACCGAGCCCTGGTGGACCGTCGCGGTGCCCCACGGGCGCATGGCGGTGAAGCAGGCGGCCGAGATCAGGTAGGTGGCCGCGTCGACGAGCAGAGCCGCCGCGCCGAGCGCGTGGTAGAGCCCGGCGGCGATCGACGGCCCGGCCACCTCCGACACCGTCCGGCTGCCCTCCAGGCGGGAGTAGGCGTGGACCAGCCGGTCCTGCGGCACGGTGGCGGGCACGGCGACGAGGTAGCCGACGTTGAAGAAGATCGTCGCCCCGCTGACCAGCGCCACGCAGACGAACAGCAGCGGCGTGGTCAGCGCGCCCGCCCAGTAGGCGATCGGGACGGCCGCGATCGCCGCCAGCCGCACGAGATCGCAGGCCAGCATGGTGACGCGCTTGTTCCACCGGTCCACCAGGACGCCGGCGATCGGCCCGAGCAGGGGGATGCCCAGGTACTGCGCCATGGAGACCACGCCCACCTCGAACGGCGAGGCGTCCAACGCGAAGATCATCAGTGTCGGCACGACGAACACGGTGATCCGGTCGCCGACGAGGCTGACCGTCTGGCCGGACCAGAACAGCACGAACTCGTGCCCCAGGGATCCCGGCAGCCTCATGAGCTCTCCCTGACCACGAAGCTCGCGGTCTTGCCGGTGCGCTCGTTGCTGACCAGCGCGTCGACGACGCGCACGCGGAAGGACTCCGGGTCGTGCTGGAAGGCCGTGCTGAGGGTGAAGGTCGCGGCCATCAGGTCGCGCCGCAGCCGCTCCGCCAGGCCGGGAGGCGCGTCGCCGCCGGCCAGCAGCAGCACCTCGACGGTGGAGACCCGGCCGCGCTGCTCGGTGACGACGACCTGGGCCCGCGAGACGCCGGGCTCCCGCTCGGCCTGCGCCACGATGTCGTCGACGTGCAGGCCGAGGCCGCGCACCTGCACCACGGAGTCGCGCCGGCCGAGGATCCGCAGCGCCCTGCCCTCGGCCCCGCACGGGCAGGCGACGAACCGGCCCGCGTCGCCGGTCCGGTAGCGGAGCACGGGGTTGAGCATGTCCGGGTTGAGGGTGGTGAAGTCCAGCAGCTCGTCCTCGCCCACGTGCACGAGCTGCTCGGGCAGCGGGTGGAAGACGTCGGCCGGGCAGTCCGGCGTGTTCGTGCCCGCCACCCAGGTCTCGGTGCTGCCGAACATGCCCCACCGGCGCGCGTCCGGCGCGACCACGGCCATGTCCTCGTCGAGCTGCGGGTGCCACGCCTCGCCCAGCCAGAGCACCTTGCGCAGGCTCGGCAGGCGGACCCCGGTGGCACGGGCGTGGGCGAACCACAGCCGCAGCACGCTGGGCGTGCCCCCGAACGCGGTCACGCCCCGGGCCGCGAGGAACGACAGCCAGTCGCCGTACTCGTCCCTGGTGACGGAGCCGAGCGCGATGACCTGGCAGCCGGACAGGTCGGCGAACGCGGCGGCCAGGAAGTGGGCGCCCCACATGCGCCCGGCGCCCCAGCCGTTGACGAAGACGTCGTCGCGGTCCAGCGGCCGCCACTGGGCGTGCACGCCGGTCATGTAGAAACCGGTGGGGGCGTGGCCCACCTTGGGCGCGCCGGTGCTGCCGCCGCTCTGGAACAGCCAGGTGGCGCCGCGCTCGGCCCTCGGTCGCAGGTGCGCGAGCGCCACGTTCAGCTCGTCCTTGACCAGCGTCGGCAGCGCGGCCACGTCCCGCAGCGAGAGGATCTTGTCGTGGCCGGCGTAGCGGAGGGCGAGCGCGGGGACGGTCTTCAGGCGCTCCAGCGTCCGCTGCGGAACGCGCAGGTCGGGGTCGGGGGACAGCGAGAAGTCGGTCATGCTCTCTCCAGCCATCGGGTGTGGGCGTCGCGGTAGGCGGTCCAGCGGGCGCGGGTGACGTCGCGCTGGAGGGTGCGGGCGGGGTCGCCCCAGTCCGGCGCGATCACGCCGTCGGGCTCCAGCTCGGAGAACCAGAACCGCTCCCCGTCGAAGAGGAAGTCGACGCAGAAGAACGGGATGGGCAGCCTGGCCGCGAAGTACGCGGTGGCCGCGGCCAGCTCGGCCGGGACCTCCGGGAACTCCATCGCGCCGCCCCTGCTGGCGTTGGCGACCGGCGAGCCGGGCTGCGGGATCCGTTTCATGACGGCGTACGGCTCGCCGTCCACGACGTAGACGCGGTAGTCCACGGTGCCGTCACCCAGGTAGGGCTGGACCACCAGCGCGGTGTCGCCGCCCTGCGCCAGGCTGGCCAGGCCGCGCAGCTCCTCGGCGTCGCGCGCCAGGTTCACCCCGCCCCCGCCGCACCACCCGGACGGTTTGACGATGGCCGGGTACGTCACGTCGCCCAGCGCCGCCTCGTACAGGTACTTGCCGGTGTCCCGGCCGGTGCCGATCCGCACGGTCGGGACGGGCGGCACGGGGGAGTCGCGCAGGAACAGCACCGTGGCCAGCTTGTCGTTGGCGATGGGCGACAGCCACGCCGGGAACGGCAGGTAGAAGCCGGCCTGCTCCAGCACGGCGTAGAGCGCGTACTGGTTGAAGACGTCCATCGACTGGTACGGCAGGGAGTACAGGGCGGTGATGAACAGCGTGTCCTCGGGGGTGACCCGCTCCTGGTCCACGTAGACGCGCGGCTTGCCCGTGTCGAGGCCGTCGACCGTCACCGCGTCGGGCGCGTGCCGGCACCAGGTCAGGCCGAGCTCCTCGGCCACCTCGGCGTACAGGTCCCAGAAGAAGGGGTGCCACATCGCCTGGGCCCGCGTCGACTCGCGGTCCGGGAAGATCCAGCACATGCGGCGCAGCGAGCTCATGCTTGTCCTTTCCACCAGAGGCGGCCCGGCTCGGGGAGCGTGTCGATCGGGTCGTAGAACGGGAACCGGCGATCGGGGTCGGGCGGCTCGCCCAGCCCGATGCCGTGGTTGCCGGTCCAGTAGGAGATGCCGCGCTCGCGGTCGTACGCGGCCACCTGGTGCACCCACCGTTTGCCGACGTACGGCACGTCGCACACGACCCGCGGCGTCGCGTACCCCGGCAGGTAGCCCATGATCGCCTCCTGCAGCCGCCGGCCCTGGTGGAGCGGGATCCGCCAGTGCTCGGCGTTGGGGATCATGTCGCAGAGGTAGAAGTAGTACGGCAGGATGCCGGCCTCCCCCTGCAGGGCGAAGCACAGGTCGAGCAGGTCGGCCGCGGTCGTGTTGACGCCGCGCAGCAGCACGCCCTGGTTGCGCACGTCCCGCACCCCGGCCTCGAACAGCGTCCGGGTCGCCTCCGCCACCAGCGGCGTCACCGACTGGACGTGGTTGGCGTGGGTGTGCACGGCCAGGTTCACCCCGCGGCGCCGGGCGAGCCCGGCCACCCGGCCCATCCCCTCGACGACGCTCGGCTGGAGCCAGTGCTGCGGCAGCCCGACCAGGGCCTTGGTCGCCAGGCGGACGTCGCGCACCGACTCCAGGTCCAGCAGGCGCAGCAGGAACGACTCCAGCCGCGGCCACGGCACGTTCGCCACGTCGCCGCCGGAGACCACCACGTCGCGCACCTGCGGGGTGCGCTTGAGGTAGTCCAGCATCAGCTCCTCCCGGTCCACCGGCTTGAGCGTCAGCCGCGCCTTGGTGACCTGCGGGGTGGAGGAGCCGACCAGGTCCATCCGGGTGCAGTGCCCGCAGTACTGCGGGCAGGTGGACAGCAGCTCGGCCAGAACCTTGGTCGGGTACCGGTGGGTGAGCCCCTCCACCGCCCACATCTCGGCCTCGTGCAGCGAGTCGCGGCGCGCCCGCGGGTGGCTGGGCCACTCGGGTTGCCGGTCCGAGGCCACCGGCAGCAGGTACCGGCGGACCGGGTCGGCCAGGAACGCCTCGGTGAAGGCGGCCGGCTCCAGCGCGGCGCCGGGCGCCATCACGTTCAGCAACTGCGGGGTGACCAGCATGGACATGGTCGCGAAGCGCTCCGCGTCGGCCTGGAGGTCGGCGTAGAAGGACTCCTGGAGCAGGTCGCCGGTCACCGCGCGGAGCTGGCGGGCGTTCTTCACGCAGTGGGCGCGCTGCCACTGGGCGTCGCGCCACTGCGCCTCGGTGACGCCGCGCCAGCCCGGCAGCCGCCGCCAGTCCGGTTCCACGAGCGGGCGGCGCGCGTACCTGTAGGGCGGGCCTGCGGCGTTGTCGAGCGGGCCTGCGGTGCCGGCCTCGTGAAGGGCATCGGCGGCGGTCATCGGGTGGCTCATGCGGCGAACAGCGCCGCGTGCCGGGTGCGGAGCTCGCGCTTGAGCACCTTGCCGGTGGGGCCGAGCGGGTAGTCCTCGCCGGTCCTGGCGATGACCACCGCGGCCAGCGTGGCCAGGCCGGCCTCGGTCAGCGCCTTGTCGGCCCTGTCCCGCACCTCCTCGGCGGTGGCGTCGGCGGCCTCCGCCTGCAGCCGCACCACCGCGATCGGGCGTTGCCCCTCGCCCGGCGGCCCCGGCACGCCGACGACCGAGCAGTCCTGCACCAGGTCGGCGCAGTCGGCGATGAGGACCTCCTCGACGGGCAGGCTGTAGACCGGCCCGGTCAGGGTGTCGATGACGTCCACGGTGCGGTCGAGGTGGTAGAACCGGCCCTCGGCGTCCCGGCGGGCCACGTCGCCGGTCAGCCAGAAGCCGTTGAGCTCGAAGCTCTCCGTCAGGCGCTGGTCGTTCCAGTAGCCGGGAGTGCGGGAGGGGGTGATCACCCCCAGCAGCCCGACGGTGCCGTCGGGCACCTCCTCGCCGTTCTCGTCCAGCACCGCGGCTTTGATCACCGCGTCCTGCGCCCTGCCCACGCAGCGGTCGTTGCGCGGCGTCTCGGGCGTGAACACCATGCCGAACAGCGCCATACCCATCTCGGACGAGCCCAGCCCGTCGATGAACTGCGAGCCCGGCAGCGGCTCGCCGGCCGAGGCGCCGGCGGGCAGCAGCCACGGCTTGATCAGCCCGGCCGGACGCTCGCCGAGCTGGACCAGGCGGCGGATGTGCCCGTAGTGGGCGGAGTCGCCGGTGTTGAACCACGAGTGCACCCGGGCCGCGCCCCTGACCGGCGGCTCGCCGGTGGCCAGCTCGACGAACGTGCGCGGGAACGAGGCGACCATGGTGGGCTGGAACGCCTCCATCACCGGCTCCACCACGGCGCGGCGCCAGTCCGACATGACCACGGTCGGCAGGCCGAGCAGGACCGCGGTGAGGAAGTAGCTCAGGCCCCCCGCGTGCGTGTGCGGCATGAGCGACATGAGCCGGTCGTACGGCTCCGCCGGGAAGCGCTCCATCCTGGCCTGCTTGCCGTCCCAGAAGGACCGGTGGCCGAGCGTCGTGGACTTGGGCATCCCGGTGGTGCCGGAGGAGTGGATCAGCGCCACGATGTCGTCCGGTCCGTGCCGGTGGGGGTAGGACTCCGGCAGCGTGCCCGAGGCGGCGTCGAAGGCGCGGACCTCGGAGGCGAGCGCGACGAAGCGCGGCCGGTTCTGCGGGTCGTCGCGGTAGGCGAGCTGCAGCCGGGTGGTGTCGTCGGCGACGACGCCCACCACGCCCACGTGGTTGAGGTAGCCGACCATGACGTCCGGCCGCATCGCGTCGTTGACCATCGCCGGGATGGCGCCGAGCGCGGTGAGCGCCAGGAAGTGGATCAGCGGCTCCAGGCCCTCGGCCACGACGATCGCGACCGGGTCGCCCGGCCGCACGCCGTTGGCGTGGTACCAGCGGGCGTAGCCGTCGCGCATCCGGGCCAGGTCCAGCAGGCTGTGGCCGCGCAGCACGACCTGGCCGCGGTGGTCGGTGCGGTGGGTGTGGACGAACGGCACATCCCGGTGAGGGTTGCCCTCCAGGGCGTGGTCGAGGAAGTTGCCCGCGCCCAGGCCGGGCTCGGTCATGAACCGCCGGCGGACGGGCAGGGGGGCGATCGAGGTCATGGTGTTTCCCTCCAGGTGATCTCTGCGGCCACGCGGTGGCCGGACCGGATGGCGCCTTCCATGAGGCCGAAGAACTCGGTGCTGGTCTCGGTGCCGGCCCAGTGCACGCGCCCGTGCGGCGCGGTCAGCCGGGGGCCGAGGCGATGCCAGTCGCCCGGGCCGAACAGGGCCGCGTAGCAGCCCCGGCTGTGCGGCTCGTTGACCCAGTCGGTGAGGTGGAACGCGATCGGCGGCGGCAGCTCGGGGAACAGCCGCGCGGCCTGCGCCACGGCCAGCTCACGCTGCTCGGCGGCGGGGAGCGCGGCGTAACGGCGGGCCTCGGCGCCGGTGACGAAGCCGGTCAGCACGCCCGCCCGCCCGCCGGCGGGGGAGTCGTCCACGGTGGACAGCAGGGGACCCTCGGCGCTGACCGACCAGCCGGACAGGCCCAGCTCCCGCCAGAGGGGCGACGGGTAGACCAGGTGGACCTTCACCGCGCAGCCCGGGCCGGTCGCCGGGGTGGAGCGGGGCGCGGGCGGCCCGGGCCGGTGGTCGATCGCGTCGGCGAGCACCGGCGGGACCGCCACCACGGCGTGGGTGCCCCGCACCCGGCCGCGCGGGGTGGTGGCGGTGACGCCGCCGGCGTCCTGGTGGAGCGCCAGGACCGGCTCGCCCAGGCGTACCCGGTCGCCCAGGGCGGCGGCCAGCCGTTCGCACAGCTGGTGCGCGCCGCCGGTGATGCGCCACTCCTGCGCGCCGCCCTCGAACGCGTTGAGGTAGCGGATCCCGCCGCCGGAGCGCAGGTAGAAGGCCATGTGCAGGACCGACACGCGGGCCGGGTCGGCGGCCATCATCTCGCCGAGGAACAGCGGGAAGAACAGCCGCGCGTCCGGGTGGCGCAGGTGCTCGGCCGCCCACCGCTCCGCGCTCACGCCGTCGAGCCGGGCGGCGTCCTCCGTCAGCCAGGGCGCGTCCGGCCGTACGAGCCGGGTGACCTCCTCCAGCGCGTCGAACATCTCGCCCAGCGCGACCGCGGACAGCGGCGGGAAGCGGCCGGGCCGGGTGCCGCCGGCGTCGCGGAGGGCGAACCGGCTGGCCCCCGCCACGGTGGCCGGCGTGGTCTTCAGGTCCAGCTCGGCGAGCAGAGCGGTGAGCGCGGTGTGCCGCTCGCCCAGGTAGGCGGCGCCCGCGTCGACCCAGCCGCCCGGCTCGACCTCCAGGCCGTGCGTCCGGCCGCCCACCCGCTCCCGCGCCTCCAGCACGGTGACCTCGGCGCCGCGCGCGACCAGCTCGGTAGCCGCGGTCAGCCCCGCCAGACCGGCTCCCACGACGACGACGTTCACGCCGCCTCCGCGATCTTCTTGGAAAGGGCGTTCGGGGTGGGCGCGTCGAGGAGGTCGTCGAATTCCAGCTCCACCCCGGTAGCGCGGGCGACCGCGCTCAGCACGCGCGTGGCGAGCAGCGAATCCCCGCCCATAACGAAAAAGTCGGAATCAGCGTTGATCTCGGAAATTTCCAGCACTTCGCGGAATACAGCCGATACGGCGGTGACATTCATGAAAGGGGCCTCCTTAAACGGCGGCCGACCGGTATCGCCGGTGCGATCCGGCGCGGTCGACTTTCCCGCTCGCCGTGTGGACGAGCTCGGGTACGACGGTGATCCGGTGGGGAACGAGATGGGCCGGGACGTGCTCGCGCAGGTAGTCCAGGACCTCCCTGGCCAGGGACCCGGTCATGGCGGGTGATGCCGTCATGGCGGGGGAGCGGGGCACCACGTAGGCGGCGAGCGTCGTGTGGCCGGCGACCGGGACACCCACCACGGCCACCGCCCCGACCCGCGGGTGGCCGGCGATCTGGGCCTCCACCTCGCCCGGGTCCACCCGGATGCCGCGGACCTTGAGCTGGTGGTCCAGCCGCCCCTCGTGGATCAGCGCGCCGTCCGGGCGGCGGCTGACCCGGTCGCCGGTGCGGAAGTACCGCCGGGCGACGGCCAGGTCGTCCAGCTCGTCCAGCTCGGTGAACCGCTCGGCGGTGGCCTCCGGCCGGTCCCGGTACCCCAGGGCCAGCGCGGGGCCGCCGACCAGCAGCTCGCCCTCCTCGGTGATCCGCTCGACCACGTGGGGGAGGGGCCGGCCGATCGGCACCCGGTCGTCCGGCCCGCCTTCCGGGGCGAGCGGGCCGTGCAGGTCGATGGCGTGCGTGATGAGCGTGGTCTCGGTGCACCCGTACGTGTTGAGCAGGCGGACGGTGTCCAGGCCGAGGGCGCGCCAGTCGGCCAGCCGTACCGGGCTGACCGCCTCGCCGCCGACGACGACCAGCCGCACCGACGGCGGCAGGGCGGCCCGCTCGGCGGTCAGGTGATGGACGAGCTCGTGCCAGAACGCGGTGGGGAGGTCGAGGACGGTGATCCGCTCGGCGTCGATCATCCGCAGCATCCGGTGGAGGGACCCGGAGTACGCGTGGTCGTGGAAGACCAGCGTCGCGCCCGAGGTCAGCGCGGGCAGGATCTCCTCCAGGCAGGTGTCCCAGTTCAGGGACGCGAACTGGAGCACCCGGTCGTCCGGGGTGATCCCGAACAGCTCGCGCAGCCCGGCCGTCACGACCGAGATCGCGCCCCGGGGCGTCACCACCGGCTTGGGCTCGCCGGTGGACCCGGAGGTGAACAGGATGTACGCCGGGTCGTCCGGCGACGCCGCCACGAAGCCGGTGACACCGGGATCGGCCGGCTCGGGAAGCCGGGTCAGGCATACCCCGGACGGCACGGCGGAGCCCGGCTCGCCGATCACCACGCGGCAGCCGCTCGCCGTCATCAGCGTCTCCCGCCGCGGCCACGGATACGCCGGATCGATCGGGCAGTAGACCCCGCCGGCCGCCAGCGCGCCGAGCAGCGCGGCCACGGTGCCCGCCGAGCGCGACGTCAGCACCCCCACCACTCCGGGCTCCGGGCCCAGCCGGCGCGCCGTCGCCCGGACCCAGGCGTCCAGTTCCGCGTACGTGACCGTCCGGTCATGGCGCGTCACGGCCGGGCGGTCCGGATGAAGGTGGGCCGTTTCGGAAAACGCTTCCATCACGTCACGAAATGGATAGGACACGCTTACCCCTTTCCAGAGATGGCCGCAAACGGCGCGATACGCAATCCGAAGGCTGTTGCGGTACGAATGCGGGGAAATCGTGTTCATGGTGTTGGAGAGCACTGGATGCGAGCTTGTTTTGGACAGGATGCGCGCTGGACTTCGTCCGGTATCTCCAGCATCACGCGCTGTTACAACGATGTTTCAGACGGAGAGAGATATGTCAGCTGAAACAGACCTGGCAGGTCTGGAGCAGACCGTGAGAATCGGGCTTTTGGGAACGGTCCGGGCGTCGCGGGGGCGCCACGAGATCCCGCTCGGCACGCCACGTCAGCGCGCCGTACTGGCGCTGCTCGCCCTCGACGCCGGACGCACCGTGTCGATGGAGCGGCTGATCGCGGCGCTGTGGGGGGAACGCCCGCCGGCCGGCGCCCGGGGCCTGGTGCAGGGCTACGTGTCCCGGCTCCGGCAGGTCCTGGCCACGGCGGGTGTCTCGATCGTCCACGGCCCGCAGGGCTACCTGCTGGGCCTCGCGGCCGAGCAGGTCGATCTGCACGAGTTCCGGCTGCTGGTGGCGCGGGCGCGGGCCACGGAGACGGACGAGGCTCAGGCGGCGGGGATGCGCAACGCCCTGGCGCTGTGGCGCGGGGAGCCGCTGACCGGCATCACCGGAGGGGAACTGCTGGACCGGCTGCGCGACACGCTGAGCGAGGAACGGCTGGCCGTCACCGAGGAGTGCCTCAACGCCGAGACCCGCGCCGGCCGTGACGCGGTGCTCATCCCCGAGCTGATCGCGCTGGTGGCGACGCACCCCCTGCGCGAAGGGCTCGTGGGCCTGCTCATGGTGGCGCTGTGCCGGGTCGGACGCCGCGCCGACGCGTTGGAGCGTTACGAACACACCCGCCGGCACCTCAGCGAGGAGCTGGGGCTGGATCCCGGACCCGAGTTGCGCCAGCTCCGCCAGCGCATCCTGCGCGGTGACGCGCGCATGGCCCGCGCCCCGCGCCTGTCCGCCGCGGCGCACGCGGCCGTGCCCGCCCAGCTGCCGCCCGAGGCCGGGCCGTTCACCGGCCGCCACCAGGAGCTGAGCGTGCTCGACGAGATCGCGGTCCGCGGTGAGACGGCCGCCGTGGCCATGGTGACCGGCGCGGGCGGCGTCGGGAAGACCGCCCTGGCCGTGCACTGGGGCCACCGGGTCCGCTCGCTGTTCCCCGACGGCCAGCTCTACGTCAACCTGCACGGCTGCTCGCCGGAGCGGCCCCTGCCGCCCATCGAGGCGTTGGGCCGGCTGCTGCGCGCGCTTGGCGTGCCGCCGGAACGGGTGCCGGACACCGTGGAGGAGGCGAGCGCCGCCTACCGCAGCCTGCTGGCCGACCGGCGGGTGCTGGTGGTGGTGGACAACGCCGGCGGCGTCGACCAGGTCCGCCCGCTGCTGCCCGGCGGCCGGCGCTGCGTCACCGTCGTCACCAGCCGCGACCGGCTGACCGGCCTGGTCGCTCGCGACGGCGCCATCCCGGTGCCGCTCGGCATGCTCATGCCCGAGGAGGCCGTCTCGCTCTTCGACGCGATCCTCGGCAGCCGCCGATTAGCCGCCGAACCCGCCGCCGCCCGGGAACTCGCCCGGCTCTGCGGGTACCTGCCGCTGGCGCTGCGGATCGCCGCCGCCGCCATCGTCGCCGCGCCGGGCAGGGACATCGCCGGACAGGCACGCCGGCTCACCCGGGCCCGGCTTCCCATCCTCGACCTCCACGACGACCCCCAGGCGGCGGTCCGCGGCGCCTTCGACCTGTCCTACCGCCGCCTCGATCCGCCGTCCCGCCGGCTGTTCCGGCTGCTGGGCCTGCTGCCGTGGCCGGCCTTCACCCGCGAGGAGGCCGGCGCTCTGATCGGCGCCGGCGCAGAGGCGGCCGACCGGCTCCTGAGCCGGCTCTCTGCCACCCACCTGATCGAGGAGCGCGAGCCCGGCCGCTACACCTTCCACGACCTGATCAGGGAGTACGCGCGCGAACGGGCCTTCGCCGAGGACAGCCCCGCCGCCCGGGACCGCGCCCTGGCGGCCCTGCACGCCCTGCGCGGCGAGGAGCCGTCCGTGCCCCGCCCCGGCGACGCCCGCCTCACCGTCGTCACGGGCATCGTGCCGGACGCGCCTGTACGGCCGCCCGCCCTGACGGACGGCGCCCTGTCGCTCGCGGAGGCGTCACCGGCGGCCCGGGTGGACGGTGCTCTGTCGCTCGCGGAGGCGCCACCCGCCGCCCGGGCGGCCGGGCACCACGCCGGCGGGACCGTGGACCCGCTGGCGCGGTGGGTCGCCATCCGGCGGGCCGGGGTGAGGATGGTCTTCTAGCCGATGAGCGCACGACACCTCCGGTGGCGGCCCGGCTCGTACGACGGGACGGGCAGGACCGGACGGGCCCCGCCGCTAGATTGCATGAGTGACGTCGGTGGAGCGAGTGATGGGGGACACGGTGCGCGACTCGGCCACCGGACGACTGTCCGTGGACTCGGCCGCCGGGCAGCTGTCTGCGGACGATCCTGTGGTGGAGGCGGTGCTGACCGCGAGCCGCGCGCTGGTGGCCGTGGCGGCGCGCTCCATCGCCGCCGCCGGCGGTGACGTGACCCTTCCGCAGTTCCGGGCGCTGGTCCTGATCGCCGCGCGCGGGCCGCAACGGCTGGCCACCCTGGCTGAGGCGCTGCGGGTGAACCAGTCGACGGCCTCGCGCATGTGCGACCGGCTCGTGGCCAAGCGCCTGGTGCGGCGCAGCCGGTCCGCCAGCGACAGGCGCACGGTGCGCATCGCGCTCACACCGGAGGGGCGCGCCCTGGTCGACGGGGTCACCCGGCACCGCCGTGGCGACCTGGCCCGGATCCTCGCCCAGCTCACGCAGGAGCAGCGAGACGCCTTGGTGGCGGCCTTGAACACCTTCAGCCTGGCGGCGGACGAGCAGCCCATCGCCGAGGGCGAGTTCCTCGAGGAGCTCTGAAACCGGAGCCGCACCCGGGGCCCGGTCTTCATCACGCACCGCCGTCCCGGACCGGACAAGGTGCTCGCACCGCGCGACGTCTGCCCCGACACCGGATGCGCCCGTCTGTCCTACGGGCAGGCCCGCGCGCTGCTGGATGCCCACACCACCGGCCATCCGCTTCCCCACCATGCCCGCCGACGACCTCACCCAGCGCGGGCAGCCCGCATCCCGACCGCCTGAGACACCGCCCCGTACCGTTGTCGTCCTGCCGGTCACTTACCGGGTCGGAAGATCAGCGGATGACCGGGGCGGTGCCGTGCCGGCGTCGGTCAGATGGTGACCGCGTGCATGACCGCATCGATCAGGCGGCGGTTTTCTGGAGCGGCGCCGCCCTCACCGATGGTGAACCGGCGTCGGGTGTAGCTGTAGGCGATATTGCTGCCCGGGTCGGCGAAGGACTGGGCGCCTACGGCACCGCTGTGGCCGAAGGCGTCGGCGCCCAGGGCCGGATAGCGGACGTTCAAGGCCTCGAAGCCGAGGAGAAAATGGTCGGGTTCGCCGGTCACCGCGTCCACTCCCGGTGTGTGCGGTTTGGTGAACTCGGTCAGTGTCGCTGGGTTCAGCAGGGCGGGACGCCCGTCGACCGTACCGATGGCCGCGGCATAGAGCTTGGCCAGCCCGCGCGCGTTTCCCACGCTGCCTGACGAACTGGGCCCCAGTGCTCGGACGGCGCGGGTGTTGGCGAAGTCCACCAGGTCGGTGGGCGGGGTCGCGTTCTGGTTGAAGGCGATACCCATGAGGCTGTCTGGGGCGATCGGACCGGCCGCCTGCTTGTCCGGCGGCAGCGGTTGCACCGGCAGGTAGCGCGGCTCCTGTTCTTCGGGGAGCCCGAGGTAGAAATCCAGCTTGTAGGGGAGGCGGACCCGCTCCTCGTACAGTTCCTGGGTGGAGCGGCCGGTCACGCGGCGCACCACCTCGCCGGTCAGCGCCCCGATGACGAAGGCGTGGTAACCGTAGGCGCTGCCCGGCCGCCAGTAGGGTCGCTGCCCGGCCAGCCGTACGGCGAGCAGCCGGTCATCGGCCAGCTCAGCCGTACTGAAGCCGCCTTCCACGCCGATCAGCCCCGCCCGGTGCGCCAGCAGATCCCGCAGGGTGATCTCGCCCTTGCCCTCGGCCGCGAACTCCGGCCAGTAGTCAGCCACGGGCCGGTCGAGATGCAGCGTCCCGTCCTGCACCAGCAGCGCCACCACCAGGTGTGCGGCGCCCTTTCCTGACGAGTAGAGGGCGAGCAACGAGTCGCCGGTCAGGTCCGGTCCGGTCCACAGGTCCACGACCTGGCGACCCTGATATCGTACAGCGAGCTGGGCGCCGAGCCCCTCCTCCTCCGCAGCGACGGCCGTGAAAACCTCCCGCACCTCTTCGAATCCTTCGGCGGCTGAGCCGTGGACGGCCATCTCTGAGTCCTTCCTCATGCCGCCCGGACCTTCGCCGCCAGGGCGTCCAGCAAGTCACGCAGCAGGTCGGCGGTCTTCTCGTCGATGAGGTTGCCACCTTCGTCGAAGCGCTCGTGGGCGCGGAAGACGATGAGTTCGGGCTTGATCACGACGTCGGAGTCGGTCCACACGAAGACCTGGCGCAGCGCCAGCTGAGCGCGTACCGATCCGAAATTGGTGGGCGCGGCCCCTGCGATGGCGACGGGCTTGCGCAGCAACGGGAGTCCTTCGGTGCCGGTCCAGTCGGTGCTCGCCCAGTCGATGGCATTCTTGAGCACGCCCGGGATGGAGTAGTTGAACTCCGGCGTCGCGATCAGCAGCCCGTCGGCCGCGGTGATCCGATCGCGAAGTTCTTGCGCGGCGGCCGGCCTGCCGTGCGGGGTGTCCAGATCCATGTCGTACGGCGGGAGGTCGCGCAGCCCGTCGTAGATCTCCACGTTGACGCCGTGTGGTGTGAACTTCTGCGCCGCGCGGAGCAGGGCGGTGTTGTGGGACTCCGCCCTCAGGCTTCCGGAAATCCCGAGGATCTTGAGTTCGTTCATCAGCACTCTCTTGATGCAGGTCGGACCGGTGCGGGTCAGTAGCATCCGGCCAAACGAACTGTACAGGACAGTTCATGCGAACTCAACAGTACAGTTCATGTATGATGGAGGAGTGACGACGACCAAACGCACCCCCTCGGGAGAGCGTGCGCAACGTAAGCGCGCCGCGATCGTGCGCGCGGCGCACAAGCTCTTTCTTGAGCAGGGCTTCGGGATCGGAATGGATCACATCGCCGCCGAGGCCGGGGTGTCGAAGGTGACCGTCTACAACCACTTCGCCAGCAAGGAAGAGCTGTTCCTCGAGGTGGTGAGAGATGCGCTCGAGCAGGCGCTCGGCCAGACCATGCGCGCGATGCAGGCGCGGCTGTGTGCCGAGGACGACCTGCGTGACACCCTGATCGCCACCGCGCGCGGCTGGATCGAAGGGCTGGCCCAGCCCGAGGTCCTCGCCCTTCGCGCGCTGATCACCGCCGAGGCACGGCGCTTCCCCGAGCTCGGCCGCGCCTGGCGCACACAGGGTCCCGATCGTTTCGCCGAACCGCTGGCGGCCGCGCTCAGCGCCCGCAACGACTTGGACATCCCCAACATGGAGCTGGCGCTCACCCAGTTCTACGCGTTGGTGCTCTACCCGCACATCGTGCACAGCGCCTATGGCGACAGGCTCGATCCGGATTTCGCCGACGACCTCGTCACCACGGGCGTCGCCATGTTCCTGACCTATTACGGGAAGGAGCGCCGCACTGGTTAGTGGATCCGCTCTTACGCGCAACCCATGAAATCTCCCAGACGATTCCCTGGACGGCGTCCATACCTGGCTGAACGCCATACAGCCAACCTGAGGGGGTCCGAAACGACACGTCATCCGAGGAGACGACATGCGGGCGACCAACTCCCTGGCCCGCTGATAATTGGCCGTACCGTTCCAGCGACGTCCTGAGCATCCCCTGACTTCTTCTCCGGGCGGTGTACCACTGGCACGCGTCAGTCGTGCTCAGCGCTCCTGGACATCACGGAGCGCGCGTCACAACCCTGCCCATCGCGATCGCAGAGCTTCTGCGATCGCGATGGGCAGGGGTTCACCCCTCGGCGCTTAGCCGTCGATCCGGCTGATGGTGTATATCTGCGGGGTGGCGCCGTACTCGGCGCGCAGTTGACGGCCGCTGCCCGCGCCGGAGGGCTTGGTGCCGGTGATCACTACCGGCCGTTCTCCTTGCCACCATTCGACCTGGTCGCCGCTGCCCACGAACCTCCACCGCTGGCTGGAGGAGCCTACGGCGCAGAGGTAGCCGTCGCTGGAGTCCAGGTAGCAGCTCTTGTAGTAGCCCTCAGCGATTTTTATACGGCAGCTCCAGCCGCCGTCCTCTTCCCGGCCGTCTACCGCAAGGAAGCGCGCCTGAGTGGAGTCGGCGGCGCCCCAGCACAGCCACTTGGTGTCCACCAAAGTGCCCTGTGTGCCGTACACGAAGTCCATCCGGCTTACCGCGTCCAGCTCCTCGCCTCGGAAGATGGAGAACCGTCCCGTTGGAAGTCCCATAGATCCCTCCTCAACTACTCTGAGTAGTGGTACATGTTCAAAGAGTAGCTACCCAGGATCGGAATGGACCGCACCTGGGCAAGGGGGGCAAGGTAGAGCGTTCCGCAGGTTACTGACGGTGACGGTTGCCCGCTCACAGCGAGACAGATTCCGGCCCGAGCAGGGCCTTGATGTCGGCGGCGAAGCTCGGCGCGGCGTTGACCGGCCATTCCGGCAGCGCCATCACTATGACCTTGCCCGCCAGCGGCGCAGGTTGATGTGCAGCGGCACCTGGCCCTGGTGGGTCTTCAGTGTCTGCCGCAGTTCATCCAGCGGGTCCAGGGTGATGCGTTCCTCCCGGAGGAACAGGGTGATCGGTGCGCCGGATTCGCTGTTGATGCCGGACACGTCGATGAGGGTCATCTCCTGGGCGAAGATCGAGATGGCGCCGTCGCGGTTGTTGATCTGGCCCTTCACCGACACCACGATGTCCGGCCGCAGCTCCGGCCCGTACAGGTCGTAGTTGCGCGCTGGAGCTCGGCGAGCACTGACGGCATCCTGAACATCGCTCCCAGCTCGACTTCGTCGCGGTCGGAGACACCAAGGTGCGGTTCGGGATGGGCGCGGTCCGTAACGTCGGCGAGAAGGTCGTTGACGGGATCGTGAGGGCCCGCGCTGAGAAGGGCCGCTTCGCTGACTGCAACGACTTCCTCGCCAAGGCGCCCCTCACCGCCTGCAACAAGCGGGTCATCGAATCGCCGATCAAGGCGGGCGCGTACGACTCGCTCGGCCACCCGCGCAAGGGCCTGCTCATGGTCGACGTGCACCGCGCCGCCGTCTCCGAATCTCATCGACATCTCCTGGCCGGACGCCCCGCTGGCGCTCGCCGAACACGCGAACAAGCAGGCGGAGGCCGCCGGGCAGTTCGGGGAGCCGGAAGGAGTAGCGGCCCATCATGTTGAAGCGGTGCCGTCCGAACGGCGACAGGCTGGCCACGTTATCGTCCCGGACGTCGAAGCCGATCGCGCGCAGATGCGTCAGGGCGGCGTCCCTCGTTTGGCGGCGGACATTCACTGGTCGACCCGGAGTTGCACTGCCCTGGCATGGAGTGTTAGCGTCACCGCCGTCCGGTTGATCACCTCCCGGACTGTCTGCGTCCTAGCGATCCATCGGGAGCCTCGAGAACAAACGAACACCATGAAGGACCTTGATCGATAATCCCGCAACCGGGTGGATCAGGGTTGAGAGGGCCGAGTAGGCCGGTTCGCGTCAGGTTCACACCTGACCAATCCCATCTCCATCGCCCATTTGGGGCCGATGTTCTTCTTCCGTTCGTTCGCAGGCTCCGCTGGAGCTTGCTTCTCTGATCGCTAGGATCTTCGTGACTTCCCGTTCTTCTGTACCTGCCGTGACCGCTTCGGCCGGTGCCACCACAGTCGTGGTCCTCTTGATGGCAGCGGTCTTCCTGTCCCTGCTCGACTCGCAGATCGTCGCCACCGCGCTGCCCCGCATCGTCGGCGACCTTGGCGGCTTGAACCAGTTCGCCTGGGTCACCACCGGTTACCTCATCGCCGGCAGCGCCGCTGTTCCCCTCTACGGCAAGCTAGGTGACCTGTACGGCCGCAAGCGCGTCTTCCTCATCTCGATCCTGGTCTTCCTGGCCGGCTCGGCTGCTTGCGCCCTGGCCCAGACCATGACGCAGCTGATCGCCTTCCGCGTCATCCAGGGCATCGGCAGCGGTGGCCTGTTCATCTCGGTCCTGTCCCTCCTCGGCGAGATGTTCACTCCCCAGCAGGGCGCCCGCTACTACGGCTGGTTCTCCCTCACCTTCGGCGCCGCGTCCCTGACCGGCCCCACCATCGGCGGCCTGCTCACCGACCTGGCCGGCTGGCGCTCGATCTTCCTGGTCAACCTGCCCCTCGGCGTACTCGTCGTGGCCGTCATCTCGGTCCGGCTGCACCTGCCCGCCCAGCGCAAACATGCCCGCATCGACTACCTCGGCGTCATCCTCCTGGCCGCCGCGATCGTCGCGGTGAACCTGCTCACCACCTGGGCAGGCACCGCCTACGCCTGGACCTCCCCGGTCACCCTCGGCCTGGCCACCGCCTGCGTGCTGTTGCCGGTGCTGTTCGTGCTCGCCCAGCGCCGCGCAGCAGACCCGGTCATCCCCTTGCGCCTGTTCCGCGACCGCACGTTCTCCATCGTCGTGGCGGTCGGCTTCATCGCCGGATTCCTCGGCCTGGGCATCGTCAACTACCTGGTGCTCTGGCTGCAGGCCGTCCTGTCCCTCAGCATCCAGACCTCCGGCTACCTGCTCACCGCGATGATGCTCGGCGTCGTACTCACCTCCTACGCCTCCACCAAGCTGATCGCCCGCGCCGGCTCCTACCGCCGCCATCCCATCGCGAGCATGGTCCTGTTCGCACTGACCGCGCTGCTGTGCGCGACCATCGACGCCGGCCCGGTGCTCGCGGCCGTCTTCCTGCTGCTGTTCGGCATCGCCGGCGGGCTCAACTCCCAGGCCCTGAGCCTGGCCGCCCGCAACGCCGCCGGCCGTGACGACATCGGCGCCGTCCAGGGCACCGCCACCATGGCCCGGCAGATGGGCACCGCGCTGGGCACCTCCTTCTTCGCCGCCCTCGTGACCAGCAAGCTTCCAGCCCAGCCTGGCCCGGAAGGCTACGCCGACGCGCTGCACCTGGTCTTCCTCTATGTCATCCCGATCGCACTGATCGGGCTGGCCCTATCCCTGTTCCTCCCCGACCTCAAGCTCTCCCGCTCCTGAACCCCGAGAAAGGACCTCCCTCATGTTCCTCATCACCGGCGCCACCGGCACTGTCGGCTCCGAACTCCTCGCCCTGCTCGCCAACCGGAACGTCCCCGTCCGGGCCATGACCCGCAATCCCGCCAAGGCCGCGTTCCCCGCCGGCGTCGAGGTCGCCACCGGCGACTTCGACCGGCCCGACAGCCTCGCCGCCGCCCTCGACGGCATCGACAAGGTCTTCGTCCTGCCGCCCGGCTACGGCCCCGACGGCCCCGTCCAGGAACGCAACCTGGCCGCCGCGGCGGCCCGCGCCGGGGTCTCCCATCTGGTCAAGCTATCCACCAGCGGCGTCACCTTCGACGCCACCGACCCCATCACCACAGGCCACCGGCTCGGCGAACAGGTCATCAAGGATTCCGGCATGCCGTGGACCATCCTGCGGCCCGGCACCTTCATGGTCTACCTGTACGGCTACGCCGCAACCATCGCCGCCGAGCAGAGCATGTACGTCACCGAAGGCGACCCCGTCTCCGCGATGATCCATCCCCGCGACATCGCCGCCGTCGCCGCGCACGTCCTCACCACGCCAGGCCACGAGGGCCACGCCTACACCCTCACCGGCGGCCAAGCCCTCTCGCCCCGGGACCAGGCCGACATTATCGGCCAGGTCCTCGGCCAGCCGATCAAGCTCATCGAACGCACTCCAGCCGAAACTCAGGCGGAATTCGACCGCCTCGGCTGGTCGGGGCCTCGTCTGAAGGCGTTGCTGGAGCTCAAGCGCCAATCGACCGCCTGGGACTGGAAGATCTTCGACACCGTCGAGAGGCTCACCGGCAACCCACCGCTGACCCTCCACGACTGGGTCCGCGAGAACATCCACATCTTCCGGTGACGGAATCGAGGCAGGATCGCAGGCCGTGCTGCCAGCGATCCTGCCCCGGTCGGGCGTAGGGGGCCGCCACCCCTCGATGAGCTTGGCGAGCTCTCGGCTCGCACCAGGGGCCGCTCCAGCGCGTGAGGCGTCGCCTGGACGAGGGCCCCGCTGAGCACGATCACGCGGCCCGCCTCCCACTCCTCCACGCGCAGGGACGGCGGCTCCGGCGGGCGTGGCGGGTTCGGGCTCATGGTTGTCCTTCGACAGGGCACGACACGACGATGCCGGCCAGCCTTCCCGGTTCACCGTCGCTGACGGGAGCAGATCCTTGCCCTGTGCAAGAAATGTAGGGGCGTGAAGAGAGCGTGATTGCCCCGTGCAAACCTTGCACACTGCGCTGAACCCCCGGCGGCCGCGCGAGCGTATCTCGGAGTGACCAGCATCACTCGGAAGGGCCGCGTACGAGGCCCCGGAAGGGATGGCGCGCATGAGATTCGGCCGAAGTCGCGGGGCCCTCGTCAGTTGTGCCGCCGTCGCGCTGTGCGCGCTCGCCGCCTGCGCCCAGTACACGCCGACGCCGCGCTCCGGCGCCGGCGACCTCGGCGCGGCGCCGCCCGCCGCCGGGGCCGGGCCGACCCGTTCGCCCATCCCGGCCCAGGCCGCGGCGGAGGCCGCCGCCGACATCGGCACCCGGGAGACCAGGTGGGGGCCGTTGTCGGAAACCGACCGTGACCTCATCAAGAAGGTCCGACTGGCGAGCCTGTGGGAGATGCCCATGGCCCAGGACGCGATGCAGCGCGCCAGCAGGGCGAAGGTCCGCGAGGTCAGCAGGCAGATCGCGGCCCAGCACCACACGCTGGACGGGCAGGTCCGCGACCTGGCCGCGAAGCTGGACGTCACGCTGCCGGTGAAGCCCACGGACGAGCAGCAGGCATGGATGAGCGACATCTCCAGCAGGTCCGGGTCCGCCTATGACGTCACCTACGTCAAGTGGCTCCGCCTGGCCCACGGCAAGATCTTCACCCTGATCGGCACCGTGCGCGGCACCACGCAGAACACCCTGGTCCGCCGCTTCTCCGAGCAGGCCAACGCCGCGGTGCTCAACCACCAGCGCCTGCTGGAGAGCACCGGCCTGACCACGCCTGAGAGCTTCCCCGCCCCGCCCGAGTGACAAGGGCGCACAGCCCATGATCGCTCCGGACTAGCCAGGACGACCCGTTGTTGGCATAGTGGACAACAACTCTGTTGGCAGAGTGGACAATAACTCTGGCCTGTCCTGGAAGGCATCGACGTGGCCGAACGACAGCGCCGGCGGCGGGCGCCCGAACAGTCGCGCGAGGAGATCCTCGACGCCGCGACCGAACTGATCGCCCGGTACGGGCCCAACGGCGTGGGCCTGCGCAGGGTCGCCGACGCGGTCGGCGTCACGCACGGACTCGTGACCCATTACTTCGGCACCTATGACGCGCTGGTGCAGGCCGTGCTGCGGCGCGAGAACGAGCGCCAGCGCGAGCGGCTGCGCGAACGGATGCGCGCCGACCAGGGCGTGCCGTACTCGGAGAGCATGACGCGGGTGCTGTTCGAGACGCTGGCCGATGAGCGCTACGTCCGCCTGTGGGCCTGGTCGATGCTGCACGCCGAAGGCCCGGGCACCGTGTCGGAGGGGCTGTCCGCTTTCGTGGACGCGATGGAGGCCGGCATCCGCATCGTCCTGCCCGTAGAGCGGATGCCGGACCGTGCCCGGATCGAGGCGGTGGTGCTGCTCGGGCTGTCGGCGTCTTACGGGTTCGCGCTCGGGAAGCGGTCCTGGCTCACCGGGCTCGGCCACGACCCCGCCGAACCGGCGCACGAGGACGCGTTCCGTACCGCGCTGGCCTCGGTGCTGGCCCGCCACCTGGGGGGTGAGTCCTGATGGCGGGGTTCGAGGCGTTGCTCGCTTCCGGAACGGCGATGGCCGGATCGGTGGCCGTACTGGTGGCCGAAGACGCGGACGGCGCCGGGCGGCTCCCGGTGTTCATCGGCCTGTTCGTGGTCCTGGTGGTCGTGGTGACGAGGATGGGCGGACGGGAGCTCCGGCCCGTCAAGCTGCTGGTGCTGCCGATCATCCTGCTCGTCGCCGGTCTCGGGCCGGTCCTCCCGCTCCTGCCGGGGGTGGAGCTGCACGGCATCGACTACCAGCTGATCGCCGCCGACCTGGTGGTGTCGGTCGGCCTGGGCGTCGTCCGCGGGTTCACCGTGCAGATCTACCCCAAGCTCGCCGCGACCTGGTACCGCTACGGGCCGGTGTCCGTGGCCCTGTGGTGCCTGTCCATCGGGCTCCGCTTCCTCCTCGGCGGCTACGGCGCCGGCCACGCCGCCACCGCACTGGCGACGAGCGCGAGCGTCATCTTCATGCTGGGCCTGACCCTGTTGTGCCAGAACGTCGTCGTGATAGCCAGGCGCCCCACCGATGTGGGGGTGGGCAGGTAGTCCGGTCAGCCCGGTGGGGGGCTCATGGCGGTCGGTTCGTCGTTCTCCACGCCCGGTACAGCGTGGAGCGGGCGACGCCGAGCATCCAGGTCTCTCCTTGGACACGCTCGGTGGTGGGGGGACGGTGGTGCGATTGTGGTTAAGCCTTGATCGGTGCGGCCGTCCTGGCGGCCTGCTCGATCTTCGCGCAGTAGGCTGCGCGGGCTTCCTCGTCGATCTGCTTCTCGTATTCGGCGCGCAACCCGGTCCGGCCGTCGAGGCCCTCGCGCAGGATATCGGCGTGTCCGGCATGCCGGATGGACTCGCCGAGGACATGGACCATGACCGCGAACAGGTTCGTGTCGGCATAAGGCTCCGGCCACCACGGCACGTGGCCGGGGGCGTCGAGGGGAAGCTCGTTGATCGTCGCGTCCGAGTGTTCCCACGTGCGCCGGTAGAACCCGATGATCTGATCGCGGGTCTCGTCCTCGGTCGCCCACAGATCGCTGCCGTCGGAGTCCTGCCACCGGGGCAGCGGTTCCGGGGAAGGGCGGTCGAAGACCTCGCCGAAGTACCTGGCCTCGACGGTGGCCACGTGTTTGACCAGGCCGAGGAGGTTGGTCCCGGTCGCTGTCAAAGGTCGGCGGGCGTCGTACTCGGACAAGCCGTCGAGTTTCCAGAGCAGCGCCTTGCGGTCCCGCCGCAGCCTCCCGTGCAGGTGATCTTTCGCGAATTCATCGATCATGCGGCATGAGCCTGCCATGGGCTGCTCGTGGTCTCAAGTTCCCTTACGTGGTCCGCAACGACTGGCAGAGCGGAGGCCTGGCCATGGCCGCCGTTGTTCACACTCACGGACGGGCACTGCCTCGGGGCGAAGAGCGGGCGCCGTCGCCGGCCTCTGGCGGCCGCGAGGGCGTAAGGCCGAACAGGGCGTCTCCACCGGCGCACGCTGCCACGTTCTCCGCAGCCTCAAGACGGACCGGCCCGCCATGCCTAAGGTGATCACATGATCAATGAGGCGACCCTGCGCCGCGCCGCCGCGACGGGCGAGGCGCTCCGCCCGCTCGACGGCGACGACCACGGCGTGACCGGCGGCCTGCTGCGCGAGCTGTTCCGGCGCGACCCGCAGGACCTCGATCCCCGCGGCCTGACCCTGGAGGATGCCCGCGTGGAGGGCGGCCTCGACCTGCGCGGCATGCAGGTCCCCTTCCCGCTGCGGTTCGTGGGCTGCGCGTTCGACCGGCCGCTCGACCTCGACGGCGCCGAGCTGCACGCGCTGGTGCTGGACGGATGCGACATCCCCGGCATCCTGGCCAACGGGCTGCGTGTGCGCCGCGATCTCGACCTGTCCCGGTCCCGCATCCGGGGTGACCTGTGGACCTCGGCCAGCACCTCGTGCAGCGCCGCGGTGTGGCTGTGCGAGTCGGAGATCGGCGGGCGGCTGCTGTGCGTGGACACCGTCATCGACGGCGCGGTCCGCGCGGTGCAGGCAGACCGGATGCGGGTGGGCGGGACGATCCGGCTGCTCCACGGCTTCGAGGCGCGCGGCGGCATCCGGCTGCTCGGCGCGGACGTGGCGGGCTCGCTCGACCTCACCGGCGCCCGGCTCACGAGCGGGCTGGCCCTCGGTGACGCGACGATCGGCGGCAGCGTCTTCGTCATCGCCGACCAGACGGGGCGCCGCCCGCTCATCCGGGGCCGCCTGGACCTGGGCAACGCCCGGATCGCCGGACAGCTCCTGATCCGCGACGCCGACTTCGAGCCCACCGGGGCCGTCGCCGGGGTCGGCTACACCAGCCGGCGCCGCGCCGGCACCGCGGTCAGTGCGCCCGGGCTCGTCGTGAACGGCGACGTCAGCATCGAGGGAGAGTGCAGGATCGGCGGCGGCATCGACCTGTCCATGGGGACGTACAGCACCATCCAGATCCACGAGGGCACGGTGCTCTCCGCCCGCGGGGAGCAGGCACTCGATCTGACCAACGCCGAGCTGCGCTCCAGCCTCGTCCTGGCCGAGGGGGTGGCCGTCGATGGCACGCTGCGGCTGGCGGGCGCGCACGTCAGGGGAGACCTCGTCCTGAAGGGCACCCGATGGAGCGGGCCGGAGGGCCGCACGCTCGTCGCGGCGCAGGGCTCGACCATCGACGGCAACGTGGACCTGCGCCAGGTGGAGACCCGTGGCGGGAGGATCATCTTCCGCTCCGCGACGATAGGCACCGTGTTGGACGCCCACGGCGCCCGGCTGCGCAACCCCGGCGGCGAGGCGCTCTCCCTGCGCCAGGCCGTGGTCAGGGGATCGGTCCTGCTCGCCGGGGGATTCACCGCCGAGGGCACCGTCCGCTTGAACAGGGCCGTCATCGAGGGGCGGCTCGACTGCGCGGGCGGCACGTTCGGGGACCTCACAGCTGTGTCGGCGACCGCGCGCGGCGGCATGGACCTGCACTGGACGGCCGCCCCGGCGTCGGTGGACCTCACGGGGGCCGTCACCACCGTGCTCGCCGACGATCCCACCACGTGGCCGCGACGCTCGGCGATCGCGGGCTTCGTGTACGACCGGTTCGAGGGCTCCTGGGACTGGCGGACCCGCCGCGACTGGCTGCGCGGCATGGAACCCTTCGACGCGGGTCCGTACGAGCAGGCGGCCAGGGTCTTCCGCCAGCACGGCCGCCCGGCGGAGGCCGAGCGGCTGCTCATGGAGCAGCGCAGGCACGCCAGGCAGGCCCGGCCGCCGGGCGGTCGCACGCCCGGCCGCGTCCTGCGCGACCTCCGGGACGTCCTGTACGGGGTCACGGTTGGCTACGGCTACCGCCCGGGACGCACGCTGTGGCTGCTGGGGGCGCTGCTTGCCCTGGTCGGAGCCCTGGTGGCGACCCCGGCGGCGCAGGCGACGTTACGCGCCACGGACCCCCGCGGCAACGTGTACGCGGTGGACGGCCGCCTGGTCACCGTGGACGAGACCAAGCAGGCGGCCGACGCCACCGCCACCAGGGCCCGCGCCGCGCCCCGGCCGGGGCCGTGCGGCGACGGCCAGGTCCGCTGCTTCGACCCTGTCTTCTACACGATCGACACCGTCGTCCCGCTCATCTCGCTGGGGCAGCGCGCCGTCTGGTACCCGGAGACGCGCACCACGGCCGGCAGGGTGACCTCGGCGCTGCTCAACGTGGCGAGCGTGCTCGGCTGGCTGCTGTCGACGGTCGTGGTCCTCTCCTTCGCCAGGCTCGCCCGCCCGGCATGACCGGCCGGGCAGGCCCAGCAATATGGCGATGTTGCGGGGCTGCGTCTAGGGGCTGAGGAACATCTCTGCAGGATCGTGCGCTAAGCGTTCGGGTTCGTCTGTGGTGGTTTGACCTGGGGTTATTGCCGCCCTCTCGAAGACGTAGAGACGGATTTTCATCCGCCGCGATGAGTTCCGACCCCGCCGCCGGTATGTACTCACGAGCTCGCCGGACTACCCCGGGCGAATCGATCACAAGGGAGAATCCAATGTCGAACAGTCGTGCGGCAGACGAGGCCGCCATCCAGGCCGTACTGGTTGACTCCTACAAGGCGTGGGAGGCCGGCGACGCCGACGGCATGGTCGCCAACTACACCGCGGACGCGACCGCCATCATGACCGGCTCGCTCCGAGACAGCCGTGACATGATCCGTCAGAACATGGGCCTGGCCTTCGAGGGGCCGCTCAAGGGCAGCTCGACCTACAACAAGCAGCTCAGCATCCGCTTCGTCGGCAGGGACGGCGCGATCGTCATCAGCGAATCCGCCATCCTGTTCCCCGGCGAGACCGAGGTCCCAGACGACCTGCGTAAGGTGAACTGCACCTGGGTCTTCGAGAAGCGGGACGGCCAATGGCTGATCGCCGCCTATCACAACAGCCCGGTGCTGGCGCCTGCGCAGTGAGCCCTTCCCTGTAACCAGCAGTGACCGTGTGCGGGGCCATGACGGATATCGGACCGAAAAGCCCTGCATCGCTCTGACCTGTAGGAACTTCACACCCGAGGGCCAGATGCCCCCGCATGGGCGCCTCTGACCTTGCACCACATGCAACCCGGAGGACCCACGACGCATCCAAACGAAAGTCACGCCAAGGACCTGTTCCAGGCCCCTTGGCGTGACTTTCGTACCTACGAGCGACGTTCAGGAACTGCACTGAATTCCATGGCCAGGTCGTTGATGACGCACGGGGTGACCTATCCGCCCATAGCGGATTGTCACGGCAGTCGCCAGGTATGGTGGCTGTGGGGATGGAGCGTGGCGTGATGACGGGGAAGGAAGGCTTCGATCGTCGGATCGAACCGTTCCGGACGGAACTGCTGGCGTACTGCTACCGGATGCTCGGCTCGGCTCACGACGCGGAGGACTCGGTCCAGGACACGTACCTGAGGGCGTGGCGGGCGCGGGAGCAGTACGACGATACCCGCAGCTCACTGCGCACCTGGCTCTACCGGATCGCAACCAACGCCTGCCTGACCGCCCTGGAGGTCCACGGTCGCCGACCGCTGCCATCGGGGCTGGTGGCCGCGTCGGATCCGCTCGGGCCGCTCGTCCAGGGAGAGCACGTCACCTGGCTCCAGCCCTTGCCGGACTCGCTGCTGGACGCGGGCGACCCGGCTGGGGCCGTGATCGACCGCAGCAGCCTGCGCCTGGCGTTCGCGGCCGTCCTCCAGCACCTGTCGGCGCGTCAGCGCGGTGCGCTGATCTTGCGTGACGTGCTCAGCTTCTCCGCGGCCGAAACGGCGGAAATCCTCGGCACCACCGTCGTGTCGGTGAACAGTTCCCTGCAGCGGGCGCGTACTCGCGTCAAGGAGGTCGGGGTCCGGCAGGAACGGGTCAGCGAGCCGTCTGCGTCCGAGCAGCGCGCCTGGGTCGAACGCTACATGAGGGCATTCGAGCTGGCCGACGTCGAAGGCCTCAAGCGGCTGCTCACCGAGGACGTGATCATGGAGATGCCGCCGATGCTCAACTGGTTCTCCGGCCGCAGCAACTACGGCCTGTTCATGGAATGGGTCTTTGGGGCGGCCGGGAAGGACTGGCTCCTCAAGGAGGTCACGGCCAACGGCGGCCAGCCCGGATTCGCCGCCTATCAGCGCGTCGGCGACGGGTACAACCTGCACACGCTCCAGATCTTCACTGTCACCGACGAGGGCATCACCCGGAACTCGGTCTTCCAGGACCCCAACGTCTACGCGACTTTCGGCCTCGCGGCCAAGCTCGACGACCAGGGACTTGCCATCGACGAGGCCTAGCGCGGTGACCGTTGCTTGCAACAGCGCGGCCAGCGCGGCCAGCTCCAGGCCCGGCCCAGGCGCTTGTGCTCGTGGACAACGAGCCCGGTCGGCGCTGCGCCGCGCGTCCAGAGCCGGGCCGGCAGCGCCGATCGGATGACGGCGAACCCCAGCCCGGACAGCAACCCGGCCCCCAGGCCCTGAACACCCCGTGAGGCCAGGAGCACCGCCATCGACGCGCTCACCGCGCAGACCAGCGAGCCCACGGTGAACGTGGCAAAGCCGAAGAGGTAGGCGCCGACGTTGCCCCACCGGGACAGGAACCGGCCGGTGAGCATCGTCGCGATCACCATGGCGACGAGGTAGACGGTCATGTTCCAGGCGTAGAAACTCTCGCCGCCGAGCTCGGACACCGCGGTCGGCAGCAGGCTCGCCGCCAGGTAGATGTTGATCGCGCCGACGAGCACCCCGCCGGCCAGCACGATGGCCGCGCCGAGATGCTCCCGGCCCAGTAACTCCCGCCACGCGGGCGGCGCGGAAGGTGGAGTGGGGCTCACGTGTTCACCTCCACGACTCGTTGAGGGCCGCATCGCGCCTCCCGGGGGTCGAAGGCGCCGGCCACGGCCGAGAGTCGGATCGCGCGCCGACCGGATCCCGGCGCAGCGGCGGGACGAACGTCTTGTTGGCGGGCTTCGGGGCCGCCAGGCTGTTCGTGGTCGTCAGAGCTCATGACTTCAAGGCTGTCGTTGAACTGATCCCGGAGACTTTCCGCCGCCTGTCGCGAACAGGGCTGGGGCCTATGGGCGGGAAAGCCTCAAGCCGCGGTGGAGGCTTGCCCCGCTCGGGGTTGCCGAAGTACCGGCGAACCCTTCCAGCCCGCAAGGTGGTTTTGCCACGCCGCCTCGGCCAGGGTGGTGAAGTCCCTCTCGGGCAGGTCGGGGTCGAAGTCGTCGCGGCGCAGTCGCAGCACGTCGGTGGCGTACAGGCCGAGCCGGACCAGCAGCAACGTGGACCTGAGGGCCGGTTGGTCATCCTGTGGCGGATGCCATGCCGGGGCGGCTTCGGCGTCGTGCTCGCGGAACATGCGCATGACCGTGGCCGGGGAGGGGCGTCGGCCCGTCTTCTTGCCCTTGGTGATGACGAGCCGGGCGGCGATTGCAAACGCAGCCGGAGGCCCGATCTTGTGTCACCGTTCGCGGTGAGACTTTCGCGTACCCGCTCAGATCGGTCAACGGCGCACCCGATAGCGCAGGTGAAGCACCCGGTTGCCCTGAATCACCACGTCAGGATCCTCCAACAGGTGCTGCGCGTGGACCGACCCGAAGTAGCGCTTGCCGGACCCGAACACGACGGGTACGACGTCCATGCGCACCTCGTCGATCAGGCCCGCGGCAAGCACCTGGCCACCGACGTCGCCAGCGGAGACCTCGACCATGCGGTCACCCGCAAGCTCCTGCGCCTTGGCCACGGCTGCCTCGACGCCGTCGACGAAGTGAAACGGCGCCTCGGGGTCCCAGTCCTCGGGCATCGGCCGGTGCGACACGACGACCACGTGGTCGATGCCGCCCGGCGGCTTGCCGCCCCAGCCGTCCGTCAGGTCGAAGACGTGGCGGCCGACGATCGTGACTCCGATCTGGTCCCAGTACGCCCGGGTGTAGTCGTAGGACGTCTGCGACACCTTCAGCTCGCCGCTCTCGTCCAACGGGACGTCACCGCTGGACAACCAGTCGAACAGCGGTCCGGGCTGGTCATTCTCGTCCGCGATGAAGCCGTCCACCGACACCGAGCTGTACATGACCACCTTGCCCACGGGGCGCTCCTCTGCTTTGGCGTGCCCCCAAATTAGCGTGTCGTGAGCTGTCGCTCTTGAAAGAAGTCAATCGGCCGGCAGCGGCCACCGTCCCGACCCTGATGAGGGATCTTCCGCCCAACCCCGCGCCGGGCCTGTCACCCGTGCTGGACGCCATGATCACCGGATTGGCGTTAACCGCTGTACCGATGTTCCCCGAGGCCGGATGGAGGGGCCCGTTCGCCGAGCTGTGAACGGCGCCCCTCCATCACTTCGAACGTCGCTCGCTTGCCCCGAGCGACCAGGCCCCCGCGCCCGCCCCTGTCAGAGCGCGAAGTCCACGGCGAACCTCTGGTACACCTGCTCATTGGCCGCCTTCACCCTGGGCGAGTACGCGGCGTAAAAGGACTTGCCGCATTCCAGGTCCTTCAGCGCCGCCTTGATCTCCTTCTCCAGGTACGGCTTGGCCTGCTCCGGCTTCAGCGGCGGCATCAGAGCCAGGGTGCGGCCCTCGGGCTCCTTCGGCAGCGGGCTCTTGCGCAGTTTCTTGGCGACCTGCGTGGCCTGCTTCGTGAACGTCGACCGACCGCGTTCGGCCAGGGCCGAAGGACTGGTGTCGCTGATGCCCAGGCACGCGGCGAACCGCCCACCGAGCTGCGCGAGCCGCTTGTCCTTGTCGAGAGCGGCCACGGACTTGTCCAGTGCCGCGTTGAGCTGGGTGAGGTAGTCGCCTCGCTGCGAGGTGACGGTGAGGCCCAGGTGCTTCTCGGCCGCCTCGGCGAAGCAGGCGTCGTCTGCCGCGCGCCATTCCTTGAGCTTGTCCGCCGGCATCGCCATCAGGTTCTTGTTGTTCACGCTTTCCCCGGACACCGGGTTGACCGCCGGGTCACGCGGATAGACCAGCTTGGACCAGACGCCGAACCCGTACTTGGCCCGGTACGCGCGCAGCGCCTCATGGTCGCCGGCCAGCCGCTCGCGCTCTCCCGGCTGCCACTTGCGCTTGACGATCGGCTCGGCCAGGTAGGTGAGCCCCTTCTCCTGCATGCAGGCCACCCTGGTCTCCTCCATGGCGGCCTTCTTCTCGTAGGCGGCCTGCGTCTCCGGCGAGGGGAGACCGCTGAACGTACTGATGAGCAGGGTGGCTGCGACGGCCTTCGCTGCGATCAACATGGTTTGCTCCTTCACTTGGGCATGCGCAACAGCGGCATGCGAAACAGAACTTCCGGCTGAAAGGCCGGATCGGGGGAAGTCTCAGCAGGGGATCTCCATGCGGGACGCGTTCGGCGACACCTCGGGCAGACCGGGGACGACATCGACGGTGAGCACCGCGGTGCCGTTCGCCGTGCCCTTCCTCTCGATGACCTCGCCGAAGGGCAGTTTCGCCTTTCTGTCCCTGGTGCTCACCGTGCGCTCGCCCAGGTAGCGATAGGTGCGCTCGTCGAAGATCAGGTCCGCGCGAGTGCCGTCGCCCTGGTCCATCCCGACGGCCAGGCCGGGCCGGCCGGCGACGTCCACGGTGCCGGGGATGAGCACGATGCCGTCCAACCCTGCGGCCACCTGGTAGAGCGCGGCGCTCAGGCTGGGGCGAACCACCGACTCGGCGACCAGGCCCTGGAGGGAGGACCACATGCGCAGCGGATCCGCGCCCGTGTCGGCCACGATCTTCGCGCGCACCTGCGCGGGGTCCGTGGGCCAGCTGCGCAGCCGGGCGTAGGCCGGTTGGCCGGGGCAGGTCGCGGGCTCGTACACGGTGTCCTCGACGCCGTGGTCCCAGCGGTAGCGGGGCGCCGGTCCCGTGGCAGACACGGCCTGCTCGCGGCTCAGCCAGGGCTTGCCGACGTCGGCGGCCTCCCAGCGTTCCTCGTTGACCAGCACCTTGGTGTACTGCGACGTGCCGGCCTCGTCCGTCGTGAACAGACTTTGCTGGGTCAGCCTCCTGGTGTGCACGTACTGGCCGCGGGCCGGCACCGTGTCCGGCTGCTCGGCGGCGGCCCGCGCGGCCAGCTTGAGCAGCGTCTGAGCGTCGGCGGGAGGCGCGGCGAGCGGGTTGCCCGGATCGGAGCCGCCCAGGCCCACCTGGGCGGCGAGGATGCCGACGGTGAGCGCCACCGCCATGGCGCCGGTCAGGGCGACTCGCCTGGTGCGCAGAAAGGCGCCGGGACGGGCGAGCACCCCACGGCCACGCGGACGGGCAAGCACGCCCCGTCCGCGGGGACGGGCGATCGTGGACATCAGGGCAGCCCGGGAGGCCGCCAGGTCGTGCGCGCTCGGCTCGGGCGTGTCGGCCCACAGGCGGCCGAGCTCCTCCATCTCATTCATGGTCTGTCCCTTCCAGAGCCCGCCGGATCTTCTTGCGCGCCCGGTTGAGCCGGGAGCGGACAGTCCCGACCGGGATGTCCAGCGCCTCGGCCACCTCCTCGTACGTCAGCCCCGCCCACGCCACCAGCAGCAGCGTGTCCCGGTCGCCGGCGCCTAACCCGGCCAGGGCCGCCACCAGCGGCTTGTTCACCGCGAGCGTGTTCACGCCGTCCTCCACCAGCCCGCCGCCGATCTCCGCCGGGTGTACGCCACCACGCACGTACGCCCGGTAACGGGCCGCCTCGCGCCTGCGCCTCTTGCCGATCACGTTCGAGGCGATGCCGTACAACCAGGGCCGGGCGTCGGCCTGGCAGGACAGGTAGCGGTGCCGGTGCTCGAACGCCGCCAGGAACGTCTCGGACACCACGTCCTCGGCCGCCTCCGGACCGAGCCTGCGGGCCGCGTAACGGTGCAGGGCGGGAGCATGCCGGTCGAACAGCGCGGCGAATGCCTGCGGCTCCCGCAGGGAGCGGCGGATCAGGTCGGTGTCGGCGGCCTCGGCTGTCGCCGGTTCGGCCATGAACGGTTCAGCTCCTTCGCGCGCTGCGGGCAGATTCGCATGTTCTTACCGCTGCTCCGCCGAAGAGTTCACACCAGGGCCCTTCGATTTCTGCTCAGTCGCGGCACCAGCCGTACCCCCTTGACGCCGTGCAGCAGGCGGCGCCGCGCGGCCGGGCCGGTGCAGCGCTGGGGGTAGAGGGCCGCCGCGCCGGCGGACACGCGGGTGTCCTGGCACACCACGCACGCTGCACGTGAGCGGCCTGCTCCTCGGCCGCTGTGAAGGGATGTCGCTGGTGCTGCGCAGCCTGACCGGCAACAGTCGCCGGCCGCGCCAGGTGGGACGAACGGCCGGTTGCGACCACTCCGACGTGGCCACCTCCCTCACGGCCCGGAGAAGCGTCATGAACTCCGTAGCCGCCCGGCGGTAATACCTCGTGTCGATCTTCAATCATCGGAGAGGTGCGCATGAGCTTAGGCAGTGGCTTGGTCGCCGCCGTCCTGGCCGGGTCGGTGGGATTCGCGACCGTGCAGGCGCCCGCCGATCCCGGCGGGCAGGACTCCGGGCAGGCGGTCGCACAGCAGGGGAGCGGCCGGTCGGGCACGGTGACCCTGCTCACCGGCGACCGGGTTGTCGTCACCCCCGCCGGTCACCGGGTGGAGCCGGGGCCGGGCAGGCGGGTCCGCTACTCCACCCGGTACCGTGACGGGCACCTGCACGTCTATCCGTCCGACGCGTTCGCGCTGGTGGCGCAGGGGGTGCTGGACGAGCGGCTGTTCGACGTGACGCAGCTGCTGGAGTGGGGGTACGGCGACGATCGGCGGGGCGACATCCCGTTGATCGCGCAGGGGGACGTGCCCGCCCCGCGGAGCGCGAGGCAGGCCGGGCACCTGTCCCAGTTGGGCATGTCGGCCATGCAGGTGCCGAAGGAGAGCGCGGCCGAGGCGTGGAAGGGCCTGGCCGGCGGCGCCCGGACGTTGAGCGGCGGGAAGACGAAGCTGTGGCTGGACGGCAAGCGCTCGTTCAGCCTGGACCGGAGCGTCAAGCAGATCGGCGCTCCGCAGGCGTGGCAGCAGGGCCTGACGGGCAAGGGCGTCACGGTGGCCGTGCTGGACTCCGGCTACGACCACGATCACCCCGATCTGAAGGGTGTGGTCACGCAGGCGCGGGACTTCACCGGCGGCACCGACGCGCGCGACAACGTGGGCCACGGCACGCATGTGGCGTCGATCGTCGCGGGCGCGGGAGAGAAGCAGCGCGGCGTGGCCCCGGACGCGAAGATCGCCCTCGGCAAGGTGGGGGATCGGGTGATGTTCGAGTCCCACATCCTGGCCGGCATGGAGTGGGCCGCCGTGGAGGTCAAGGCCAAGGTCGTCAACATGAGCCTCGGCGGCCCGGACACGCCCGACGCGGACCCGCTGGAGCAGGCGGTCGACACGCTGTCGGAGCGGACCGGCGCGCTGTTCGTGATCTCCGCAGGGAACGACGGGCTCGCCGGGACGGTGGGCAGTCCCGGCAGCGCCGACGCCGCTCTGACCGTCGGCGCCGTGGATCGGGACGACATGAGGGCGCCCTTCTCCAGCGCCGGGCCCCGCAAGGGCGATCACGCGATCAAGCCGGACGTGACCGCGCCGGGTGTGGACATCATGGCCGCCGCCGCGGCGGGCACCGCGGACGGGCCGTACGTGGCGCACAGTGGCACGTCGATGGCGGCTCCGCACGTGGCGGGCGCGGCGGCGATCCTGGCGCAGCGGCACCCCGACTGGAACGGGGCGCGGCTGAAGGCGGCGCTCATCGGCAGCGCCGCCCCGAACGGGAGCTCCACGCCGTACCAGGAGGGGGCGGGCAGGGTGGACCTGGTCCGCGCCCTGGCCCAGCCCGTGGTGGAGATGAGCGGCAACGTGTGGGCGGCGTTCCCCTGGAACGGCACGGGGGAGCGGGTGGCCACCAAGACCCTCACCTACGCCAACTCCGGCGACACCCCGGTCACCCTGGACCTCACCACCTCCAACGACGTGCTGCGCCTGGAGCACCAGCGGCTCGAGGTGCCCGCCAAGGGGGAGGCCTCGGTCACGTTGACGATCCACGCCGAGGGCAAGGCCCCCGGCGACTACCCGGGCACCGTCACCGCCAGGTCCGGCGACATCGTGGTGCGCACCCTCGCGGGCGCGTACGTGGAGCCCGAGTCGTACGACCTGACCGTCAAGGCCGTCGGCAAGGAGGGCCAGCCGCTCTTCGTGAGCTCCGGCGAGGTCTACGACCTCAAGACCGGACGCTGGGAGCTGCTGTTCTTCCAGCGTGGCGTGGCGAAGGCCCGCCTGCCGAAGGGCGACTGGAACCTCTACGCCGACGTGGGCGACGACAAGGTGACCATGACCGCGCACCAGGCCGTGCCGTTGACCGACGCCGACCGCGAGGTGACGCTCGACGTGCGGAAGGGCAGGCAGGTGAAGTTCGCGGTGGACGAGCCGACCGCTCAGCAGGCCGATCTGCTGGAGATGAACCTGATCAACGGGTCCTGGATGTTCGGGTTCATGGCCGGCGGCGAGCTGACCTACTACGCGCTCCCTGTCAGAACGCCGGGTCTGACGTACCTGGCCAAGACCGTCTGGCACAAGAAAGACACTCGGCCGAGCCCGTACCGCTACGACCTGGTCCATTACCACGAGAACGGCATCCCGGACGATCCCACCTACACGGCGCGGACGAGCGAGCTGGTGAAGGTGGAGGCGAGCTACCGGGCTCCCGGCACGGCCGCCCAGGCCCGGGCATACGTGGGCGTCCGGCTTCCGGGGTACTCCTGGGACTTCGTCTTCCCCTACGCCAGCCCCGTCACGGACCTGCCCGGGACGATGACGCACTACCGGACGCCCGGGTTCGCCTGGACGACGGAGGTGTGGACGGGCACGCACGTCGTGGCCGGCACGACCGGGGTCCTCAAGCGCGGCACCGTCAAGGAGACGTGGAACGCCGCCGTGACCGGCCCCGCGTTCGGCACACCGGCCGGCGATCGCGACGGTGACCGGCTGCGTTTCAGCGCCGACCGGCTCTTCACCGACGCAGCCTCCCTCACCGGCGCCGACAGCGCCACCACCGGCACGCTCACCCTGGCCCGCGGCGGTGCGGTGCTCGCCAGGGCGGACCTGGCCGGGTGCGCCTACCTCCAGCCCGCCCGATGCCTGCTGGACGCCCGACAGCTCCCTGCCGAGGCGGCCGACTACACGCTGACCGCGTCCGCCCAGCGGCAGGGCACGCTGTCCACGGGCATCGAGTCGGTATGGACGTTCCGCTCGGAGCGGGCCGCCGAGGCGCGAGCGCTGCCCCTGATGGCGGTCCGCTACGTCCCCGCCGGGCTGGACGACCACAATCGCGCCAAGCCCCGGTCGCTGACCCGAATTCCCCTCCGTGTCGAGCGCAACCCCGGCGCGGCAGAGGCGCGGGTCAGGACGATCAAGCTGGAGGCGTCGTTCGACGACGGCGGAAGCTGGCGTCCGGTGCCGGTGGCCCCGTCCGGCTCCGGCTGGGTCGCGCTGCTGGCCAACCCCGCTACCAGCGGGTACGTATCCCTGCGCGCCACTGTCGCCGACACCCGAGGCGGCCGTGTGACACAGACCGTGACGCGCGCGTACGCGGTGGGCTGACGCCAGGATCCCTGCCCGGCACCCGTTCGGGCAGGGACACCTGCCAGGTCAGCGGACGTGGAACGCCAGCCCGTGCTGTGCTGCCTGGTGCCGGACACGGGGTGGTGCGCACCCTCCTGCGCGGTCGCCGCGCGCGGCATGGGCCTCTCCACCTTGTACCGGACTCGGAAAGACGGTGATCGCAACGACGCGCGTCAAGCCTCTGGTGGCGGCATCGGGCCGCTCAGGGCCGGGCGCTGGTGCGACAACTTCAGGCCGGACGAAGGAGAGCGGACGCCGCCTCGACGCTCGCGACGACGTCGAGACGGCCCCAGCGGACGGGCCAGGTGAAGCGGCGGTCGACGGTCCAGGCCAGGACGGCGTCGAGGTCGTCCGGGGAGTCCAGGCGGTCCTCGTCGGCGACCACCAGGGCCGCGGCGGGACCGACGGCTGGGTCGGCGATGGCGCACCACGAGGAGTCCGCCAGAGGGAAGGCGTCGGACCGGAACATCCCGTGCAGGGTTGCGCAATCGTCGTCGAGCGGACTCCGCTCACTGTCGAAGTAACGGCCGAACACGAAGTCGCCCAGCACGGCGCCGGTGAAGGCGCCGACAAAGCGGAGAGTCTGCGCGCCGATCAGCGCGAGCACCCCGTCCGCGCCCCACAACACCGCCTGCGTCCCGTCCGGCGCCTCGATTGACCCGACCTGGGCCGGTTCGCCGCCCAGTGACCACACCTCCGCCCGCCCGTCCGCGGTCAGGCACGCGGCGAAGTCCCCGGCGCTCTCCCAGGCCCAGGGCCGCTCCTGGCCGTCGTAGAAGTACCGGCCGATGCGCTTGGTGGTGGCGATGGGCAGGTGGTACTGGTGACGGCCGCGCGCGTCGTAAACGTCGGCACCGCCGCCGTTCTCCACCACGACCGCCAGCCGGGCCTCGGTCCCGCGCATGCCCCAGTGCAGTGACCCCTCGGCCTGGTCCACGGGGTCGCCCACCGGCCGCCCGGTGCCGGAGTCGAGGACGGTCAGCCGGCGCGGGCGGCCCGGCGTCAGCGCCGCGGCGTACCGGTCGTCCGGGCTCCACACGACGGGGCCGGCGGTGAGCGCCAGCCAGCGCATCCGTCCGCCCGGGAGATCGACCACGGCGGCCCATGTCTCGTTGTCCCCGAGCAGCCGCCCGCCGTCGCGGGACCAGCGCACCCGGCGGAAGGAGAAGTAGTCGTTCTTGAGCCGCTCCTTCACCTCCTCCGGCAGCGGTTCGGTCAGCATGGCCGGCTCGGGGCCTGTGTTGTGGAGGCGGTAGTCGTTGTAGAAGACCTTGCCCTCGTCCAGCGCCGCGACGCAGCCCATCATCTCGTGCTCGCTGCTCATCGAGATGTAGGCCCGCCGCCCGTCGGGGGCCAGGGCGAAGATGGCCGCGGCGTCGTACCCGTCCGTCACGTCCGCGCTCCCGTACGGACTGGTACGCGCGCCGAACGGGTCCCACACCCCGACGTTGTTCGTGCAGAACGCCAGCGCGACCCGGGTGCCGTCCGCGGACCACTGCACGGTGTCGCGGCGGCCGGGCCAGCCGACGCCGTACATGACGTCGATCGTGTTGACGAGGCGTCCCGTGGCCATCTCCCACACCTGCAGGGGACCGGTGCCGTCGTACTGACCCTCCGCCGGCCCTCGGCCCGTGGCGAGGTAGCGGCCACACGGGCTGAGCGCGTAGTCCTGAAAGCCGCCGCCGAACATGGTGTACGGGTGACGCAGCCGCGCCCCGCGCTCGCGCAGGCGCTCGGTGACCAGCAGGTGCGCACCGGTGACGCCGTGCCGCTCTTCCACACCGGTCAGGAGGGCGCGCAGCGTGAGCAGGTCCCGCTCGGGCTCGAACGCCGACCAGTCGGCCTCCTCCAGCAGGTGGAGCAGGGCCGCGGGATCGTCCTGCACCGCTTCCAGATCGGCATGCCCGGGAAAATCCCCGGACCCCGTACGCCTGGTCCGCGAGGCCAGCAGTTCCTCCACCGACAACACCGGCACGCCCAGTCGCTCCGCCGCACGGACGCGCTCGTTCGGGTAACTGCCGTCGTCCCCGTCGAACACGATGTCCACGGAACGCGAAACCTCGTCCACGACAGTCGCCCCGGCCCCCTGAAGCCGCATCCTCAGCTTCGCGACGGATTCGGTACGGAACCTGCCGGCCACGACGACGGTCTTGCCTCGAAGATCCATAGCTGTGGAGGATAGACGCACCATGCAGCGTCATACGACCCAAGTTAGGCCGGGCCGCGCCGGCACCGTCCACACTGCCGCAAGGGTGATGCCGCCGGCATACCCGGTGAAGGTGTGCGCGAGGACGGCGGCCCAGGGCGCGGGGGTTAACCTCAGCCCTTACGCCGCGATGATGTCCAGCGGCACGAGCACTTCGTGAACGAAGCCGATGACGATCAGCCATCGACTGCGGCGCCCAAGAGTCTCCTGAGCGTGGCCCAGCCCCGCCCTTCAGCTGATGCTGGTACGCGAACTGGCCCAGCGCTTACCCGAAGGCCGTGCTGGTGACGAACGCCGGCGCGTGCGCCACCGCGATCGCCAGCAGCATCACGCCTCGGGCCAGGTCCGGCGCCGGGGATCGGCCGGTCATCGTCGTGATGGTCACGGCCTTCACCCGACCCGTTGCAGGGCACGCTCGCGGCGTGCAGCCACCGTCGAGCCGGATTCCCCGCGTGCCATCCGCCGCAGGACGACCGGCGCCAAGAGCAGCCCGAGCAGCGCCCAGGCGCCCAGCACTCCGGCGGTCTCCAGGTGTCGCCACGACTCGCCGATCTCGACGGCGGCCGCCGAGTCCGGCAGCAGGGCCGACCGCATGCCGAGCCCCATCCAGTAGATCGGGAAGACTTGGGCGATCCATTGCAGCCACTCGGGCAGCGAGGTGATCGGGTAGAAGATGCCGGAGATCCCGATCAGCGCGAGGAACGGAAGCTGGACCAGTCCCTGGGCGCGGGCGCTGGTGAATACCGAGCCCAGCACCGCGCCGATCGGCAGGGTCGCGACCAGGCCGATCGCCAGCACCCAGGCCAGTCTGGGCCACGAATCCGGGCCGATCCGCAGGCCCTCGACGAGGAGCACGGCGGGCACCAGGAAGATCACCAGGTCGGCCAGCAGGCTGCCGGACACCGAGATCACCTTGCCGATCAGGTAGGCGGGCATCCCGTGCGGGGTCGCCTTGGCACGCAGCAGCGTGCCGTCTTCGCGGTCGGCGGTGAGCTGCTGGCTCATGCTGATCATGCTGGTCGCGGCGTTCATGCCGAGGATGCCGGGTAAGGCCAGAGTGCCGAGCAGGAGAGCGCCGACCGGCAGGTCCCGGATGAAGAACAGTGTGGCCACCATCAGCCCGGGCCACAGGAAGTGGGAGAACAGCTCGGCGCCGTTGGTGAACGACTGCCGCAGCTCGATCAGGCCCCGGGACCAGCCCGCGCGCAGTACGGTCGCGTTCATCGGGCCACCCCTTCGGCCTCGTGCACCAGCGCCAGGTACGTCTGCTCCAGCGAGGCCCGGTGGACCTCCAGTGCCTGGACGTCGTCGCCGTAGCGGGCGAACAGTTCGCGGGCGAACTTGGTCGAGTCGGGCGTCCTGTCGACGTACCGCCGCCCGTCGCGCACCCAGCGCACCTCGTCCTCACCGGCGATCCGCCGCGCCAGCTCGGCGGCGGTGCCGTCGGCGACGATCCGGCCGCGGTTCAGCACGAGGATGCGGTCGGCCAGCTTCTCGGCCTCGTCCAGGTCATGGGTGGTGAGCAGGACGGTGGTCTCGCGGGCGTCGGCCAGGTCGCGTACGAGATCGTGGAAGTCGGACCGGGCCTGCGGGTCGAAGCCTGTGGTGGGCTCGTCGAGGAACAGCATCTCGGGGCGCCCCACGAGGCCGATCGCCACGTCGAGCCTGCGCCGCTGGCCGCCCGACAGTGTCTTGAGCTTCTTGCCGGCGTGCTCCGCCAGGCCGACCCTCTCGATCAGCTCGTCGGGGTCCCAGGGCCGGGGGATCCCGGGGACGGCGTAGGAGGCGTAGTAGGTGCCGAGGTGGGCGAGGAACTCGCGTACCCGCCATTTGCCGTGGTCGCGCCAGGACTGCAGCACGATCCCGAGCCTGGCCCGCCACCGCTCGTCGCCGTGAGTGGGATCGGCGCCGAGCACCGAGACCCGGCCCTGCGACCGGATGCGGAAGCCTTCCAGGATTTCGATCGTGGTGGTCTTGCCCGCGCCGTTCGGCCCCAACAAGGCCAGGACCTCGCCGTGGCGGGCCTGGAACGTGACGTCGTGCAGAACGTCGAGCGAGCCGTAGCGCATGCGCAGCCCGTCGACGTCGAGCACGATACCGTTGCTGTGCGTCATATGATGACCTCTCTTCGTGATCAGACAACCTCGCGCCGGACACATGCCGGCAGAAGCCCGGCACGAGGGCATGGCGCATCGCGGCCCGAACCGGGGCCGGAGCGTGGGGCAGGGAGCTGGTTACCAGCTTTCGTGCGTGAGCGTCTCCTCGACGCGATCCATCAGGCCGGCCCGGTCGACGCCGGCCAGGGTGAGCGCGCGGGGCACGGTGCCGACGTCGGCGCTCAGGACGCCGAGCAGCAGATGGGCGGGACGCAGGTCCTTCTTGCCCTTGGCGGCGGCGAAGCCGCGTTCGAGCGCGAGCCGGGCGGAGGCGCCGGGCTTCGGATGATCCTTGGGGTCGCGGAAGGGCTTCGGAAGGTCATAGGAGGCGAGGGAAAACCCGACCGCGTCGAGGCTGTGCTCGAACTCCCGGTCCAGAGCATCCCTGATCGCCTGCCGCTCGAGCCCTGCCGCCGTCAGCACATGGTGTGCGGCGGTGCCCTCGACGGCGGCGATGGCCAGCAGGAGGTGGTGAGCCTCGGTGGCGGCAGAGCCTTCCTCCCGCGCCTCGGCCGCTCCCCGCATGATGATGTCGTTGATGTAGTGGTCGATCGTGCTCACTGTCGTCTCCTCAGCGTCACGCCGGCGGCGATGAGCCGCTTGGCGTGCTTCTTGTGGACCGCCTGGCGGGTGACGCCGAGCGCCTCGGCGACCTCCGGCCAGCCCCACCCGGCGCGCATGGCCTGCTCCACGGCGGCGTCCTCGATTTGGTCGGCCAGGCGCCGCAGCGCCGCGACCGCCGCGAGCGCGTCGGCGGGATCCTGGGGAACGGATACGTCTTCTGCCAGCATGCAAGCAACCTTAGTTGACTAATTCGCGATAGTCAACCGTGGTTGCTAGGCCGCGAGGGATGGCGTCGTATCGCCGCGGAATGGCCGACCAGCCTTCCCACCGGATGGAACGACGCCACGGTCATCGCCGCCGATCCCGAAGCGCCTGCCCTGGCCTCGGGTGCAAGCCTCGGCCCAGCAAGACCAGGGGTACGCGATGTCCTACCCATCAAACGATCAATAGCTCCAACGCGGCTCTGTCGCACCGGCGCGGCCCCGTGACGGGCGTGCATGAGATGCGGCGATGGGCTCAAGCCTCGACGGCCGCATGGCCGACTTTCAGGTCGGCCAGTTCGCGCAAGCAGGGCTCACGGGGAACGGGCCTTCGCGGTAGATCTGTGGCATGACCACCTGTTCCCCGAAGCAGGGCGGCCGGCTCCGGTGCGCCATCCTGGCGCGCCTCCGGGCTACTTCAACAACAGAAGAACCGCAGGTCGAAACCTCTCGAAAGAGGGCTTGACCTGCGGTTCTTCAAACTCTGAGTAGCCCCGACGGGGCACACGGCAGATGGATGCAGGATGCGCCCCTGGTCATCGAAGCCGTGTGTTCGCTGGACCGATCTGTCGTGTGAGAAGCGGTTCGCTTCGGGCGAGGGTGAGTTTCGTCGACGAGGTCAGCGAGCCAGTCCAGCTGCCCCGGACGTCGCGTCGCTTCTTCGATCCGCCCGACAGGGATCAGGCCGTCGAGGACGTCGACGACGAACTGGGACGCGGGGCATGGCGTCGAACTCGTCTCGTGAGTCGTCGTTCAGCACCGTGTGCGTGTCAGGTGACGGATGCTCAGCGATGGCTGGGCCGCCGGTCAGTCGATGCCTTCGATGATGCGGAAGTCGCGTTCGAAGCCGTCGGGGAGGGCCACCAGCGCCTTCTGGTATGCCTCGCTCTCGTATGCCGCGACGGCCTGTTCAAAGCTGTCGAACTCGATCAGAACGGCGCGTTGCGTGATTCCGGCCTCGTGGGCGACGACTCGACCGCCACGGGACGGGATCCGGGACAGGACGCGCCCGCCCCCAGCCTGGACAGCCGGACCGGCCAGCTTGTCGTAGGCAGTCAGCCTCTCAGGGTCAATGGCGGGGTAGACACTGACCCAGTAGCCCTTAGCCATGGAAACCTCCTGTGTTGGGCCGGACACGTCCGACTTCGCATTGACACTCAGACCGATCGATCCCGGCGACGGGTACTGCGGTCAGTGGAATCGTCATATGCGCAGGTTAGGGCTTGATGTGCGGTCGAGGGAAAGATCGGTACGGGATAGACTCAGAACGGATCGTTATCAATCGGCAGGGAGGGCACGTGGCGCCGGATACGGTGAGCCTGCGGTACTTCCTGGTGCTGGCGCAGGAGTTGAACTTCACCCGCGCGGCCGCACGGATCGGTATCGCACAGCCCGCACTCAGCGCCCGGATGCGCCGATTGGAGGCGGAACTCGGTACGGCCCTGCTGGTCCGCAACACACGTAGCGTCGTATTGACCACGGCCGGTGCGGCTTTGGCGGAGTCCGCGCCGCCCGCGCTGGCGGCGCTGGACCGGGCATGGGACACCGCCCGGAGCGCGGCGGCCGGTGAACTGGGCACGCTGCGCATCGGATACAGCCTCAGCGCCGGGGCCGAGACGGCACCGGCCCTGGTGGACAGGCTGATTCGCGGCAACAGAGGACTCGAGGTCGGCGCGGTCCCGATGGCGACACCGGAGATCTCCCCCGCGGTCGCCGACGGCCGCATCGATGCCGGGATCACCCGCGGTGAACAGCCGGGCCGTGGCGTGCGCCGGTTCCTGCTGCGGCGTCAGCGCGTCGGGGTCCAGCTGGCGCAGCACCATCCGCTGGCCGAACACCCGGAGATCGAGATCGCCGACGCGGCCGCGTATCCGCTGCGACTCCCGGACCGTGCGGCCAACCCCGTGATCCACGATCAGCTGTCCGCACTGTTCCGAGACACCCGACCACACCCCCGATTCCACACGCCCGCAGTCTCCTTCGACATGTCTCAGCGCGACCTGCGCGACGGGGTCACCCTCGCCCCGGCCGGAGAAGCCGCGGCCACGGCACAAACGGCCGGTCTCACCTGGCGACCGCTGCGAGGCGCGCCCAGCCTGACGATCCACCTGGTCCTCCCACGCGAGCAGTCGCCGCTACACCGCCGCATCCGTGCCGTCGCCAAAACCCTGGCGCACGAGCTGCACTGGCTGCCGGACTGACGCGCAAGAGGTCAAGCGAGACGGACGCCTGCGGTGGCGAGGCCGAAGACCTTACGCCCGGCGGACTTCGCGGTGATGACGACGACGGCGGTCTTGCTGAATGTCCGACACGACCTCGCTACGCCGGCGGATCAGCATCCGATGATGGCCCCGGGTCCGGTCCGAGTCGTACACCGCGGCGACGTCCTCGCCCAGCCCGAGATCTCGGCGGATACCGCGCCTTCGCCGACGCCGAGCCGGACAAGCACGGGTAACCGGCGGGAACGCCCGCCGGCAACGGCGTCCATGACGTCGGTCAATGCTTAACGCCAACCACTGTTCCATTGCTCCCCGAGGCCGGACGAGAAGCCGGAGCCGGCAGCGGCCAGCGCCGGGCTCGTCGCCCACGGGTCGCTCGATGGAACAGCAGGCCCCGCGCCAGCAGGTGAAGGCGCAGCTGCGCCCTGGTCGCCGGGACGTCTTGACGACCTTTGCCGACGCCCACTTCAACGACGGGCCGACGTCCTCGACCTCGACTTCGAACACCGTCCGCTGGACGCCCTCGCGATCCTCATGGCTGCGCTGCTTCAGCCGCCCGGTCACCACCGTTCGGCAGCCTCGGGTCAGCGACTCCGCGCAGTTCTCGGCGAGCTGCCGAAACGCCGAGCAGTGCAGGCGCCGCGGGCGGTGTGTGGCGTCCGTCACAGCGCCGCGCCTCCATCTCCGCTGGTCCGCCGGGTGGCCCGGAGGAGTCCTGCCTCCGGGCCGCCCGGTCCGCTAGTCCCCGGCCATCACGGTGAAGGTGAACCCGGCACTCGTCGTACGGCGCAGCGGAATGTCGCATTTGACCCTGCGCAGCACCTCGTTCCTGCTGAGGCCGAGCCCCTGCGCGATGAGCCGCTCCGGGCGCACCGGCACCGGGTCGTGGAAGACGACCTCGACCTGGACCGGCCACCCCTGGTCGAGCCATGCCGACGGGGTGTCCAGCCGCCAGGCCCCCTGCCAGTCCAGGGCGAAGCGGTTGCGCCGGGCGAGCAGCGGATCCAACAGCCTGGAGGCCACCAGTTCCGGATCGTTGGCGTGGTAGCCGTCGAGCTCGGCCGGATCGAAGGAGGTGACCGGCGTTCGCTCGTGGACGGCGAGCTTGATGGTCCGATCGCAGGACACGCAGCGCACCAGCAGCCACACGTCCAGCAGCTTGCCGTTGGCGTTGACGCGGAACCTGCCCTCGCCGGTGGTGGCCGACTCCGACCGGCAGTCCACGCACCGCAACGACAGCAGAGGCAGCCTGGTCCGACGAACGACCCAGGGCAGCACAGTATGAGGTTGTGAAGACATGATCTCTCTAGACCTGACACGAGGCCGATTGCGCGCGGCCTCAAACGCTGTATGACCGGGCGCACACGGGCAGCCCGGCAGAGCCGACGCGAGGGTCGGCGTGAAGGTGAGCGGAAGAAGGTGTCAGGTCTGAAGAGCAGGCGGGGTCACGCGGTTTTGTCCTCTGTCCTCACTGCGACTGGGCCGCAGGCAACCTACGAGAACGCGGAAGGAAGGGGCAAACGGTTTTCCGGCTGGCGAGGCGCCCGGACCGTCTTCTCGGCCGAACCGGCACCGCGGCAGGTGGAGCGATTGCTCTTCGTGTCGCATCACGTTATCTTGGAACAGTCGTTCCAAGATTGGAGGTCGGCGGATGCCGGACGTCAAGCACTTCGATCCCGACGCGGCCCTGGACCAGGTGATGCGCCTGTTCTGGGAACGCGGCACCGAGGCCACCGGCATCGCCGAGGTCGTGCAGGCCACCGGCCTGAGCCGGTCCAGCCTGTATGCGACTTTCGGCGGCAAGGAGCGGCTGCAGGCGGCCGCGCTGCGCCACTACCTGGAACGGCAGTCGCGGCCTGTGTTTGACGCGCTCGCCGCCGACGAGCATGGCCTGCCCGCCATCACCGGCTTCTTCGAGCAGTTGGTGGCGGCACGCTGCACCGGCCGGCACGCCCGCTGGGGCTGCCTGGTCACCAACACGCACACCGGCGCCGCCCGCGAGATCCCAGAGATCCGGCAGGTCCTGGACGCCCACCACGCCGCCCTACGGACCGCGATGCGCGCCGCGCTGCAGAGCGCACGCGAGCGCGGTCAGGTGCGTCCCGGCCTGGACCTGGAGGCGGGCGCCGAGGCGCTGGCGCTGCTGGCCTACGGGGTCAACCTGCGCTCGCGGGCAGGAGCCGAGGCGGCGCAGCTGATGGCCGGCGTGCGCGCCGTACTGGATGGTTTCACCCGCACCGAGGAGAGATGATGATCGATTTCCGCGTGTACGACGAGAGCGACGCCCCCGAGGCGGCCCGCCCGATGCTGGAGGCGGCCAAGAAGCGCATGGGGTTCGTGACCACGCTGAACGGGGTGATGGCCGAATCACCCGAACTGCTGGCCGGCTACAACGCGCTGGCCGAGCAGTTCGGCAGGTCCTCCCTGCCCGGACCGGCCAAGCACGTGGTGTGGATCACGGCCAGTGTGGAGAACGACTGCGCGTACTGCGTGGCCGCCCACTCCACCCTGGCGTTGCGCTCCCGCGTCCCGGCCGAGGTGGTCGAGGCCCTGCGGGCAGGCAAGCCGCTGCCGGACGCCGCGCTGGAGGCGGCCCGGCGCCTCACCCAGGCGATGGTCGCCCAGCGCGGCTGGGTGGACGACGCGGAGATCGAGGCATTCCTCGCGGCCGGCTACACCCGCCGCCACGTGCTCGACATCGTGCTCGGGGTCGGGATGAAGACGCTGTCGAACTATACCAACCACATCGCCCACACCCCGCTGGACCCCGCCTGGCAGGAGCAGGAATGGAGCCGCGCATAGGGGCGGGTTGCGTTCGGGGCGCGCAGGCGGGCCGGTGGATGACCGTGACGCAGACTGAACGGGCGACGATCTCGGCGGCACATGGAACCCGGCCGCGCCGATGTCCTGCCGATGTCCTGCCGATGTCCTGCCATCGCCCTGGTGCCGGGACCTCGAATCCATGAGCCTTGACCTTATGAAAAGGATCGCTCTGTTGGCGTCGGCGCTGGCCGCGGCCGGTATCACCCTGACGGCACAAGCCGGCCCCGCCGCGGCAAACCCCATACCACCTGCCGCCATCCCGCCACCGCAATGTATCGCCCAGAGTCAGGGCAACGGGACCTACGAATGGGAATATCAGTACACCTCAACCATCGGAAAGGGTGGTCACGGCACGCGGACTCACCATTTCTATGTTTACTACGTGCCGGTCACGTGGTTCAGTACGGGCACGAAGGTGACATGTAGCGTGCCTTTCTGAGCGGGCACGCACAGGGCGAACCATCGCTTCCGTGAGGGCGGGCCGTGATTCGTATGCGCTGGTCGTGATGGTCAGTCCAGGATGCCGCCCCGGCCACCCAGCGTCGTCAGGGGGTTTCCCCTGGCGACGCGCATCGTGCCACTGCTTCTACCTCCGTTCCGGCAGTGCGGCCTTTCTCTCTCGGCTTCCTCGCGCCCTCACCCCACAGCACCTGGCAGCGAGTACAGGAGTCCTGGCCGGCATCGAGGGAGGTGTCGCGAAGTCACCAGGCGATCATGGCTGTTGACGTCGGGGAAGGCTCCGCGCGGGTCGGTGGACAGGTTCGCCAGTGCCGGCCTCCTGGTCAACGGCGGAGCAGGTCGTTCATGATCCTTGGGAGGGCGTCCGGGGTGGTGGCCTTCCAGGCGACGATGCCGTCGGGGCGGACCAGGAGCGGGCCGTAGGGCCAGCCGTCGATCAGCTGTGCACCGGCCGTCGCCCACACCGGGTCTCCCGCGTCCGCGAGCACCGTGAACCGCGAGCCCACCAGGTCGAGGGTGGAGACGCCGTCTGCGACCCACAGGTGCGGGACGCGAGAGCCGACCGAGCCGTCCAGGTCCAGTTCCACGTCCTCCGTCGAGGGCAACGCCGACATCGTTGTGCCGTACCGGTAGCCCATGTGCACTACCGGAGCGTTGATCGCGCCCACACGGGCCCGCTCTGCGGCCATTCCCCGCCCCCAGTGCAGCCGTGGATCGGACAGGCGCAGAAGCGACTGCTCCATGGTCATCACCGCTACGGGCCGCCGCTCGGAACCGTAGGTGTCGAGCAGTCCGGGGCCCGCCTCGCCGCGCAGGACGTAGGCCAGCTTCCACGCCAGGTTGTGCGCGTCCGCGACGCCGGTGTTCAGCCCGAAGGCGCCCAGCGGCGGCACGGCGTGGGCGGCGTCGCCCATGAGGAAGACCCGGCCGGCGGAGAACGCGTCGGCCACCTGAGCGCGGGGTCGCCACGGCAGCACACTGACGATCCGCACCTCCACGGACGCGTCGCCGATGGCTCCGCGCACCAGGTCGGCGGCGTGGGAGGCGTCGGCGGTGGTGTGGAAGACCCATTCCTTCTCGCCGTCGATTGTCACGATCATGCCGGGGGAGTCCGGCGTGGTGATGTCGCAGGCGGCGAAGCGCGCGCCGCCCACGATCGGCCGCAGGTCGGCGTGGAAGAGCACGTTGTTGGTGCGCTGTCCGACCGCCCCTGGCCCCGAGGTATCGATGCCGAGGGCGGTGCGTACAGTGCTGCGCACTCCGTCCGCGCCGATCACGTACCGGGCGCGGACCCGGTAAGGGCCCTCGGGGCCCGACAGCAGCGCGGTCACCCCCTCGGCGTCCTGGTCGAGGGAGACGAGGCGGGTGTCGTAGGTGACCGAGGCCCGGCTGAGCAGGACGCTGTCCAGCCGGTTCTGCGGGCAGGTGCCGCGCACCACCCCTGGCGTGTAGGCCGGGGGTGAGGCGAAGACCTGGGCGCTGGGCCGCATCGTGGTGAAGTCGGCCGAGGCCATCGTCCGGACGGAGATCTTGCCGAGCGAACCGCCCTTGGCGTCGATGGCGACCGCGTTGACGGCCTCGGCCAGGCCGACCTCGCGCAGGAATTCCATGGTGCGCGGGCCGATCCCGGTGGCCCGCGGGTGCACCTGCGGACCGGACTCGCGTTCGATCACGAGCGCTCGTACGCCGTGGTGGGCGAGGAAGACGGCGGCGGCGAGTCCGACGGTGCCGGCGCCGACGATCAGAACATCCTGAGTGGGAACACTGTTGCCATTCATGGGCACACTGTACCCATAACGGTAGGATGTGTCCATGTCACTGGTGTGGAGCCGCGAGCCGTACAGCCCCAAAAGGCAGGCGATCAGCATGCAGAGCCTGGTCACAGCGGCCATCGCCATCGCCGACGCCGAAGGCCTGGAGGCGTTGTCGATGCGCAGGGTGGCCGCTGCGCTCGGCTCGGGCACCACGTCGGTCTACCGGTACGTGAAGAACCGCGACGAGTTGCTCGATCTGATGGTCGACGCGGTCAAAGGAGAGGACCCCCCGCATCCGCCCTCCGGTAACTGGCGGGCCGATCTGACGCAGATCGCGCACGGCCAGCGCGAGCTGATGTTGCGCCATCCGTGGCTCGCCCCCCTGCTCGGCTCCCGTCCGGCGCTCGGCCCGCACTCGCTGCGCCAGACGGACTACGCGCTGGCGGCGGCCGAGTCGCTGACAACCGACCCCACGCGGGCGGCCAACGTCATCGCTCTGATAGGCGACTATGTGCTCGGCGCCGTGTCACGCGAGCTCGCCGAACGCGAAGCGCAGCGCCGCACGGGACAAAGTGAGGATGAGTGGCGCGCGAACGTCGCGCCGTACATCCGAGAGATCGTCGAGAGCGGCGCCTACCCCCACTTCGCCAGAGGTGTCGTCGAGGCGCGCGACCAGAGCTTCACCGAGCAGTTCAGCTTCGGGCTCGAGCGCATCCTCGACGGCATCAGCGCAGGCTGACTCCCGCGTGCGGGGCCTCCAGGGCCTCCAGAGCGACCGGCTGGCTCGATCCGGGACTCGCTGCACATGATCGACGTGCTGTTTCGGCGCGACGGCGGGCAGCGGCCGGACATCAACGTGATCGGCACCTATACCTTCACGCTGCCTGATCTCGGCCCTGGGGGCGTGCGGGAGCTGCGCAACGCGGACGAGCCCGACTGGGACGACTGACGCCGGATCACGCCGGCCCGCCGGCGTGATCGGCTGGGTCGTGACCTGTGGCCTGAGCGGTGTATGGCGGACCCGGCCGAGGAAGACTCCGCCGGTACGCCGCCGCGCAGGTGCGCGCCGGCGATGGGCGGACAACGAACGCCGCGATGTCCGCCCACCGCGGCCGGCGGACCGTGGTGAGCGGCACTCGTGGGACCTACCGCTTGATGTGCTCGAGCTCTTGCCGATGACTCAGTGGTAGAGGTCGGCGATGGCCGCCAGCACTTGCTGACGGGCGGTGTGCGCGGGGGTGACGCCGGTGAGCACGTAGGCGGCGAGCCCTTCGGCCAGCGCCACCAGGGCGAGCGTCGCGGCGTGAGGGTCGAGGGTGGCGGGGATGCGGCCGGCCTGCTGGTCGCGGGCGATGAGGTCGGCCATCCGGTGGTGGAAGTCGGCGTACAGGACACGCAGCCGGGCCGCGATGGCCTCCTCGGCGAAGGCGAAGGCGTGGAAGGACTGCCGCACCGCATGTGCGCCTCGGTGGCGGCGTCGTAGGGGATGAGCTCGCCCAGCACCGTGGTGAGCACCAGGCGCGGCTCGGCGGCTTGCAGGTCGGCGCCGGCCTTGACCCGGATGCGGGCGCTGGGCAGCTCGTTGCCGCGCTCGAAGGCGGCCTCCAGGAGTATGGCTGGGAAGTAGTGCTGCACGCGGCCGGGTGAGATGCCGGCCTGGGCGGCCACCTCGGTCAGACACGCGGTGATCGAGGTGTTGTCGGGGGCGAAGGTCACCGACGTGGCGGGCCGGTATGGGGTGTCGCGGCAGTCGGCGCATGTCTGGGTGCGCCGATACCAGGACGGTGGCCTGGCGGGGCCGGCGGACCGTTCGCCGAAGTCGCATCCGATGCAGACGCCGGCCGCTGTGGAGGCGCTGATCTACGAGCTGCGGCGCGCTCATCCGCGGTACTGATTCGACACCTTCACCAACCGGAGGCTTCTCTTTTGATCAAGACCCCACTGTCAACAACGCTCGTGGTCAATACAGCCAGTCGGTCGCACCACGGGACCGGTGTTCCTGACCGACCGGCGCTGCCGCTTCTGGCCCGCGCGCGCCCGCGGCCGCCAACATCGACCCGACCACTGGGCGGGAGCGGCTGTCCCACCCGTGCCTCGAGTATCGGTTCAAGACCGCCTCGGCCACGCTCGAACCGCACCGAGCATCTCCACTTATAGGTCATCTGACCTATAATGCTGGTCATGAACGATATGTTGCGCCTGGACGAAGCAGGGCCGGTGCTGGTGGTCGGCGGCTACGGCACGGTTGGAGCGGAGCTGGCGGCGATGGCGGCCCCGCGGTGGCCGTTGCTGTTGACCGGCCGCTCTCCTCAACGGGGCGCGGCCCTGGCCGAAAGGCTGGGGGCCGAGGTGCGGCGCTGGGACCTGGCCGAGCCGGAAGGGTTCTCGGCCTCGGTTCGGGCGGTGGTCAGCGCGGTCAACGACCCCGACGACCGGGTGCTGCGTGCCGCGCTGGCTGCCGGTGTGCCCTATGTCGACATCACCAGGTGGACCACGCGACTGCAGCGCGCCGCCACGGTGGCGGCCATGGCGGGCCCCAGGGCGGCGGTGCTGCTGTCGTCGGGCTGGATGGGCGGGGTGACCAACCTGGTGGCCGCGGCGCTGGCGGCCGAGCTCGGCGGCGTCGACCGGGTGGAGGTGGCGATCCGCTGGGACTTGGCCGACCAGGCAGGAGCCGACTCGGTGGAGTTCATGGACCGCCTCGGCCTGGACTACGAGGTGGTCCAGGAGGGTCGGCGGCGGCTGGTGATGCCCCTCACCGACACCCGCCGCGTCCGGATCGGCGACACGGTGACGTGCGTGGCCCGCATCGACACCCCTGAGCAGTTCACCCTGCCGCTCGCCCTGGGCGCGACCACCGCGACGACCCGGATCGGGTTCAGCTCGACCGCCACCACCTCGGCGCTGCTGGCGGTCAAGCGCACCGGGCTGTTCCGCTGGGGACGTGGTGAGCGTTTCACCGCGCTGCGCCGCGCCGTGCTGTACTCCCCGGGCCGGGGTGGCACCGCACAGGTGCGTGTCGACGTCGCCGACGGGGATCGGAGTGCGGCGGTGACCGTCGGCGACCCGCGCGGTCAGGCGCACCTCACCGCGGTCGGCGCGCTGGCGGGCCTGTGCCGCGTCCTGGGCGCCGACGGCGCCCCCGCCCCGCAGGGCGTGGTCTTCCCCGAGATGACCCCTCGTCCCGCACAGGTGCTGGATGTCCTGCAGGGGATGGGCGTGACCTTGCTGCGCCACCCCGCCACCGCGGCACGGGCGGCCTGATGGCCGGGCGGCCGACGCCTGAGGAGCACGCCCCGCCGTTGACGGCCAAAGGCGACGACCGGCGTCGCGCGCTGCTGGACGCCGCCGAGCACATTCTGATCGACCGGGGCAACGCGCGGTTGTCGATGCGGGCCGTCGCCACCACCGCCGGAGTGCGGCTGGGCCATCTGCAGTACTACTTCCCCGCACGCGCCGACCTGATCCAGGCGGTCCTGGCCCGGGCGCTGGAACGTTCACTGGACCGGCTCACCCGCACCACCGGAGCACCGGCCGGGACACCCCTGGAGGGCGACCCGGCCGAACTCGTCACCGCGCTGCTGACCGAACACGCCGACCCGCGCCTGACCCGGCTGTTCGCCGAGATCTGGGCGCTGGCCGCACGCGACGACGCGATCGCCGCCGTCACCCGCGCGTTCTACCGCGACTACCGCGACCACGTCGCCGCGGTCATCGCTCGCGCCGACCCCGGCCGGCCCGGCGATTCGCACCTCGCCCAAGCGGAGGTCCTGGTCATGCTGCTGGAAGGAGCGTCCCTGTTTCGCTCAGGCATCACCGGCGACCGCTCCGCGGCCACCGACACCCAACTGGTGCAGACCGCCCTGCAGCTTCTCGGAACCGACAGACTCGAATGATCGTCACGATTCTCAACGACCGCTCAAAAGTCGCCGAGCCCAACATGGATCCAGCCGGATGGCCGGCCTTCCGGTGCAGTACGCACTACTCAGCCGTACCTGGCTCGCGCCATCTCCACCACGCGGCTCACACCTACGCGCCGCCGCGCTCGCATTCATCACCACGTGCGACACCGACGAGTACGTCTGCGCGGGCGCCCGCGGCTTCTTGCTCAAGAACGCCGGCGCCGAGCTGCTTTCCAGGCCGTCCATGGGGGGCAGACCATGTACGGGAGAAAGGGTCAGTCATGTCGCTGACGAGGGCGATCACCCACCCAGCGTGCCGCACGGCAACGATGGTGTGCTCCGGGCTGACGATGGCCCGACGCGATGCGTGGGCCATCGTCATGGTGGTGGGTTGAGATGTCTCACGCGGTGACGGGTTCGATGAGCTTGATCTCGATCGCCGGCACGCCGAGTGCCTCCCACTTCGAGGCCCGCTCCTCGAACCCGTTGCGGCTCCTTTCGACGACCATCGGAGATCGGGCGCGCAGCCGGGCGCATCGCCACGTGGTCGCTCCTGCAGGGAGCAGAAGCACATTTCACCCGGGCGGGAGCTGGTCCGTCCATTCAGTATCGATCGTCACCATGCTGTCGGTATAAGCGATTCCGCCTGAGAGGGGAGCCCATACGGAGGTTTCGCGGATCCGCCCGGTGTCCGGGTCGACGACCATGATGCCCTTGCCGATGCCCTTGCCGGAAACCACCGGGACCTGCAGGCGTCGCCCCCCATCGGTCTCGCCGAGGTCGACGACTCCCGGTCGTGAGGCGAGCGCTCGGTAGGCGGCGGCACGGACCTGGGGCGAGACCGGCGCCTCACTGATCAGCGAGAGCAGCGCCACCATGGCGAGGCCGTCCTGTTCGGCGGCCGTGATCGGTCCCCCGCTGGGGCGGACACCGCTTGCGGGGACGGCCGACCAGAGCCGGGTGTACAGGGCGTTCTCGTCGGCGGGCAGCGACCGCAGCTCTTCGAAGGTCATGCGCAACGGTCCCACCGCGAAAGGCTGAGGCTTCATCGGCCACTCCAAGAGCTTGCCTCCGCCCTTCATCCCCTTGCCTTTGATCCAGCAATGACCGTCGCGCCGATACCAGGTCTCCGCGGTCGCAGCCCCCTCTCTCGTGATGGTGATGTGCCAGTACGTCCCGGCGCCCTCGGGGGTGCGCTCCGCCGTATCGGCGGCGACGAGCAGGACGTCGCGCGAACTCAAGGCCGCCGGCGGGGAGTCGCCGAAACGGCCCGGCACGATCACGAGTGCGGCAGCGACGGCCGCCGCGACCGCTGGGATCAGGATCCATCGCGCCTGCCGCCAGGGGGTGCGTCGGCGCGCCGTGGGCGACGGGCTGACGGCGCGTTCCAGCAGGGCCGCGCGGGCGGCCGTATAGGCGGCGTGTGAGGGCGCGTCGGGCTGCGGGCGCACCGCGTGCAGCATCTCGATGTCGTCCATGGTCAACCGTCCTTTCCGATCGTTGTCGGCTCGGCGCCGTTCAGCGAGGCGCGCAGGGTCTTGCGGGCCCGGTGCAGCCGGGTTCGGACGGCGGCGCTGGTGAGGCCGAGTGCCTCGGCCGCCTCCTCGGAGCTCAGCCCGCCCCAGGCGATGAGCAGGAGCACCTCCCGGTGGGAGCGAGGAATTTTCGCGAGCGCCGCCATCAGAGGCACCCGTTGCACCTGGGCGTCGACGCGGCCCGCAACCTGGTCGGCGTGGCCGTCGTCGGCCTGCGCGAGAGGTGTCCGGGACAGTGCCCGATACCGCCTGGCCTCCGCCCGGTGATGCCGGGCGATGAGGTTGGCGACGATCCCGTACAGCCAGGGCCGGGCATCCTCACGCGACAGGTCGTAGCGGTCACGTCGGCCGAACGCGAGCAGGAACGTCTCCGCGGCCACGTCGTCGGCGAGGCTCGGCCCCAACCGCTGTGCGGCGAACCCGTGGATCTGGAAGTAGTAGCGGTCGAAGACCGCGGCGAAGCGTTCCGGGTCTTGCCAGGATTGCTCGATGATCGCCGCGTCGCTGACCTCCTGGTCCGGAAGCGCCCGGGTCATTGCGGCCATATCCAGATCTTTCGTGTCATTTTCTGCCTTCTGTAGCTTGAACGGTTGCCCTCCTTCGCCGATGGACGGACAAGTGTTTCACCAGCTGTCGTGGAGGACATTGCGACATCCCTTGAGACGAAGCGGTGCCAGGAGAGGCAACGGGCCGAACCACGCGTCGTCAAGCGGGGGCAGCGGAAGGCTGTGGTGGATGGCGACCCGAGCGTGCCGGTGAGACCGTCGACAATTGGTCTACAGGGAGCGCTGCATTGTCGTAGTCGGGCTCAGCGACGTGTGTGACCGCGCGCCTATCGCGCAGGCGGGCCTACTCAAGCCTCGTACAGACTCTTCGGATTGCGCCGTGAGGAGGTGGAGCGTTTCATAAGCCGCCCGGCTCGTCATCACCAGCGGCGCCAAAAAGGGCCGTCACCCCTCGGCCGCGACCCGCCCTGCGCATGCTGCGCGACACGACCAGCAGACCGCGAACTGACGGGCCCGGCCCGTCAACGCATGGAGAACGGCTGAACGCGGGAGCTACCGCAGGCGATCGAGCGGGAGGCGGCCAACGTCCGGGATCCGGCCCTCGGCCATCAGCTACGCCACCGACTCAGCCCTCACCATCGGTATCCAGGGCCCCGACGCCCAAGAACGCGTCAACCAGCTCCGCGCTGCGCTGTCCAAGCTCATCACCAAACATGGCTGGACTGCCAGGGACGAGCCCCGCTGACCAGCACGTCACTGCTTGGCGGGAATTTTCCGGCCGGATATGACCAGGACCCCGTGTCAATGCGGGTCATGGTGGTGCCCGGCGGGGAGCCCGCCGGGCACGTGTGATCGTGCTCGAACCTGGTTCACGAACGCCCATTCAGGCTTTTCACAGCTGAGCCCGGGTCGTCGGCGTAGAGCCGGATCGTGGTGATGTGCTCGCGACGGCCGAGGGGTCTGGTGACGGCGATCGGCCCGGTCAGGTTGACGATCAGGTTGGTCTGGGCGTCCACTCCCAGCGTGAGATGGCCGTCCGCCACTTTGATCACACCGCGCGCGTTGTAATTGGGGCTCACCTTGACCGAGGCGATGAGCTCGCGCGGGACGCGCAGGTCGAAGTACGCGCCATAGCGGATGCGCAACTCCTCCGCGGTCACGACATGCGGCCGGGTGGCGGAGGCGGCCCCGAGGGCCAGCACGAACAGGAGCTGATAGACATCGGCCGCCATGACGACGGCGCGCAGGCCGGGCGCAGCGTTCGAAACCGCCAGCATCCACTCCAGGGCGATCGCCTGCACGACCACGGCGAACAGCAGCATCAGCAGCAGCGACCGCTGATTCTTCACATACGCCAGGGCGGTACCACCCGGCGGCACCCCGTCCTGGCGCCGCCTGACCCACAGGGCGAGGCTGGCCAGGTTTCTGTGCTCCGCTCTCATGAGCATGCGTATCTGCAGCGGCACCAAGGCATCGGCGACCGTCCCCAGCGCGTCCCACGGCGCGGCGCCGGCCTCACGAGCGGCCCTGAACAGCCGGTACGCGTGCACGTATCCCATGGCGGACAGAGGCGCGACCACCGCCGCGGCCACCAGTCCCGCCGGCGTGGGCGTCAAAAGTCCCACCACTAGCAATAAGACGAGGAGCAGGTCCAGGGCCGCCGCTGCCGGCAGGGCGCTACGGGGGAGGCTGAGCCGCATTCTCATTTCCTTCCGTCATCGGAGGAGGCTATGAAGATCATTGCATGTGGGTCATCGTTCGCCATGCAGGGCATCCTTCGCGAGAAGCTGCTGTTCTCCGGTAGCGATCACTAGAGCAGTGCTTCGCGTCCCCGAGTGGTGAACCGCAAAAGATCGTCTCCCCAGTTCAGAGACACCCTTAAGCGAACGGCACCGTGTCCGGCTGGCAGGTGGCGCCCGGGGCGGGCAGCGTCCCGTCCACCAAGTAGCGGGAGACGGCCTGCACCACGCACGTCGACTGTTGCGTGGCCACGTGCCCCCATCCCTCGTTGACCAGCAGTCGGCTGTCCGGCAGCAGCGCGTTCACGGGGGTTGAGCAGCATACGAACGAAAAGTCGCGTTAGTGGGCCGGGCGGAAGCGGCTTGGCGTGACATTCCGTTCCGGATTGGGCGTCCGAAGGGTCGCCCCGCATTTCGGCGCTACGAGGCGTCCAGGCAACAGCTCGGAACAGCACGGATCAGTGTCGGCGCCGGGGTGGAGCAAGGTGCTCTGTGACGGCGGCGATGGCCTCAGCTCCGGGTTTGACGTAGCGCATGGCGGTGCGGGGGTTCTTGTGCCGGGTCTTGCCCATGATGAGCTGCAGCGGCACCTCGGCCTCGCCGAGGTGGGTGGCGGCGCTGTGGCGCAGCTGGTGCAGGTCGAGCCCGGCGTACTTCTCCAGCAGGACGCGGGCGCGGTCGTAGCCCAGGCGGGCGCGGCCGGTATGCGGGCAGATGTCGACGGCGGCCGGGCGGCGAGCGGGGACGGGGCGCCGTGCGGACAGGAACACCAAAGCGGGAATGAGTGCGCAGCCCATCGTTATCTGGGTTCTTGGACTCTTCTCGCAGGTCAGAGTGAGATGATCTGTTCAGGCATGTAAGGCATGTTGTCTGGCTCCTCACACCTTGGTGCGAGGAGCCAGACACTCCCGTGGGCATTTGGCGATCTCGGGCGCGTTGACCCTTTTCGGAAGGGATTGACTGAGTCGCGTCAGCCGTTCGACGGCGCGCTCTTCAGCCAGCAGCGCTGCGTCGTGGTCATCCCTGGCTACCGGCACCGCAGCCGCCCGGTCATGTCGCCGACCAGGGCGCACAGAAGCTCATCGAGCGCGCCCTGCCCTGTCGCTGCCCTTCGGCGAGTGCGCCCACCCGCAGGAGCGGATCGCGGCCCGCATCCCGCCCGGGTGACGGGCCGGTCAGCCGGTGAAGGGTTCCAGTGCGAAGCGGCCGATCGCCACGAAGGCGGCCAGGGCAAGGTAGCTCCCGTCCACCAGCGCGGCTTTGGTCTCGCCACGGCGGATCCGCATGATCACGGCGCCGGTCATGAGCAGCGTCAGGCCGCTGGCCGCCAGCGGTACCAGTACCGGCGCGATGCCGAGCAAGGCGGGCAGGATCAGGCCCACGGCACCGAGGACCTCGAGCGCTCCGATGGCCTTAAGGGTGCCGGGCTTGAAGTCGAGGACCCAGCGCGCGGCGTTGGCCATCTGGGCCATCTTCTCCCGTGGCACGAACAGCTTCCCGAAGCCGGAGAACAGGTAGAGGGCGGTCAGCAGGCCGGTGATGATCCACAGTGCGATGTTCATGAGTCTTCTCTTTGGCAGAGTGTCTGGGGGTGGCGGCCGCGGGGCGGACCCGGGGTCCCGGGTCCGCCTAGAGCCTGAGGGGGAATGTCCGCGTCAGATGAACTGCTGTCCGGGCTGGTAGTCGCCGCCGGGCGTCCGGGTGATCACGTTCAGCCGGTTGAAGGCGTTGATCGTGCAGATCAGGGCCACCAGAGCCATCATCTGATCCTCGTCGAAGTGCTTGGCCGCGTTCGCCCACGCCTCATCGGTGATGCCGCTGGAGTCGGCGAGGCGGGTGCCCTGATCGGTGAGTTCCAGCGCCGCCCGCTCCGCCTCGGTGTAGACGGTCGTCTCCCGCCATGCCCCGACCAGGTTGATCCGCACCATGCTCTCGCCGGCGGCCGCGGCGTCCTTGGTGTGCATGTCAAGGCAGCCGCCGCAGCCGTTGATCTGGCTGGCGCGGATCTTCACCAGCTCCTGCACCGCCTTCGGCAGTGCCGAGTCGGTGATGACCTTGTTCGACGAGATGATGTACTTGGCCCACTTCGACCCGACCTCGGTGCCCATCCAGTTGATCCGAGTTTCCATCTCAATCTCCTTCGTCTTCGGATGCTTGCACCACTACGACGAAGCCCTCCGCCAAGACGTAACAACCCATGCGACGGACGTGCGCTACTCGGGTCGCGCGGGCAGATTCATGGTGTCGAGGAGCTTGCGGTCGCTCACGGTCAGGAGCTCGACGATCCGGCCGTCGACCACGGTGCACCCCACCACGCCGAGCACCTTGCCTTTCGCACCCCAGACCACGAACCCGGGCTCGCCGTTGACCAGAACCGCCAGCGCCGAGGTCATCGACCGGATGCCGCGCAGGACCGGACCGGCCACCTCGGCCGCCCCGACCGTGGTCAGCACGCCCTGCGGGTGGTACGTGCGCCAGGTCACCTGCGGATCGAGCAGCCGTACGAGCCCTTCGAAGTCCCCGTTCCGCGCCGCGGCAAGAAATGCGTCGACCACTGCGCGCTGCCGCCGCGGCTCCTCCTCCGGCCGCGACGTGCCCTGCACCTTCCGGCGGGCCCGGCTGGCGAGCATCTTGGTCGCGTCGGCGGACCGGCCGATGATCTCGCCGATCTCGGCGAAGGGCACCGCGAACATGTCATGCAGGACGAACGCCAGCCGCTCGGTAGGCGTGAGGGTGTCGAGCACCACCAGCAGTGCAAGCCCGACCGACTCGGCGAGCATCACGTCGTCCTCGGGTGCCGCCCCGCCGTCCACCGTCACCACCAGCTCGGGCAGCCAGTCGTCGTACGACAGCTCGGCCCGGGTCTTGCGCGAGCGCAGCACGTCGAGGCAGACCCGGCCGACCACCGTGGTCAACCAGGCGGCCAGGTTGTCGATCGCGGCCGCGTCCTGCCGCGCCAGCCGCATCCACGCCTCCTGCACCGCGTCCTCGGCGTCCACCCGCGACCCCAGCATCCGGTAGGCGACCGCCACCAGGCGCTCGCGCTGCTGTTCGAAGGCTCCCGCCAGTGCTTCGTGCGGACCTGACCCGGCCATGTTGTTACCTTCCTTGCGCGAATTCCGTCATGGTCATGACGCGACCGAAGGCGCCGAGGTAACCGTTCGGCGTGCGTCCTGATGGGAGACCGCAATGTCACAGGGATCGGGTCGCCGGCGCCTCATGGTCGTCAGGACGCCGCGCAAACGATCCACGCGCCTCGTGGAACTTAGCGCTGACCTCGAATCCACCGGACGGCTGGTCGAGTGACGCGATCGTCACCGACCGGCCCCCGGCTCAAGAAACCAAGAAACTAAAGGAGATCCCCACCATGATCCTGGTAACCGGTGCCACCGGAAACGTCGGTTCCCACGTCGTCCGCCAACTCCTGGAGGAGGGTGAGAAGGTCCGCGTCATGACCCGCAACCCCAGCGGCCATGCGTTCCCTGACCAGGTCCAGGTCGTGACCGGCGACCTGACCCAGCCGGAAACGCTGTCTGAGGCACTGTCCGGCATCGAGCGGGCCTTCCTGTTCCCCGTTTTCCAGGGGGGCGACGGATTCCTCGACGTGGCCAAGCGAGCCGGCCTGCGGCATGTCGTGATGCTGTCCTCGGTGTCCGTCACGTGGCCCGAGCCCGGCTGGGTCGGCGAGGTGCACCTGCGGCTCGAACGATCCGTCGAAGCGTCCGGGCTGGCGTGGACCTTCGTGCGGCCCGACGGGCTCACGACCAACGACCTGGTCTGGGCGCCCCAGATCATCGAGGGCGATGTCGTACGCGGACGCTACGGCGAGGCCGCGACGGCCCCGATCGACCCGCGCGACATCGCCGCGGTCGCCGTCCGCAGCCTCCTCGATGGGCGTGCCGGCGAGGGGTACTCGGTGACCGGACCGCAGTCGCTGACCCAGATCGACCGCGTGCGCGTCATCGCGGAGACCATCGGGCGGCCGTTGCGGTGGGAGGAGCAGTCCGAGGACTGGTTCCGGGACCAGATGGTCCGCGCCGGCATGCCCGCTCCGGGGATCGACGATTACGTCAACTTGCTCACCGCGAGAGTCGGCAAGCCCACGGAGATCCTGCCGACGGTCGAACAGGTCACCGGCCGCCCGCCCTTCACCTACGCACAGTGGGTCGCCGACCACGCCGCCGCCTTCGGCGCGGCGTCGGCCTGACGGATTGGCGGCACCCGCCGGCCTTCACGCATGTCCCGAGGACGAGCCCGGCGGCACCAGCCGACTGTCAACCGAAGCCGTCTCTCATCGACAAGGTCAGGGCTTGGTATGTCGCCGCGGTGCATGGTATTTCCGCTGGTCGCACGCGTTATGATCATCCTTTGACCGTGGCTGGAACGCTATTGACACTCTCCTCGCGCGAAAGAGCGCCCCGTGTCGGCGAGGCGCTCTTTCTGCTGCTGTTCTGTGACGCGATCTATACGGGGGCTCCCTCGTTCTGCTCGACGACGGCGAAGCGCTTCTCGCACAATCCGCTGATGATCGGCCGTCCTCCAGCGCGCGCGGGGTCAGCTGGAGGCGGCGGGGCTGTGTGCACTTGCACTCGACTGCCAGACGCTGACCGGCCCGGCGCCTCTTGGTCTCACTCTCTGTCTGGCGTGGACCGCTGAGAGGTGAGTCCGGGTCGTCGTCTTCCTCAATATCGCCGATCACCAGAGTGAGAATCTCGGTGAGGTCCGCCAGGTACGCCACGGTCTTATCCAGGTCCGCGATCGTCGACTCGTAGCGCTGCGCGCCGGCGTCTTCCAGCTCGCACTGGGCGAAGCAACGTCAGTCGTCCCACTCGGGCTCGTCCGGGTTTCGCAGCTCCCGCATGCCTCCAGGGCCGAGATCGGGCAGCGCGAAGGTGTAGGTGCCGATCACGTTGATGTGCCGGCGGCCGAACGGCGACAAGCGGGCGACATCCTCCTCAGCCAGCGGGTAGCCCGCGGCCCGCAGACGGGCCAGGGCCTGATCGATGTAGAAGGTGTTCCACAAGGTGACGCAGTTGAGCACCAGCCCGAGCGCGCCGAGCTGGTCCTCCATGCCTTTGTAGTAGCGCCGGTGAACCTCACCCTTGCGGCCGTGGAAGATCTTCCCGGCCAGGGCGTGGCGGGATTCTTGCAGGTTGCGGATGCCCTTGATGTCACGCCGATCGTCACGCCGATACAGAACATCGATCATGTGCAGCGAGTCCCGGACGGTGCCGGTGACCACCTTCGCACCCAGCCCCGCCCCCTGGTCGTTGATCATATTGAGCCAGGTCAGGCCCCTCTTGCCGCCGAAAAATTTCCGGTTGGGCCGGGTGTAGATGGACGGCACCGGGACCACGAACCGCATGCCGTCGATCGCGGCGACCAGGCCGCCGCCAAGCTGCCGGGCGAAACCGATCTTCGCCTGCTCCTCGATCAGCGGCGCGTTGGCCAGCGAAAACGTCTCGGCCGACAGGTAGTTCTGGGCCACGTGGCTCCATAACCGCCTGGAATGGTGGGTTCTGGCGGGTTCTGCGCATAGAGGGGTCCCCCTAGCAACTGAGCAGAATCCAACGAAGCGGTGTTCCGCACCGAGGCGGAAGGATTGTCCGCCCTGGTTGTTGGGCGCTGAGGGGTGATCCGTGGGTCAGTGAGGTTAGAGCCCTTGATGGCGGGTGGCGAACTCGGCGCGGACTTGTTCGACGGCGTCGGGGCCCGCTCGCCGCCCGGCCGCCGGCGAGATCTGCCCGCACACCGGCCGCGCCCGCCTCGGCTACGCCCGCGCCCGCGTCTTGCTGGACAAGTACGCCGGCCTCGACCTGCACCAGCTGCGCCACAGCGCCGCCACCCACCTCGGCGACGCCGAAGTCCCGCTGCAGCTCATCATGGGCAAGACCCGCCACAAGAACCCCCGTACCGCCATGCGCTACGTCAAACCTGGCGCCGAAGCCATCGCCAAGGTCACCGAGGTCCTGGCACCCCGCCGCCGTACCCACTGATCAGCGATCTCTCAGGTAGGGCGGGACACTGCCCCTTTCTCTCGTACTTGGTCTGGCCCCCATCGTGGCCCGTGCCGCTGTTCGCCGGTCATTTCACCGTGCGCTGGGATTGTGTTGCGGATCACTGTCTCGGCTGTCACACCGAGGGGGGCTGGCCCGTCTGGTTGCCGTAAGCGACGTATCCCGGCACGGCCGCCGGGACCGGCCAAGGAGTGATCATGCGAGTTCTCGTCGCGGGAGCCACCGGAGTGATCGGTGGCCAGATGGTGCCGCTGCTGTCGGCCGTGGGACACGAGGTGCTGGGGCTGGTACGGCCGGGAGGCGACAGCGCCGCGCTGGAGGCGGCGGGTGCGCGGGTGGTGGTCGCCGACGCGCTGGACCGGGACGGGCTGCGCACCGCGGTGCGGCAGGCAGCGCCCGACGCGGTGGTGAACATGCTCACCGCGATCCCGGCCGAGATCGACCCCAAGCATCTGGCGCACGACTTCGCGCTGACCAACCAGCTGCGCACCGAGGGCACGAAGAACCTGATCGAGGCGGCGCCCGGAGCGCGATTGATCAGCCAGGGCCTGGCCTACGCCTACCAGCCCGGCGAGGGCCTGGCCGATGAGGAGGTCCCACTGTGGCACACGGGCACGCCCAAGCAGTTCGCACTCGTGCTGGACGCCCTGGTCGAGCTGGAACGCCTGACCACCCGGGTGAGCGGGCTGGTGCTGCGGCTGGGCCACCTGTACGGGCCCGGCTCAATCTACGCCGCGGACGGATCGTTCGTCCGGCAGGTGCGGGCCGGGAAGGTGCCGCTGGTCGGCGGCGGCAACGCGGTGTTCTCCTTCACCCACGCCGACGACGTCGCCACCGCCGTCGCCGCCGCGCTGGACAAGCCCGATGTCACCGGCGTGCTGAACATCGTCGACGACCGGCCCGCGCCGCTGCGGGAATGGCTGCCGGAGCTGGCCGCAATGCTGGGGGCCCGGGCACCGAAGAAGGCGCCGGCTGCGCTGGCGCGGCTGGCCGTCGGGAGCTGGGGGGTGGCGTTCATGAACCGGCTGCGCGGCGCCGACAACACCCGAGCCCGGCTGCGGCTGGACTGGCGTCCCCGGTACGCGTCGGTGACCGAGGGCTTCGCCGCCGAGCTGCGCGGCGGAATGGCCGCGGCGGCGTGAGCGTTGTGGCGGCTCGATCGGCGGGCCACGCCGCCGCGGGGCCTGCGACGGCCGAGCCCAGGGAGCCGAACATGACCAGTGGCGCACGCAACGGTGCCGTCGAGCTTTTCGAAGAGCACCGCCGAATCCTCCTCGGCCTGGCGTACCGGCTGCTGGGCAGCATGTGGGACGCCGAGGACGTGGTGCAGGAGGCCTACCTGCGCTGGACGAACACCGACCGGCAGCAGATCCGCGAGCCGCGCTCGTTCCTGGTGACGGTCGTCACGCGGCTGGCGCTCGACCAGCTGCGCTCCGCGCGGGCGACCCGCGAGTCCTACACCGGCCCGTGGCTGCCCGAACCGGTGGACGCCCAGGCGTTCGGCCCGCTGGACACTGCCGAACTGCGCGACACGCTCTCCTACGCGACACTGCACATGATGGAGCGGTTGTCGCCGCCCGAACGCGCGGTGTTCGTGCTGCGCGAGGCCTTCGACCTGCCCTACGACGAGATCGCCAAGATCCTCGGCAGCCCGTCCGCGACCTGCCGGCAATGGCACCACCGGGCGGTGGGACGCCTGACCGAAGGCCGCGGCCGGTTCAACCCGGCCACCGGCGACCACACCGAGCTCCTCAAGCGTTTCCTGGACGCCGCGCAGAACGGCGACGTGACGGCGCTGGCGGAACTGCTGGCAGAGGACGCGATCGCCTACAACGACGGCGGCGGCAAGGTGCGCGCCGCGCTGCGTCCGGTCACCGGCCGCACCAACGTGCTGGCATTCGTGGTCGGGCTGATCTCCCGGTATCCGCTGGAGGAGGCCCGCCTGACCGAGGCCAACGGCGAGCCCGCGATCTGGACCGTGATCGGCGGGCAGCGGCAGCTGGTCACCTTCGGCATCCGCGACGGACGCATCCACGAAATCTTCGGCATCCTCAACCCCGACAAGCTGTCGGGCCTCGACCCGGCGAGCACAGCATGACCGCTGTCGGGTGATCTTCCCGAGTCGAGCAAGCGGCCATTCCTTCCATCCGAATCCGATACGAAAGGGAGCACCATGACGACGACAACAGCCGCGACTGACAACGCCACCACCGCGGCGAGCCGGGTCACCGTGCTCGGTCTAGGTTCCATGGGATCGGCAATCGCCAGAACGTTCGTCGAACGCGGATATCGCACAACGGTCTGGAACCGAACGGCAAGCAAGAGCGCGCCGCTGGTCGACGTCGGCGCCACGGCGGCCGCGACGGCCGCGGAGGCGGTGGCGGCCAGCCCGCTCGTCGTTGTCTGCCTCCTCGACGGCGCAGCAGTCGACGAAGTGCTGGCCTCGGTCGATGACGTGGTCGAGGGCAAGGTGCTGGTGAACCTCACCAGCGGCTCACCCGCCCAGGCGCGCGCCAAAGAGCGCTGGGCGAGTGAGCACGGCGCCGAGTACATCGACGGCAAGCTCATGGGAGACCCGCCGTACGTCGGCACACCGAACATCACCGTCCTGCTCAGCGGTTCCCGCAGCGCCTTCGATGCCCACGCATCCACCCTTAGGGAGCTGGGCGGCGTCGGCTACCACGGCGAGGACGCCGGCTTGGCCGCCGTGGAGTTCATGGCCCAGGTCGCCATGGGTTACGAGATGCTCATCGGCTTTCTGCACGTGCTCAAGCTGGTTCGGGCGGAAGGGGTCGACGTGACGGAGTTCGCCGAGCGCGTCGCCGGCTCGCTGGCCGCTTATCCGCCGTTGCTGACCGGGATCGCCAAGGCGGTCGCGAGCGGGGAATACCCGCCGGACCTCGGTTCGCTCCGCGTGCAGGCCGCGCTGATGGACGACATGATCGACCACCGGGAGTCCGTCGGCGTGGAAGCCATGCGGATGCGCCAGGTCAAGGAACTGATGGATCGCCGGATCGCCGACGGCCACGGCGAACAGGGATTCTCGAGCCTGTTCGAGCTGCTGGCGAAGGAAGGCTGAATCGCGTCATGAGCCACCAGGACGAGACAATCCTCCTTTTCCGCAACACCATGCGAATCACCGACGGACACCTGGAGGATTTCCGCAACGCCATCGCCCGAGCCGTGGAGTTCGCCCAGCAGCATGGCCCGCAGCTGATGGTGCAGACCTTCGTGGACGAGAAGCGGATGCTCGCGCACAGCTTCCAGCTTTATCGGGACTCCGACGCGGTCCGCCTGCACTGGAAACTCGCGGACCCGTTCATCCAGGACGTCATGAAGCACTGCCGGGTGGAGCACTTCGAGGTGTTCGGTGAGCCGGACGCCGAGGTGGCGGCGGGCCTGCGCTCGTCGCTCGGCGAGCAGACCCCGCTCACGTTCTCCCCCCGCATCGCCGGCTTCCTGCGCTTCGGCGTGGCACCTCAGGCGTAGCCGACGCGCCCGCACACCGCCCCGGACGCGAAGCGAAGCTCCCCGTCGGCGTCATCATCGCCGGCAACTTCGCCAACGGCCGATGGACCGTCCAGAGCGACGACGGCACCACCCGCATCTCCAACGGCCCGGACCTCCAAGAGATCTCTCACCCGGCTACTGTCCTGTCTCAAACGAGTTGGCGCGTGGGCATGTAGCTGACCTGGGACACGCCAACTCGGTGAGACAAGGGATGCTGAAGGCGTCTCACCGAGTTGGCGTGTAAAGGTCGAACGTCTCACGAGACATAGCGCTGATCATGGAATGTTGCTCGCGCGGCGTCTGGTGTGGACGATCAGAGTGGTCCGCAGGTGAGCGGTCACTGGTGTCCCCGTGGGCGGTCGACCTGGGAGGGGTGGCCGAGATGCCGCGTGAAGAAGGTGGCTGCTTCTTGAGCCACATGGTCGCGAGCTTTCGTGTTGGTCGCTGTGGGGTCGAAGAAGTCCTCGTGGCGGACATGAGGTCCGGCCGAACGGCCCGTCGCCGTGGGGATGCCCTCCAAGTAGGAATTGATCTCGTGGAATGGTGCGATCGTGTCGGCGCCGCCCCAGATGATCTCCACGGGGATCCGGATGGATGCCAGGCTGCTGGACGTTACGAGAGGCCCCCACCCGGGTGCGACCTGAAAGACAGCGCGGATCCGGGCATCGGTCAGGTCGGCTCCTGACCTGTCTATATGGATCAGCTGCTCGTCCTGTGCGACTTTCTTCTGAAGCGCCGCAAGGACTCCGGGGAACTCCGGGATCTCTGGCAACGGGATGGTCTCGGCCAAGACAGCGGCCACCTTCTGCGAGTCGACCCGCGCGCCGGCCAGCGCGGCGACGGCGTAGCCGCCGAAGGAGAAGCCGGCGGCGCCAACCGGGCCCAGCATCTCCTCCTTGGCGAGGGCGTCCAGTGTGAACGAGATGTCCCGGGGGCGCTCCCAGCCGAAGAGGAAGCCCTCGGGTTCGTAGCCGTCGATGAAGTTGTTGCCGTGGTGGTCGAGAGCGACGACTCGAAAGCCCCTCGCCACCAGAGGGCCCACCAGCCACTCCATGGCGCTTCCTGAGCCTCCGGTGCCGTGCGACACGATGATCAGTGGAGCGGGCGTCGCCGGTCGTGGCTGCGGTTCCCACTGGTAGAGGCGAATGGGGCGGGGGCGCTTCGGGTCGCGGAGGTCGCAGCGCGACTCGTCGTGCAGGACACGTGTCCGGTACTGAGCGTGTCCAGAGATCGTCATGGCAGCATGCTAGGGAATGCGCCCCAGGTAGGGAGACGGCGCTCTTCCCCACGGAAGCTTCGTCCGGACGATGGGATTCTCCAGGGCTGACGCATGTCAGTTGGTGTAGTGCGCTTCCCAGGTGAGACGGAACGGCGAAACACGCCAGCTAATGGCCCGTCTCGGAACGGTGAACCCGTAGGGCTGGCTGCCTCTGGAATCTGGGAGGTAGTCGTGGCTCGTCCACCGGTTGTGTTCGTCCGCCCTTGTCGATGGAGGAGGGCCGGAAGATCCAGCGCATCACCCGGACCGCGAAGGATCCGGTCAAGCTGCGTCGGGCGATCATGGTGATGATGTCCGGTCAGGCCAAAGCGTCCCAGATCAGTTGGCGTGTGATCACGGAATAGCGAGGCCAGGGAGCCAGGCGTCCTTCTTGGTCGCGGTCTTCGCTTGTCGGAGGATCATCGTGGCGTTCTTGCGCTCGTTCTCGATCCAGAGGTGGAGGGGATCGTGCCGCCATTCGTTCCAGTCCTGCCCAGGCCTGCCGTAGCGGCGGGCGACGGTCCGTCGGATCTCTGCTAAGAGAGTCGGCACGCCGAGGGGCCGGTGGCGCTGTTCGAGCAGTCGGTGGCGTGGCTACGGCGGCATCGCGTATTTCTCGGCGATCGTGGACCAGTTGCGTGCCCAGGGCGTGCCGGTCAAGGATGAGGACGTGGCGCGGCTGTCCCCACTGGGCCACGCCCACCTCAACTGCCTGGGCCGCTACGCGATCGCTTCCTCGACCCCGGACAAGGGCCTGCGGCCGCTCGGAGTGGCGGCGCTGCCCCAGGACGCTTCTTCTGCCGTCGTGGACGAGGACGGCGTCTAAACCCGCAGGGATCTCGGTGCAGCCTTCGTCGGCCCCCGGTCAAGATCGGGCCGAAGCCTTCCGCTTACGGCCGGTCTGGATTGCAGGACGAGGAACTAGAGCACGCCGTAGGCGCCCGCCATGGTTTCGGCGCTGAACGCGACGGTGCACCCCGCTTCTTGCGTACCAGGACTGCGGCGCGAGGTGATCGTGGCTGCACTATTATGTAAACGCATCCGTATGCGTTTATGAAATGAGGTGGCCGGATGTTGAAGTCTCTAGGCAAGATCGGGTTACTCGTTTCCGCCTTTGCGGTCGGCGCTGCCTGGTTGGTTGTCCTGCGGTTGAAGGACGTGCCGGTGCCGCTGCTGGTCGTCTATGGGCTGCTGCTGGTCGGATTGGTGGTCGGGCTGTTGTGGCCTGGTGTGCTCGGCCGGCTAGCCACGCGGTGCCGGGTGCTGGCGTTCATCGGGGTTCCGGTCGGCCTGGGCACGCTGGGGCTCTACCTCGGGGTCGTCTACTACGTCACGGACCTACCGGTGCTGCTCGCCCTGGCCGCTACCGCATGCCTGGCATGGGCGGCGGCTACCTTCCTGCGCGGACGCCGGGCGGCGGGCGGCCGGGGTGCTCGGAGCACCAGGCGCGCCTTCCTAGCAGGCGGTGCCGGGCTGGTGCTGGGAGTGCTGAGCGGATTCTCCGTCGATCGGGTGGAACGGCAGCGACGCGAGGTGCTGGCGCGGGGCGAGCAGGAGCGGCAAGCGGCCGTGCGCGCCCCGGGCGCGCGGCGGCGGATCGTCGACGGCGCCGTGCGGGTGTTCCCGATTCACACCGGCGACACCATCGTCACTTACGGCCAGTTCTACGGCGGTCTGGACGGCTGGGAAGGGCTGAACGGCTACCTGCGCACTCTGGTGGACAAGGCGCAGATCGCGGTGCCGGTCTACGCCTACCTCATCGACCACCCCCGGCACGGCGTCCTGCTGGTCGACAGCGGCGTCAACTGGGAACAAGCCCACGATCACGACGGGTACTACAACCACAACCAGATGGTCTCGCGCCTGTTGACCCAGCGCGGCGAGTACCGGCTGACCCCCGAGCAGGACCTGCGGGTCCGCCTGGCCCGGCTCGGCTACGACACCAAGGAGATCACCACCGTGTTCCTCACCCACGTCCACGACGACCACGCGGGAGGGCTGCGCTACCTGCCCCAGGCAACAGTGGTGCTGGACCGCCGCGACTGGGACCACGGCACGGTCTACCCGTACTCCTTCGACCTGGTCGAGAACAACCTCTCCTTCCCCGCCTTCGACTCCGGCGCCTTCGGCGCCTTCCCCGACAGCCAGGACCACTTCGGTGATGGCAGCCTCATCCTGCTGCCCACCCTCGGCCACTCGCCCGGCCACATGTGCGTGCTCCTGCGCCTGGACGCCGGCAACGTGCTGTTCATGGGCGACACCCTCTACACCCTGCCCCACCTGGCCACAGATCAGGTCCGCCAAATGACCATCGGCGGCGCCGACACGACCCACCAGATCGAGGCCGCCCGGCGCATCCAGCACCTGCTGGCCTCCGACCCCGCCACCGTGCCGTTGTTCGCCCACGACAACACCCGCTACCAGTCCGACCTGGTCGTCTCCGCGTTCGCCCACGGGACGCCCGGCAAGGAGGGGCTGCGGGAGTTGCGCCGATACATGGAGACCGTCCTCACCTCCGACTGGCGGCTGCGGCCCGGGCACACCCCCCGCTTCGTGCCGCCGGCGTCCGGCACGGGCATGGGACGGGTGGAGCTTCGATGACCTCTACGCGGCGCACCCGGGGTAGGCCCCGTGACCCCGAGGCCGACGAGGCGATCATGAAGGCGGCGCTGGAGCTGTTCGTGGAACGCGGCCTGGAGGGCGCGAACTTCGAGCAGATCGCCAAGCGCGCCGGCGTGGCCAAGGTCACCGTCTACCGGCGCTGGTCATCGAAGGAGGAACTGCTCATCCAGGCGATCGAGCAGGCCCGCACCCTCGTCCCCGAGGCCGACATCTGGGCCACCACCGACGCCACGGCGCAGCCGGTCGAGGAGCGGCTCATGGACTCCTGGGTGCGCACCTTCGGCGACGCCCGCTTCCGGGCGATCCTCGCCCAGCTCATCGGCTCCAGCGTCACCCAGCCGTCGCTGCTGGCCACCTACCGCGAGCAGTACATCCAGACCCGCCGCCAGCTGATCCACGCCGCGCTGGAACGCGCCCGCCGCGACGGCCGGCTGGCCGCCGACGCCGACATCGACACCGTGATCGACATGGTCGTCGGCGCGGCCATGTACCGCATGCTCATCAACCCGGACACACCAGCCGACCCCGCCGCCACACGCCAGTACCTGCAGGCCGTCCTCCGCCAAGCCGACCGGCTGCTGCGGCTCCCCGACGTGCCCCATCGACAGGAAGAAGGGCAAGAACCCGCATGACCGGATACATCGACGTCCAGCAGCACATGATCCCCGCCGACTACGCGCGCTGGCTGCGCGAGCATGGGGTCCACGCTCCCGGCGGGCGCGAGCTGCCCGAGTGGAGCCCTGCACTGGCGCTGGAGTTGATGGACCGCCAGGGCATCGCCGCCGCGATCCTGTCCGTCAGCACGCCGGGCGTGCATCTGGGCGACGGCACCGACGCCTCGGCCATGGCACGCACCGTGAACGAGTTCGGCGCCGGGCTGGCCCAGGCCCATCCCGGCAGGTTCGGGCTGTTCGCCACGCTCACCCTGCCCGACGTGGACGCCGCCGTGACCGAGGCCTCGCACGCCCTCGACGAATTGGCCACCGACGGGGTGATCCTGCTGGCCAACAGCCGCGGCCTCTACCTGGGCGACCCGGCCATGGACCCGCTCATGACGATGCTGGACGACCGCTCCGCCGTGGTCCTCGTGCACCCCGCCGACCTGCCCGGCCCCGCCGCGCCGGGCATCCCGCCGTTCGCCGCCGACTTCCTGCTCGATACCACCCGCGCCGCCTTCAACCTGGTCCGCCACAACGTGCCGCGCCGCTTCCCGCACATCAGGTTCATCCTGGCGCACGCCGGCGGCTTCCTCCCGTACGCGGCGCACCGCCTGGCCCTGGCCCTCTTCGCCGAGACCGGCCGGGACCTGGACCACATCCTGGACGACTTCGCCGGCTTCTACTTCGACACCGCCCTGTCCGGCAGCCCGGCCGCGCTGCCCTCACTGCTCGCGTTCGCCAAGCCGGGACACGTGCTGTACGCCAGCGACTGGCCCTTCGTCCCCGAACTCGCCGTCTCCTACTTCAACGGCCACCTCCGGAATTCCGACCAGGACACCACCGACATCGGCCACCGCAACGCTCACCTGCTGTTCACCCGCCTGTCTGAGGCCAGACGCTGACCTCCGCCGACGGCTGCCAGCACGTCCAGCCACGTTACCTTCGTCAACGTGGCTGGACGGCCGAGCGTCAGCCGACTTCAGCTCAGACGAGAACGGCGTTCACGTACGCAACATCCCACACCATCAACCGCGCGCTGGAGTTGCTGAAAGCTGTCCGCGGAGCGTGACCAGCAGGCGAGCCTGACCGACTGGCTGCCCCGAACCCGGTGGCTGCTTGTCGAGCGTGGAACAAATCGCATTCACCCCCCGAGCAGGCTCTCGCGTACACCATGCCTGCCGCGCCAGACAAGGCCGTGGACCCGCGCTGGCCCTCGTTCGCCGCCCGCCACGCCTCGACCCGGCCGGACTGCGCCACCTCATCGAGGCTACGATCGCCCATTGGATCGACCCGCAGGCATGGCGGCGATCCGTCGACGACGAGCAGCGCGGCATCCACCGCCCGCGCCAGTTCATGGGAGCTGGCCGCACGCGCAGCGACACTGCTGGTGGAGAAGCGCCGTAGCGGTGATCACGGTAGCCGGACGCGGTCCGTGCTGACCACGGTCAACGAGCTGCGCGACCGGGGCATCACCGTGGTGTCGCTGACCGAGAACTTTGATCTGGGCACCAAGGAGGGCCGTTTCATGTTCGCGGTCCTGGCCGCAGCCGCGGAATACGAGCTGGAGCTGCGAGCCGAGCGCCAGGCCGAGGGCATCGCCGCCGCCAAGCGCCGCGAAGCCACCGGTGCCATGCTGCCCGGCAAGAAGAAGACTGGTCGGCCGCGCGTCATCGGCCCCGCCGAGCTGGCCACACTACGCCGCCTGGTCGACGACGGCATCTCGGTCACCGAAGCCGCCCGCACCCTCAAAATCGGCCGCTCCACCGCCTACGCGGCACTCGTCGGACGCTGACCAGCAGCTATCCCACCCGCATCCCGCTGCTGCCCCTTCGGCGCCCTAGCAAGATCATTCTCATCGATAACGGCTGTCCGCCGGTTCCTCAACCCCGATCTAGGTGAGACATCCGCTCCGCGCACGCCACCTAGATGAGACACCGAGAGTGCGTGATCAGGCAGCCACGCCAACTAGGTGAGACGGGATGGCGAATCACGCCAGGTGGATGAGACGCACGCCATGTCTCGTGAGACAGGACGCCACCTTCTGTGAGACAGGACAGACATCTCCAGTACGAAGTCCTCGTGAGCCCCGCGCTGGTACAGGAAACTTGCGGGAATTCTGCATTCCCGCAAGTTGGCGAGGAGCCACCACGGCGCAACGGATCTGATTTTTGGATTTTTATTTTCTGGAAAATCGAAAATGGTAAGGTGCTGCTGTGACCGTAGAGACCGGCGTGGTGACGCCGTGCAAGCACTGTGGGGCACCGATCGAGCAGCGGCGGGGGAGAGGGCGGCCGAAGGCGTACTGTCCCGAGAGTGACTGCCAGGCCGCCGCCAAGCGGGAGCGTGAGCTGCGGCGCGCCACCCCCGGGCTGGAGGGGGCGCTGGCCAGGGCCGAGCAGTTGTACGAGCGGATGGAGAGCGGGCTCGCCGCCGCCATCGAGCCGCTCGCGCACGCGCTGGCGCAGGAGCTGAGTCCCGCCGGGGTGGAGGCGAAGCTCAGTGCCGTGCAGGCCGAGGCGCACACCCGGGTGGCGGTGGCCCGCGCCGAGCGGGAGCAGGCGTTCGAGCAGGTACGGCTGGCGCGTGAGGCGGCCGAGCACGCGCGCCGGGAGGCGGCGCAGATGCGGCTGCGGGTCGAGGAGGCCGAGGCCGAGCGCGACACCGCGCTCGGTGACGCCGAACGGGCACGCGAGCAGGCCCTCGCCGCGCTGCGGGAGGCGGCCAGCACCGAGCGGCAGGCGTTGCAGAGTGCCGAGGAGGCCGCCCGCCGGGCCGAGCTGGCCGAGCGGCGGGCGGGGGAGGCGAACGGCCGGGCCGAGCAGGCTGAACGGGCCCGCGCTCAGGCGGCTCGGGAGCTGGCCGAACGTGTCGAGGCCGCCGAGGTCCGTACGAACGAGGCGCTGGAGCAGGCCGTACGAGCCGGTGAGGAAGCGGAGCTGGCGCGGGCCGAACGGGATCAGGCCCGGCAGGAGGTGGCCGCGGCGGTGCGGGCCCGGCAGGAGGCCGAGCGCGACGTGGCCGCGGCGCGGGCGAGGGCGGAGGCGGCCGAGCAGGAGCGGGACCGGGCGGTCGCACGGGCGCAGAGCGCCGAGCGGGCCGCCGCGGAAGCGGAGCGTGACCGCGCCGTGGCGCTCAACGCGGCCGAGCAGGCGCGCGAGGCCGCCGAGGCTGAGGCGGCGGAGGCCGGGCGGGAGCGCGAGCGGGCCGAGAGCGAGCTCGCCGCCATGGCGGAGAGCCTGGAGGCGGCACGTCAGGAGGCGTCCGCGGTGGCCGAGCAGGAGGCGGCGCGGCGCGGCGAGGCCGTGGCGGCCGAGCGGGAACGGGCCGACACCCTGGCCGGCGAGCGTGACGAGTTGCGGGTGGAGCTGCGGCTGGAGCGGGCGCGGTTGGACGACGTACGGGCGCAGCTGGAGGCTGTCCGGGCCGAGGCGGCGGAGCTGCGGGAACGGGCGGTGGCGGCGGAGCTGCGCGGCAGGTGAGGGCGGCCCGGAAGCGCGGGGGAGGAGCGCGCGGATGGACGGGATCGGGGAGTGTCGTTCCTGGGCTTCGGCCCGTGCCGAGGTCACGTCCACGGTCGGGTTCGACCTGATGCCGCGCATCCGCCTGTCCTCGGCCACGCTGATGCGGCGTCTGCGGTCCGACTACGGTGTGCCGCTTCGCGGCGGTCTTCCCGGCTCGGGTGCGGCAGGCACCGCCGGCGGTGACATCGCATTGCGGGCAGGGGCTCCCGTCGGCTGGGAGGGCCCGCCCGTCGACGCCGCCCCGCGGCCGCGGTCGAGCGCCACTCCGTTCTCGGCCGACCTGGCCGAGTCTTGCGGCCCCGCACGACCTGGTGTGTAGTACTGGCAGGGCCAGCTATGCCCTTGGAGGTCGACTGGGTGAGAACAAGACTTGGGGCATGGGCAACAACGACTTGGGCGACTTCCTGCGGGCCCGCCGTGCTGGACTCACGCCGGATGAGATCGGTCTGCCGGTCGAGTTCGGCACCGGTCGCCGGGTCACCGGTCTGCGGCGTAGTGAGGTCGCGCAGCTGGCCGGGGTGAGTACCGAGTACTACACCCGTCTGGAACAGGGCCGCGCCCGGCAGCCGTCCGAACAGGTACTGCATGCCCTCTGTGACGCACTGCGGTTCGACGACATCGAGCGGCGGCATCTGTTCGCCCTCGCGGGCACGACAGCCGGGCACAAGAACCGGGCCGAGCACTCGTCACAGCTACGACCGGCGCTGCGACAGGTGCTGGAGTCGATGGAGCTGGCCTCTGCTTTCGTCAGCGACCGGAACCTCACTGTCGTCGGCGGGAACACGTTGTGGGCGTTGCTGTTTCCCGATGTGGCCGAGCTGCCGCGCCGGGAACGCAGCATGGCGCGCTGGACGCTGCTGGATCCGCGTGCTCGCCTGGTGTGGCGCGACTGGGAACGCGTCGCCCGCGACTACGTGCACGGGTTGCGGCTGGCCGCCGCCACCCAGCCGCGAAATCAGCGCATCGCCAACCTGATCGGCGAGCTGATGATGCGCTCACCCGAGTTCCCGGCGTGGTGGTCGGAACACCGCGTCCAGGAACGCAGCACCGGCCTCAAACGCCTCCACCACCCTGTCGTCGGTGACCTGGAGCTGCAGTACGAGATCTTCACCTCGGTCGCCGACCCGGACCAATCGCTCGTCGTCTACTGCGCGCCGTCCGGCTCGCCATCTCAGGAGCGCCTGCGGCTGCTGGCCAGCTGGGGCAGCGAACCCGCCACCGCGACTATCCGGGACACCGCCGCCGAGTCCTGACCACCGCCCGATACCACCGCCCGAACCGGGCGATCCAGCACCCACACCACCCAGACACGACCCCGCCATACCCGCGGGGTCTATGCCGCCGTGCCCGCGCACGCCCCGCGGCCTGACACTCATCCACGAAAGGACATCCGTAGTGAGCAAGACATTCCTGATCACCGGCGTCAGCACCGGCCTCGGACTGGCCATCGCCCGACGAGCCCTGGCGGCCGGGCACCGGGTCGCGGGCACCGTGCGCACCGAGCAGCACGCGGCCGCCTTCCAGGCACTGGACCCCGACCGCGCCCGGGCCTTCATCCTCGACCTGTCCGACGCGGACCGGATCGACCCCACGGTGCGGGCCGCCGAAGCGGAACTGGGCCCGATCGACGTGCTCGTGGCCAACGCCGGCTACGGGCTCGAAGGCACCTTCGAGGAGTCATCGACGGCCGATCTGCGCCGCCAGTTCGAGGTCAACGTATTCGGCACGGTAGCGACCATGAAAGCGGTCCTCCCCGGCATGCGGGAACGGCGCGGCGGCCACATCTTCGTCATCACCTCGATGGGCGGGCACACCACCTTCCCCGGACTGGCATTCTACGAAGGCAGCAAACACGCCCTGGAAGGCATCACCGACACCCTCGCCCAAGAGGTCAACCAGTTCGGCGTGCGGGTCACCGCCGTAGCTCCCGGTGCGTTCAAAACCGACTGGGCAGGTAGGTCACTGGTCCGCGCACCACGCAGCATCGCCGACTACGACGCGCTGTTCGACCCGATCCGAACCCGCCGCCAGGCCCTCGCGGGTCAGGGCATCGGTGATCCCGATCGCGCGGGCGACGCCATCCTCACCCTCCTGGACGTGGAGAAGCCTCCCGTGCATGTCCTGCTCGGCTCGGACGCGCTACGCCTGGTCGCCGCCGGGCGCCAGCGCGTCCAGGACGACTTCGACGCCTGGGAGGAACTCAGCCGCTCCACCGACTCCGCCGAAGGCGGAGTAACAGTCGCCTGACGACAATTCACCAAGACAGCGGCGGTGACGGCGCTGTGGCTACCGACCCACCCGGAGACAGCGCCACATCGGACACATGATCAACGAGACGGCGGGCCTCGGCCCTCGCGGACCATGCGCACCGCCCCGGACTCGGCGGCCGGGTCGTCGCTGGTCACGAGGGGGCCATCCAGCACGGCGTCCTCCTCCCGAAGCTGACCCGAGCCCCAAAGTAGGGGTGCCGGTAAGAACCGTGTCATGAGCCCCAAACGAGCCCGAGGTAGCGGATCAGTACGGCCAGGGGCTGGTGAGCCCGGCGAAGCGGCGTGGTTAGTTGCCGGGCGTCCTCTGCTGTTGAGCAGCTGTGATGCGGGTGGCGTACACCCGGTAGGCCTTGCGTTCGGCCGGCCCGGCGCCCTCGGCGGCGAGGGCTGCACTCTGTTGCAGCGCGGCGTGGTGGAGTTCGAGCGGCATGGTGAGGCGGATGGAGTAGCCCTTGCCACGGCGGATGATCCGCCCCCAGATGAGCGCCTGGCGGATGGTGTCGTCGCCGGCGGCCCGCAGGTGGTCGGCGAGCAGGCCAGGCAGGTCGAGCGTCACGGGCGTGTCCGCAGCGGGGCCGGACGGCTCCTCGGGAACGGGGAGCGCGTCGAGCTGGTCGGGGAGTCGGCGGGCGTGGGCGGCGTCCAGGACGCGGCGGATGGTCTTGGGCGCGACGTGATGCTCGCGGGCCAGGGCCTTGACGGCGGCGCCTTCGGAGTAGGCGGTGACGACCTCGGCGGCCTTGTCCGGGGCAAGCGCTGTTGGGCGGCCGAGGGTCTTGCCGGAGGCCTCGGCGGCGGCGACGCCCTGGCGGGTGTTCTCGCTGATCATGTCGCGCTGGAACTCCAGCACCGAGGCCAGGACGTTGACCATCATCTTGGTGCCGGGATCGTCGGCGGCCAGGTCGATCCCCGACAGCAGCCCCGACTCCACCCGCAGGTGCAGGCCGCGGCGGATCAGCACGGGGCGCAGGGCGAGGATGTCGGCGACCGAGCGGAACAGGCGGGCGGCATCGGCGATGCGGATGGTGTCGCCGACTGCGGCCTCGTGCAGCAGCTTGGTGAACCCCACCCGGTCCAGGGAGAGCTGGCGGCTGGAGGTGGCGGGGTCGTCGTAGACGGGGGCGCCGGAGGCGATCAGCGCGGCCAGGGCGTGCCGCTGGCGGGCGTCGGTCTGCTTGTCGGTGGAGTGCCGCAGGTAGACGCGGTCGGCCATGCCCGATCAGGTTCCTTCCCCGCAGGTGGCCCGGGAGGTGTCCGGCGGGCTCTGATGGCCACTTTAGGGGGCGAAAAGGAGGGGCGGAAGTGAAGATCGGATCTGATTGGATCGGCGCCCGGTTTCGGCAGGTCGGGCGCTGGGTTCTGATTGGATCGAGTGAGGGGGCGTAGTCGGTCGATTGCGCCCCCGCTCACCATCGGCTTGGCACGGCGGGGTTCACGCTCTCGTCGTGCCGCCTTCTGGGAGATCGTTTCTCGAAGCACACCTGGACCTCGATGATGACAGGCGTCGCCGTGGCTATCTGGGGTTGTTCGCATCTTTTCGCAGAGCAGGGAGATGTGATCTTGCCAGGCACGTAAAGGCACGTTGGCTGGCATGCTGGGGTGAACGCGTGTTCAGGTCGTGGTGATGTTCGTTCAATGCCTGTCCGCGGGGCCCGGTCAGCGCAGCGGCTCGCCGTAGCTATAGGTGCCCGAGCTGCAGGCCGTGAGCAAGTCGGCGCGCTTCAACGCGGCTGGCTGGTGGGGTGTGCCGGCTGGGTGGCTGCCAGGCTGGTCAGGAGCTTGAGCCGCTCTTCGGAGGTGCTGCCCGGTTCCGCGGTGTAGATGGTGAGGCCGTACACTGTCCGGCTGGAGATGGGCAGGTCAAGGGACTGGTAGGTCAGCTCCAGGTCGCCGACCTGCGGGTGCCACAGCCGCTTGCCGCCAGCGTGGCGGATGCGCACGTCGTGGGCGGCCCACTGGCCGCGAAACGCGGTGCTGAGCGTGGACAGCTCGCCGACGAGGTCGCGTAGCGCCCGGTCGTGGGGCTCGCGTCCGGCCTCGGCGCGCAGCAGCGCGGCGCTGATGGCGGTGGCCGCGTCCCAGTCGACGAAGAACCGCTGGGAGCCCGGGTCGAGGAAGACGTAGCGGGCAAGGTTGGCGCGGCCGTGCCGTGTGGTGGCAGGGCTGTCGAAGACCGGCGCGAGCAGGGCCCGAGCCAGCGCATTGTGGGCGACGATGTCGGTGCGGCCGTTGCGTACGAACGCCGCCGACATCGTCATGGAGTCCAGCAGCCACTGGACGCGCGGCGGGACCTGGACGTCCTTGCGGCGCGAAGGTGCGCGGCGGGCGGGCCGGGCGGCCTGGGCCAGGTCGAACAAGTAGGTGCGTTCGTCCTGGCCCAGGCGAAGGGCCTGGGCGACCGCGTCGAGTACCTCTTCCGATACGCCGCTGATGTGGCCCTTCTCCAGCCGGGTGTACCACTCGGTGCTCACACCGGCCAGCACCGCGACCTCCTCGCGGCGCAGCCCGGGGACCCGGCGCCGACCGCCGGTGGGCAGCCCGACCTGCTCCGGAGTGAGCTTCGCGCGCCGGATGGCGAGGAAATCCCGGATCTGGTCGCGGTTGTCGGGCCGGTCGTCCATGCTCCCACGGTAACCGCAGGGTTCGCGCAGGCGCCGACGGTAAAGGGGTTGAGCTTATCCCCCCTATAAATGCGCTCTGTCTCGCGCCCGGCCAGGCGGGTTTCCTGGGATCAGCGAATCGAACGCGACCTGCGACACGGAGATGGACCCTGTCCGACCAGCTTTTGTAGTGGTGATCGGGCCGCCCATCACCGTCGACGCCCTCCTGTGATGCACCACCAGGACCTCCAGCACCCGGGAGTATGACCATGACCGGCAAGACCGTACTGATCACCGGCGCGACCAGCGGCATCGGCGCCCACACCGCACGATTACTCCTCGACCGCGGCCACCGCGTGGCCGTCACCGGCCGGGACGAGACCAAACTCAAGTCCTTCCTCGACGAGACCGGCCACCCCGACCGGCTGCTCGGCATCATCGCCGACGCCGCCAACTGGCCGGCCACCCAAGCCGCCGTGACCCGCACCGTGGCACACTTCGGCGCCCTGCACGCCGCGGTGGCCAACGCCGGCTTCATCTCCGCCGACCACCCACGCACCATCGCCGACGGCGACCCGGAACTGTGGGCGCCCATGGTCCTCACCAACGTCCTCGGCCCCGCCCTGCTGGCCAACGCCGCCCTGCCCCACCTCGAGACCACGGGCGGGCGGCTGGTGCTCATCGGCAGCGTCGCCGGCCTGAAGAACAGCCCCGCCAACCTCTACTCCGCCACCAAATGGGCCGTCACCGGCATGGCCGAGAACCTGCGGATGTACGCCACCAGCCGCGGCATCGGCGTCACCCTCGTCAACCCCGGCATGACCGACACCGCCTTCTGGCAAGGCGGCGTCCCGCCCTTCGCCCTGTCCCCCGAGCCCATCGCCAAGGCCATCTGCTTCGCCCTCGGCCAGCCGGCCGACGTCGACCTCAACACCCTGACCATCCGGCCGGTCGGCCAGCCCGTCTGAGGCAGATCTGACACCCTGTGGCATCGCAGCCGGTCGTGAGCCGTGGTGTTCCTATCGGAAGCGAGACAGCCACCCCGGCAGGTGGCCAGAGATCTCCTGGTCAAGTCTGCGGATAGTCCGGCTCCATTTCCACCGCATGAATCTCACCTGCAAAGGAGAAGTCCATGAAACGCATCGCCAAACGCGCGGCGCTGGCCACTCTGGCGTCCGTCGCGGTGACGGCCTCACTTGCCGTCGCCCTCCCGACAGCGGCGTACGCGATCAATGAGGTCCCGTGCGGCGACCGGACCGACCTCGTGCGCGCCACAATCCACTCAAACATCAGCTCGTCAGTCGACTACTGTTACGCCAACGCCGGAGAGGACAGGTACGACCTGAACATCTGGTGGGTCACCCGGATCTCGACCGGTAACAACCGCGTCCAGTGGTACGGGGACGGAAGGTGGCAGCCGGCCCAGCCGATCCCGAAGTGGACCGTGTTCACCTGGCCGAACCATCCCGGTGGGGTCCGCATCCAGGGGATCAGGATCCTCTGAACTGCCGGCGATATCGGGGCGGCGGTCCTGCCCGATCGCCGCTCCGGCCGGCAAGGCCCCGGGGCACAGCCCCGGGAAAGCCGGGCTCCCACATTGAGGTCGCGAGTTCGCGTCACCGCCACTGACATCAACGCGGACGAAACCAGCGTGTCCCAGGTCGGGGTGCGGGCCGGCGTCTGATCCTTGCCGGTCAGCCAGATCGCGTAAGCGATGTCCTCGCCGAACTTCCACACCAGGTCGCGGCGGATGTCGGCGAGGTCGGGGTCGCTGTCGGTGGGCCGGGAGGGCTTGCGTCGCCACCAGTTCATGGTGTCGATGCTGGCATCCGCCCGGCCCGGGACGGGCCGTCTTCTGTCGATCTCGGCGTTACTGGGAGGCGGGCGCCCGCCCGGTCTGCTCCTGCCCGCCGAGCGGCAGGCGCTTGGCCACATCCAGCCGCACCTCGCCGTAGGGCTGGACGTGCTGCCAGAACAAGGGCGTCAGGCCGCGCCGGTCGGCGGGCTTGAGCAGCTTGACCCACTCGGGGTCGGCCAGGACGTCTTGCAGCATCAGGGTGTTGATGTAGACGAGAGCGGCCTGCAGGATGCGCAGGCACAGCACGGTCATCTCCAGTTCCTCGCGCCGGTTGGTGGCGATGTCGCCGCCCTTCCCGTAGAGGATGACCGAGTTGGCGCCGTTGGAGGCCTCCACCACGTTCAGCCCTTCCTGGATCTCGCGCTGGAGTTCGCGCAGGCGCAGGTAGCGGGCGACGAAGATGGTCTTCTGCGCGCGGCCGACCTCCAGCATGGCCTGGTAGACCGGGTGGGAGGCAGACTCGGTGAATCGGCGCAGGATCGCCTCAGTGGAGGCGGTGCGCTGTTTGATCGCGGTCGCGTACTTGATCATCTGGTCGTAGTTCTGCTCGATGAGCTCCCAGCGGATCGGCCGGGTCATCGCCGGTGTCAGCCGCGGGTACCGGTCGCTTTCGCCGGTCTCGACGCGGTAGAGCTTGACCTTGTTGATCTGCTTGATGCGCGGCAGCAGGTCGAACCCCAGCAGCCGGGTCACGCCAAAGCCGATCTCGGTCAGGCCGTGGGAGTCGACGTAGTTGCCCTCGACCTTCATGGTGGTGCCGTGCCGGACCTCGCCCTCGATCATCGCGTGGACTTCCGAGGCCGAGGCGCGCAGGGTCTGGGAGTGCACGACCATCGACCCGCGCTCGATGTGCCAGTAGATGAGGATGCCGCGGCCCCCGTACCGGGAGTGCCACTCGGTGAAGATGTTCTGGTCGTAGGCGCGCACGTGCGTGGAGTCGGAGGCGACGGTGGTGGTCGCCTCGCCCCACAGCGCGGTGTCGCGGGCGGTGAAGGTCGCGTTCGCGATGGCGATCGCGATGTCCGCGGCGACCTGCGGGGTCAGGTAGCTACGCCGCACGTAGCGGATGTCGTCCTCGCTGTGGGCGTGCCCGCCGGCGGCGACCGCCCGGATCCCGGTGTTGGTGCCGTACCCGAAGATCGCCAGCATCAGTCGCTCGGCCAACACCTCCGGCGCCAGGCTAGAGGTGCCCGCCACCGAGGTGACTGCGTTCAGGCAGCCGGTGCGCAGCACCGCCTCCTTGAGCATGTCGATCAGCGGCACCGAACCGCAGCGGCGTCCCACCTCGTTCTTGATCTTGCGTAGGTTCCGCGGCTCCTCCGCCGGGCCGATCTTCGTCAGCTTGATCGCACCGGACTTGCGGTCCTTGATCTCCACCCAGTCCAGCGTGGGCAGCGCGGTGTCCAGCGCCTCCAGCTCGGCGCGCATCTGGGCTTTCAACTCGGCGATGAACACCGCCGGGTCCAGCGGCTTGCGCAGCTCGGCGTAGTTGGTCACGCGACGGGCGGCGAAATCGGCGGGCAGGTCCTCCTCCGGGTCGCGGAAGGAGCCCGCGCCGACCACCCAGATCTCCTTGCACCGCAGTGCCTCGCGCAGCGCCTGGAAGGTGACGATCTCGTACACCATCCGCACCACCCGCCGGCGGCCGCGCTTGTCGCGCTTGAACACCAGGTCCTCCCAGGCCCCGGCGGTGCCGCGATGCTCAGGCACCCGCTCGCCGCGCGGGTAGTAGGTGGTGTTGCCCGCCTTGGCATACCGCTTGACCAGCTCCAACGCCTCGATCACCGGCTGGTAGGCGGTGTTGTTGCTCTTGAACTCCAAGGTGTCCAGAACGCGATCAACCCGCGCCGGTAGTGGTTGGTGTAGGAGGCGCGCAGCGTGGTCTGCACCCTGGTGCGGTAGGCCGGGCCCTTGGTCTTGAACTCGTACACCAAGTCCTTCAGCGTCTGCTCACCACCGGTCACCGCCGGGAAGATGACCGCGCGGACCGGATCGTCGGGATGCCCGAGCGCGGCGTCGGCGACCCGGAACAGGATGTTCTCCTTGCCGGTCACCCGCTTGAACGCGTTGATCAGCTCCTTGGTCACCTTGCTGT
>NZ_JBFAHO010000025.1:0-119594 GCF_040654215.1 Nonomuraea sp. NPDC050733 | reverse complement strand
TCTCCGCCCCGATGTTCGTGACGGCGGAGTTCATCAATAACACCACCGGTGAGATCAAGAGCCAGACGGTGTTCATGGGCGATTTCCCGCTCATGTCGCCGAAGGGGACGTTCGTCGTCAACGGCACCGAGCGTGTCGTGGTCTCCCAGCTCGTGCGCTCTCCGGGCGTGTACTTCGAGCGCAACGTCGACAAGGGCTCTGACAAGGACCTGTACGGCTGCAAGGTGATCCCGTCGCGGGGCGCCTGGCTCGAGTTCGAGATCGACAAGCGCGACAGCGTCGGTGTGCGCATCGACCGCAAGCGCAAGCAGCCGGTCACCGTGCTTCTCAAGGCGCTGGGATGGACCAACGACCAGATCCTCGAGCGTTTCGGCCAGTACGAGTCGATGCGCGCCACTCTGGAGAAGGACCACACGGCCGGCCAGGACGACGCGCTGCTCGACATCTACCGCAAGCTCCGTCCGGGCGAGCCGCCGACCAAGGAGTCGGCGCAGACCCTGCTGGAGAACCTGTACTTCAACCCCAAGCGGTACGACCTCGCCAAGGTCGGCCGGTACAAGGTCAACAAGAAGCTCGGGGTGGACTCGGAGATCACCCAGGGCACCCTGACCGAGGACGACGTCGTCGCCACGATCGAGTACATCGTCCGCCTGCACGCGGGCGAGGACTCGATGCCGGGCGTCAACGGCGAGGTCATCGTCGAGGTGGACGACATCGACCACTTCGGCAACCGCCGTCTGCGCAGCGTCGGCGAGCAGATCCAGAACCAGGTCCGACTGGGCCTGGCCCGCATGGAGCGGGTCGTCCGCGAGCGCATGACCACGCAGGACGTCGAGGCGATCACGCCGCAGACTCTGATCAACATCCGCCCGGTCGTGGCGTCGATCAGGGAGTTCTTCGGCACCTCGCAGCTGTCGCAGTTCATGGACCAGATCAACCCGCTGGCCGGTCTGACGCACAAGCGGCGTATGAACGCGCTGGGCCCCGGTGGTCTGTCGCGTGAGCGGGCCGGCTTCGAGGTCCGTGACGTGCACCCGTCCCACTACGGCCGGATGTGCCCGATCGAGACCCCTGAGGGCCCGAACATCGGCCTGATCGGCTCGCTGGCCTCCTACGCGCGGCTCAACGCGTTCGGCTTCGTGGAGACGCCGTACCGCAAGGTCGTGGACGGGAAGGTGACCGACCAGATCGACTACCTCACCGCCGACGAGGAGGACCGCTTCGTCAAGGCGCAGGCCAACACGGTGCTCAACCCGGACGGGTCGTTCGCCGAGTCCCGCGTCCTCGTGCGCACCAAGGGCGGTGAGACCGAGCTGGCCCGTGCCGAGGAGGTCGACTACATCGACGTGTCGCCGCGCCAGATGGTGTCGGTCGCGACGGCGATGATCCCGTTCCTGGAGCACGACGACGCCAACCGGGCGCTCATGGGCGCGAACATGATGCGTCAGTCGGTGCCGCTGCTCAGGAGCGAGGCGCCGCTGGTCGGCACCGGTATGGAGTACCGAGCGGCCACCGACACGGGCGACATGGTCAGCGCCGAGAAGGCGGGCGTGGTCGAGGAGATCTCCGCCGACTACATCACCGTCATGAACGACGACGGCACCCGGACGACGTACCGCGTGGCGAAGTTCAGGCGCTCCAACCAGGGCACCTCCTTCAACCAGCGGCCCATCGTCGCCGAGGGCGACCGGGTCGAGGTCAACCAGGTCATAGCGGACGGTCCCTGCACCGACCACGGTGAGATGGCGCTGGGCAAGAACCTCCTCGTGGCGTTCATGCCGTGGGAGGGCCACAACTACGAAGACGCGATCATCCTGTCCCAGCGGCTGGTGCAGGACGACGTGCTGTCCTCGATCCACATCGAGGAGCACGAGGTCGACGCCCGTGACACCAAGCTGGGCCCGGAGGAGATCACCCGGGACATCCCCAACGTCTCCGAGGAGGTCCTGGCCGACCTCGACGAGCGCGGCATCATCCGCATCGGCGCCGAGGTGGTCCCCGGCGACATCCTGGTCGGGAAGGTCACGCCGAAGGGCGAGACCGAGCTGACGCCCGAGGAGCGGCTGCTGCGCGCGATCTTCGGTGAGAAGGCCCGCGAGGTCCGTGACACCTCCCTGAAGGTGCCGCACGGCGAGGAGGGCAAGGTCATCGGGGTGCGGGTGTTCTCCCGCGAGGAGGGTGACGAGCTGCCGCCGGGGGTCAACGAGCTGGTGCGCGTCTACATGGCGCACAAGCGGAAGATCACCGTGGGCGACAAGCTGGCCGGCCGGCACGGCAACAAGGGCGTCATCTCCAAGATCCTGCCGGTCGAGGACATGCCGTTCCTTGAGGACGGCACCCCGATCGACATCATCCTCAACCCGCTGGGCGTGCCCGGCCGGATGAACGTCGGCCAGGTGCTGGAGTTCCATCTGGGCTGGATCGCCGCCAGAGGGTATGACGTCTCGGGCATCCAGGAGGCGTGGGCCGAGCGGCTGCGCGACAGGGGGCTCGAGAAGATCGAGCCGGGCACCAACATGGCCACCCCGGTCTTCGACGGCGCCCACGAGGAGGAGATCGTCGGCCTGCTCGGCGCCACCGTGCCCAACCGTGACGGCGACCGGCTGGTGCAGGGGAGCGGCAAGGCCCGGCTGTTCGACGGCCGCAGTGGCGAGCCGTTCCCGTATCCCATCGCCGTGGGCTACATCTACATCCTGAAGCTGCTCCACCTGGTCGACGACAAGATCCACGCCCGCTCGACCGGCCCGTACTCCATGATCACCCAGCAGCCGCTCGGCGGTAAGGCCCAGTTCGGCGGCCAGCGCTTCGGTGAGATGGAGGTGTGGGCGCTGGAGGCGTACGGCGCCGCCTACGCCTTGCAGGAGCTGCTGACCATCAAGTCCGACGACGTGCTGGGCCGCGTGAAGGTCTACGAGGCCATCGTCAAGGGCGAGAACATCCCGGAGCCGGGCATCCCCGAGTCCTTCAAGGTGCTCATCAAGGAGATGCAGTCGCTCTGTCTCAACGTCGAGGTGCTGTCCAGCGACGGCATGTCGATCGAGATGCGCGACACCGACGAGGACGTCTTCCGCGCCGCGGAGGAGCTCGGCATCGACCTGTCCCGGCGCGAGCCGAGCAGCGTGGAAGAGATCTGACCGCATCACGGCCGGCCGTCCCTCCGGTGCCCGATACCGGCCGGGACGGCCTGGCCGACGATGGGCGGCCTGAGCTTGACGGGCTCCTACTCGAAGCGCGCGTTGTCGGGCGCGGTCATGCGCCTGAGCAGTGGCAGGGCCGTGAGGATCACCAGGAGTGAGGCGGCCAGGCCGCCGCCGACGGACGCGAAGTAGACCGGCCCGGGCAGCGCCAGGGAGGCGCCCCTCATCGCGAGCTGGTCGATGAGCGGCTCGGCCACGCCGAAGCCGGCGCCGGCGGCGAGCACGGCGGCCAGGACGAGCGGCAGCGCCGCTTCCAGCAGCACGACCGTGGCCAGGGTGCGCGTGGGCGTCCCGGCCAGCCGCAGCAGGGTGAACGGCTGCCTGCGCTCCACCAGGCTGCCGCCGACCGCCACCACGAGGCTGCAGCCGCCGGTGATCAGGGTGAGCACCACGACGGCCAGCGCGACGCTCTCCGCCCGGGTGTACAGGTCCGCCCTGACCTGGGCGACCTCGGCGAAGGTCATCGGCGCCTGGGCGGTGTGGCCGGCCAGCAGGGTGCGCAGCCGCTCCAGCGTCGCCGTGTCGCCCGTGCGGATCATGACGGCCGTCAGGGCGAGCCCGGTGGCGGAGGCGGACTGGCTGGTGGGTCCTGCCAGGGGGATCAGCTTGTCGATGAAGAGGGGGTTGTCGGCACCGACGACACGGTCGAAACGGCCCATCACGGCCTGCGCGCCCGCGGGGCAGCGGCCGAGCACGGGGAAGCGGGCCAGGGACGAGCACTCGACGACGGAGGTCGCGGGGGGCGCGTCGAGAGGGGGCGGGCCGAGGCTCTCCAGGTCCGCCCTGGCGTAGATGGGCAGGACGTCCACGCCGGGGTGGGCGCGCAGCCGGGCGAGCAGGTCCGCCCCCGCCCGCGGTGGCAGGCCCTCTATGCCGGGCCGGGAGAACGTGGCGCCCAGCACGCCGTCGAGCGTGCCGCCGGCCACGGCCCGCTGGCCCGTGACTACCGCGGGTACGAGCGCCGCGATCGTCGTCCCGATGAAAACCGCCAGCACCAGCCCGCTCACCGACCTGAAGGCCGTCTTCGGGTCGGCGGCCAGGCGCTGGGCGGCCAGCAGCGTCGCCGCGCCGCGGGTCAGCCGGGCGGTCAGGCGCGCGGCCAGCATCGTCAGCCACGGCCCGGCCAGCACGAGGCCGATCATGACGAGCGCGATCCCGGCGTCGGTGGGCAGGGCGTGGAGCTTGCCGCCCTGGAACGCCGGGCCCGCGAACAGCCCCAGCCCGGCCAGGAGCGGGATCACCCGCCAGGCCCTCGGTGGCGGCGGGGCGGCCTTCCTGGCCACGCCGAGCGGTGAGATCCGCACCCGGCGCAGCGACCACAGCGCGGCGCCGGCCGCGACGAGCGGCACGCAGGCGAGCACGGCCGCGTACTGCCAGGGGGCCGGGACGGCCAGCTCGGGGAAGAAGCGCGACCCGGTGATCCGCACCGCGGCCACCGCCGGCCGTACGAGCTGGAAGAGCACGACGCCGGCCAGCGCGCCGAGCAGCGCGCCCACCGCGGCGTCCACCGCGGCGAGCGTGTTGATCTGCCGGGAGGTGGCGCCGGCCAGCCTGATCGCCGCGAAGCGCGTCTCGCGGCGGGCGGCGGCCAGGCGGGTGGCGGTGCCCACGAGCACCAGCAGCGGGACGATCAGTCCGACGGCGGCGATGCCGAACCCGACCTGATAGACGTCCGTGCTGTCGTCCACCGCGGGCTCGGTGGCCACCGTGTCCACCTGCCGGGTGCCGAGCACGGCGGCGACCTGCTGCGGCGTCCGCCCCACCACCACGACGAGCTCGTCGGGCCCCGACAGCGCGGCCTGGCCGATCAGCCCCGTCCGCGTTCCCGGGAAGCGGTCGGCGAGCTCCTGCCGTGGCGCGGAGTCCAGCAGCCCGGCCAGGGCGGGCGAGACGTAGTACTGGCCGGGGGCGGGCATGCGGGACAGCCCGGGGATGACCGGCGCCCGGGAGCCGAGCGCCGCCGCGTCCAGCCTCTTGATCCGCCGGCCGGCGTAGTAGTCCTCGCGCAGGTTCCACAGCGCGCCGCCGGCGGTGGCGTCGAGGGCCCGGCCGCTGGGCGCCGTGCCCTGCGTGCACTCCCAGCAGGGGCGGTCGCTGGTGGCCTGGAAGGCGTTGAAGAGCGACAGCGTGGCCAGCAGCACCGCGACGCCGACCGCCACCCCGGCCACGATCAGCGACAGCCGGGCCGCCGTCTCCCTGCCGCTGCTCAGCGACAACCGCAGTCCCAGCCGGATCATCGGACGATGCCGCTCGCGTACGGGTCGGTCACCTTGCCGTCGCGCACGACGACCTCCCGGTCGGCGCAGGCGGCGACCCGGGCGTCGTGCGTCACCACGATCACGGTGGCGCCTTCCTCGCGGGCCAGACCCACCAGCAGCTCCATCACGTGCTCGCCGGTGAGTGAGTCGAGCGCGCCGGTCGGCTCGTCGGCGAAGATCACGCGTGGGCGGGTCACCAGCGCTCTGGCGATCGCCACGCGCTGTGCCTGCCCGCCCGACAGCTCCCCGGTACGCCGGCCGCCCAGGCCGCCCAGCTCCAGCCGCTCCAGCCAGGAGGCGGCCAGGGCGTAGGCGGGCCTGCGCCTGGTGCGGCCGAGCAGGAGCGGCAGCGCCACGTTGTCGGCCACGGTCAGCTCGGGCACGAGCTGACCGAACTGGAAGACGAAGCCGAAGGCGGTGCGCCGCAGCTCGCTGCGGCGGCCGTCGTCCAGCGTGTCCAGCCGCCGCCCGTCGAACCACACCTCGCCGCTGTCCGGGGTGAAGATCCCGGCTAGGCAGTGCAGGAGCGTCGACTTGCCGGAGCCGCTGGGACCCATGATGGCCAGGGTCTCGCCCGCGGTCACCGACAGGCTGGCCTCCCGCAGCGCGGGCGTGTTGCCGTAGGAGCGGCTGATCCCCTCGGCACGCAGGAGCGCGTTGGCGATCATCGGCGACACACCGCCTCCGCCAGCGCCCCCAACCGGGCCTGGGTGACGTCGATCCACCGCAGGTCGGCCTCCAGGCGGAACAGGGCATGGTCGGCGAGGAGCATGTCGACCAGCGCGGCCTCGCGCTTCAGCTCGGTCAGCTCCCGCATCCGCCGCAGATGCGTCGCGCGCTGGGCGTCCAGGTAGCCCGCCGCGTCGCGGTCCAGCATCAGCGCCAGCACGACCTTCGTGAACAACACCGTCTGCAGGTACGGCTCCGCCGCGACCGGCTCGGCCAGCCACGCCTCGACCTCGTCCTTGCCGATCGGGGTGATGACGTACTGCTTGCGGTCCGGTCCGTCGCCCGGCTCGTTCTGCCCGGCGGTGACCTTGCCGTCCCTGGCCAGTCGGGCGAGCGTGGAGTAGACCTGGCCGAAGGGCAGGGGCTTGCCCCTGCCGAAGTAGGTGTCGTAGTCGCGCTTCAGGTCGTATCCGTGGCTCGGTTCTCGCTCCAGGAGGCCGAGCAGCGCAAGAGGGACGCTCATGAGGCGAATATACCCCGAGTGTATATCCGCCAGTGATACGCGCCGCTGATACGCGCCTACGCCACCGAGGAGCTGCGCTTGGTGACCTCGATGTAGTCCTGGAGGACCTCACGGGTCCGGACGAGCGTGTCGATGTGGTCGTCCAGCGCTCCCAGGCGTGCCTGGAGCATGTCCAGGAGCTCGGGGCAGGGAACGAGGTCGGGGGCCGCGCCGGTGGCGCAGGGCAGCAGGTACTCGATCTCCTGGGTCGACAGTCCGGCTTCGAGCAGCCTCCGGATCTGGGTCACGGTCAGGATGGCGTCGTCGGCGTACTCGCGGTAGCCGTTGGCGCCGCGGCCAGGTTCGAGCAGGCCCTGGGCCTCGTAGTAACGCAGCTGATGTGTGTGGACGCCGGTCCGCCGGCTCAGCTCCCCGATCAGCACGCCCGCTCCCCCTTGACCTTCATATCGATATGAACGTTGAGGATTCTGCCATGACGACCAACCCACTCTCAGGGAGCGCATGATGCAGAATCGCGATGCCGGTCACACTCCCGTGACGGTCCTCGGCCTCGGTCTGATGGGGCAGGCGCTGGCCGGAGCGTTCCTGCGCGACGGACACCCCACGACCGTGTGGAACCGTACGGCGGAGAAGGCCGATCACCTGGTAGCTCAGGGGGCGAGGCTCGCCGGCTCGGTCGCCGACGCCGTCGCGGCCGCCCCGCTCGTGGTCGTCTGCGTGTCGGACCACGAGGCCGTGCGGGAGCTGCTCGACCAGGCGGGCGAGGATCTCGGCGGCCGGGTCCTGGTGAATCTGACCTCGGGGACGTCGCAGGGGGCCCGCGAGATCGCCGAGTGGGTGGCGCGGCGCGGCGGCGCGTTCCTCGACGGCGCCATCATGGCCACCCCTCCGGCCATCGGGGCGGACGCCGTCATCGTCTACAGCGGGCCCCGGCCGGCCTTCGACCTGTACGAGCCGGCCCTGCGGAGCCTGGGCGCGGGGACGACGCATCTCGGGGACGACCACACCCTGTCGTCGCTGCACGAGATGGCCGTGGTGGGCCTCATGTGGAACGTCCTGAACGGCTACCTGCACGGCGCCGCCCTGCTCGGCGCCGCCGGTGTGGACGCCACGGCGTTCACCCCGATCGCGGTCAAGGGGATCGAGACGGTGACCGGCTGGCTGCCCGCCTACGCGCGGCAGATCGACGACGGCGCGTACCCGGTCCTGGACTCCACCATCGACACCCACCTGGCCGCGATGGAGCACCTCGTCCACGAGAGCGAGCACCTCGGGGTCGACACCGAGCTTCCGAAGCTCATCAAGGCCCTGACCGGCCGGGCGGTGGCCGACGGGCACGGTGGCAGCGGCTACGCGGCCATGGTCGAGCAGTTCCGCAAGCCTTCTGGGCGGCGATAGCTCTCGTACGGGATCGGTCGCCGGCGGAGCGCTCGCGAGGCTCCTCCGGCGACCGATCACCTCATGCCTGCCGGCCGGTCAGTCGCAGTGCTCGAACCCGCTCGTGTACGTGCTGCTGCCGATCGAGCCGCCCCACTTGACGCACTTCCCGGGCGCGGACCGCTTCACGGGGCCCGCGTAGTACTGGTAGCTGCCCGAGTCGGTCGTCCTGGTCGATCCCTCCGGCTCAAGGAACGCCGACATCGACGTCGAGGAGCTGAGGTTCGTCGTCTTCAGCGTGACGACGCAGTTGTAGCCGTTGCCCGAGTTGAAGAGCAGGTACGCGCGGCCACCGGTGAGCGCCGCCGAGTCGATGACCGAGTAACCGCTGCCGCAGACCTCCTCGGGGGTGTGCGGGTTGCCGCTGCTGCTGCAGGAGTTGGTGCTGGTGATGGCCTTCTTCTGGCCCAGGGACACGGTCACGCCCTCGACGGTCGGGCTGGTGTCCATCGCACCGCCGGAGGTCCGCTGCTCGTAGTGCAGGTGCGGGGCGTTGGAGCCGCCGGTCGAGCCGACCGTGCCGATCACGGTGCCCTGGCTGACGGTCATCGAGCCGCCGGCCGAGCGCACCATGCTCGCGAGGTGGGCGTAGCGGGTCCTGGTGCCGTCACCGTGACGGATCTCCACCCACTGGCCGTAGCTCGTGCTGCCCGCGTTGTAGAAGTAGGCGGTGCCGGCGGCGGTGGCACGCACCGTCTCGCCGTTGATGTCGTCGCTGCCGTAGTCCTGCCAGTCGATGGAGCCCGAGGGGTTGTGCGCGGGGGTCCCGGTCCAGTTGTTGGCGTAGAAGGTCTTCCCGCAGTTGAACGGGCTCTTGTGGGAGACGGCCATGGCACTGCTGCTCTGCGCCGACGCGGCCTGGGGAAGAAGGACGGCCGTGAGGCCGACGAGCAGGACGGGGATCGCGGATATGAGGGTCTTGGGCCATGCCGGCCTGGGGGGTGTGGGCATGTTCACCTCTCTGAACAGGTGCTTCGTATTGAGGGGATACGGTTGGGCGCCCAGAAGGTCGATCAGAAGGTATCGCTGAAAGTTCTCTTCATCAATCTTTGTTGAAATGAAATTTTGCGGCTTTTCTCGCTGGTTGTCGGGGCCGGGCCGGCCGCCGGCGACGAGCGATCATGAGCCAGTATGCCGTCAGGCACGCCAAAAATCATGGATTCGGCTGTGTCTTATTCGGGCAGACGTCCCGGTACGGCAGATCCCCGAAGTACTGCCGCCACTCGGCCCAGGTGAGAGTGCGTCCGGCGCGTGCGCAGGTGGCCGCCGCCCACCGCGCCGGACTCACGGTGATCTCGAAGATCCGGCCGGCGGCGTCGGCCACGTACAGGCTGGACCCGGCGAACGCCAGCGACGTGATGTCCGCCCCCCGCAGCAGGAACGCGCCCCCCATTCGTCTGCGCGCCGCCACGTCCCACACCTGCACGGTGCCGCCCTCGTCTGCGGCGGCCAGGAGACGGCCCGCGGCGTCGAAGACCAGCCGGTCGAGCCCGGCGTCCCGGTCGCCGCGGAGTAATGTCCGCTGGAGGCGGCCGTCACGCCAGAGCTGGATGCGGCCGTAGGGGATATCGGCGGCGATCGTGCCGTCGTGGCTCATCGTCCGGGCGCGCATCGCCACAGGTGTTCTCCTGCCGGTTCCCAGATCGATGATCTCCCCGTCGCCGGTGAACAGACGCCTGCCGTCCATCGAGAACACCGCGCTCTCCGTGTGGCTGGCGGAGGTCATGATCTTCGCACCCGTGCGGGCGTCGACCACGAGCAGCTCGCCCGAGACCGGCATGCCGGCGACATGGTCACCGTAGGGCGTCTGGCCGATGGCGAGGCGTGCGCCGTCCGGGCTGAACGTCACCGCACCGGGACTCAGGTCCAGATTGAGCGGCACGCTCCAGAGTCGCCTGCCGGTGGCGACGTCCCATCCCTGGAGGGTCCGGCCGCTGGTCACCAGGGTCCTGCCCGCCGGGTCGAAGACGGCCGACGTGTCACGCGTCCCGAGCCGAGCCGCCGGCCTGCGGGCGCGTACGTCCCAGAGCGTGACCGGCCGGTCCTCGGCGAGGACGGCGGCGACGTGGCCGTCCGGGCTCAGCACCGTGTCCGTGCCGCGCTCTCCCACGGAGGACACCGGCTCCACGGGACGCAGGTCGAGTGCCAGGAGGCTGTCTTCGGCGAGCACCCACAGCGTGTGCCCGTCCTTGTCGGCGCGCACGTCCACCACGTCGCTGTCGGCCTTGTACTCCAGCACCTGCCGCCGGTCGGCCACCCGCCAGGCGAGCACCGTCCTGCCGGTGAAACCCGCCACGTGGCTGCCGTCGGGGCTGAAACGCAGCGCCGGCCGCGTCGTGATCGGCTGCCACTCTCCCTCCGCCCGCCGTTTCCCGCTCGCCACGTCGTACAGGCGAAGGGCGCCCTCCTTGTCGGCGCAGGCCCGCGTCGTGCCGTCCGGGCTGACCGCGCAGCCTTGTGCCGCCTGCTCGGAGCGCCGGTTCCGTACGACGTCCCAGAGATGGACGGTCTTCCGTCCGCTGAAGGAGTACACCAGGGTCGACTCCTGCTCGGTGAAGGAGAACGTGCCGATCCCGAGATACAGCTCGGGGTCACGCATCTCCTGGATCCGGCGTCCCGTCCGGGTGTCCCACACGGTCACGCTCTGGTCGGTGACCACCGCCAGCAACCTGCCGGTACGGTTCAGCGACGCGCTGTAGACCGTCACCTGCCGGAACTCCTGGGACGCCCAGCCGCCGATCCGCCTTCCGGTACGCGGATCGAGGAGGCGCACCCCGGACGGCCCGACCAGGGCCACGGCACCGCCGCCGCTCCCGATCGCCCGCGTCTCCTGAGGATCGGCCCAGGAGTCGTCGAACACCGCGACCTCCCGCTGCCACCTGGCCAGCGCCAGGCTGCCCCGCGTGTCGACGTCGTCGTGCAGCCGCCAGGCCGCCACGCTGAGCAGCATCGCCGCCACGGGGTCGGCGGACCGCATGCCGTTCGCCTCCAGCGCCACCCGCCGCGCCGTGGCCTCGTCACGTTGCCGCGCCGTCTCCTGGCCCTGCCGTACGGCCAGGCCGCCCGCCACCAGCGACACCACGAGCAGCGCCGCCAGCGCCGCGATGGTGAGCGCTCTGCGGCGTCCGCGCCTCCTCGTCAGCTCAGTGGCCGCCCGCAGGTAGTCGCGCTCGAGCGGGGTCAGCGTCACGTGGCGGCGGCCGGTCGCCGCCCAGGTGAGCGCCTGCTCCAACTGCGTGCCCTGCGGCAGGTCGGCGTCCTTCCTGCCGTGCTCGTCCCACCGCCTCGCCGCCGTGCTGATCCTCGTCAGTACGGCCAGCCCGTCCCGCTCCGCGTCTACCCAGAGCCGCAGCCTCGGCCAGGCCCGCAGGAGCGCCGGACGCGACAGCGCCACCGCCCCGTCCCGCTCGGCCACCACGTAGGAGAAGACTCGCAGGATCCGCGCGACGGCCGCCGCCTCCTGCTCCGTGCGCCCGTCGAACAGCTCGCCGAGCGCAGCCCACCGGCCGGTCTCCTGCCCGTCCTCCGTCACCGCGACGAGCCTGAGGAACACCGTCGCCGCGAGCTCGCGCTCCTCGGGCCCGAGTGTGCCGTAGGCGTCCTCGGCCAGCGTCCCCAGCGCAGGGTCCCCCTCGTGCGGTACGTGCAGGCCGCCGGCGGCGCGGCTGCCCTGCCGCAGAAGCCCGCGCGTGTCCGAGCCGTCGCCGCTGACCAGGGCGAGCAGCAGGTCACGGGCGGCAGGCCGCGCCGCGGGGTCCTTGTCCAGGGCCGCCTCGACCAGCGGGCGCAGCCGCGGCGGCATCGCCGTCAGGTCGGGATGCGAGGAGAGCACCCGGTGCAGCACGCTGCCCAGATTGTCGGCCCTGAACGGATCCTGCCCCGTGGCGGCGAACACCATGATCGCGCCCCACGCGAACACGTCGCCAGCCGTGCCCGCCCGCTGCCCGGTGAAGACCTCGGGCGCCATGTACGTGGGCGTCCCCGCCACCCCGCCGGTCGTCGACATGTCGATCAGACTGGCGACACCGAAGTCGATGACCCGTGGCCCGTCCGGTCCGAGCAGCACATTGTCCGGTTTCAGGTCACGGTGCACCACGCCCGCCTCGTGGATGGCGGTCAGCGCGGTGACGATCGCGGTGGCCAGGCGGTACAGGTCGTCGCCCGCGAAGATCTTCCCCGCGGAGCGCAGGCTGGGCCCGGGGACGTACTCGGAGACGATGTACGGCTTGTCGCCGGCCAGCTCGACGTCCAGCACGCGGGCCGTGCAGAACGAGGCGACACGCTGAGCCGCGGTCGCCTCGCGCTCCAGCCGGTCCCGGTCGGCGGCGTGCAGCACCTTCAGCGCGACCCGTCCGCCGTCCTCCCGATATGCGTCGTAGACCACGCCTTGGCCGCCGGCACCCAGCCGCCCGGCCAGCCAGTAGTCACCGATCCGCTGCGGATCCGAGCCGGTCAAGGGCTTCACGGACGGGTTAGACGCATCGCTTTCCGCCGAAGTTGCCCGTTCCGACCGTTGCCGCTTCGGTTGTGCGATCTGTCACCGACGAAGGCAGGCCGTCAGCACAGGAGGCCGCCGTTCTCCGGGGTCTCGCCGGAGGAGGCGGAGATGTCGATGCCGTATCCCGGGACACCGTCCATGCTGTGCCCTCCCAGCGAGAGGAAGGCCGTGGTCTCGCCGATCCGCTTGGTGTAGCAGACGTCCTGGGAGGACTCGTCACCGACGACGGGCCGCCATCCGTCCGTCCTGGCTGCGGTGTCGTAGAAGGAGGTGTACTCCTCGCGGGTCCCCGGGAACTCGTAGGACCTGCCCGCGTACGGGAACGGGTCGTCCGCGAAGCACCCGGCGTGGCGGTCCCGGACGACGGCGCCGTCCGGATGAGTGGTGAGGATCTTCTGCGCGGCCAGCACCGGGACGATGCCTGCCTCCGTGGCGCCGCACCCCGGACCGGTGGACGTCCCCAAGGTCGTGTACGCGAGCCCGCCCAGGAGAAGGGCCGTTCCGGCCGCTCCGGCGACGATTCTCCCGAACCGGGAGCGGCGGACCCTCATGTCCGGAGCCTATCCGGAACGATCAAGAAGTGCGTGGGCGGGAGACGCTCACCTCACTCTTTCGTGCGTCGAGTATCGCTGCCGCAGGCAACGGATCCCTGGTATGGGTGGAACATGATCTACTTGCGCCGGGCAGTCCAAGTCGCCGTACTCACCCTCGTGGCCCTGCCGATCGCCGCCGTCATCGCCACCCCGCCGGCGGCAGCCACCCCGCGTAAGCGATCGCAGGCCGAGGCCGGTGCGCTGGCCCGCGGCATGCTGGCCCACCTGAAGGTCGCCCGGCCGTTATCCCTCCGTGGCTACAGCCACCGGCGGTTCCAGCCGCGCTGGACCCACCACAGGGGCAGGTGCGACGTGCGTGAGGTGGTCCTGGCGCGCGACGGTCGCCGGGTGCGCAAGAACGCGGCCTGCCACCCGGTCAGGGGCGTCTGGTACAGCCCGTACGACGGGAAGCGGCTGAAGAGCGAGCGGCAGGTCGACGTCGACCACGTCGTGCCGCTCGCGTACGCCTGGCGCTCCGGGGCCCGCAGGTGGAGCGAGGCGCGGCGGCGGGCCTTCGCCAACGACCTCATCCGGCCGGAGCTCGTCACGGTCAGCCACTCGGCCAACATCGCCAAGGGCGGGCAGGGGCCGCAGAGCTGGCGGCCGCAGCGTCGCGCCTACTGGTGCCGCTACGCGACCTCGTGGATCACCGTGAAGCACCACTACCGGCTGTTCGTGACCCGGAGCGAGAAGGTGGCCCTGCTCAACATGCTCCGCACCTGCCGCTGACCCCGCGAACAGGCGCGGTCAGGCGGGCTCGCTGAGGCGGTTGCCGTAGTGGGCGAGCATGGTGGTCTGGGACGTCTCAGGAGCCAGGCGGCCGAGCAGCGGTGGGATGCGCCAGTTCGCGGGGTTGCGCCTGGCCAGCCGGGACACCAGGGAGATGCGCGGGTAGCGGGCCTGCTCGTAGGCCCGTAGCCGTACCGCCGGATCGTCGCCGCCCTTGGCGAGCTCGCGCCCGAGCACCCACGCGTCCTAAGGAGCTACGGGAGCCCACCTCCTAAAACGGGTGGCTTTCGGAGGTTCGTTGCTGGGACAGTTGATCTCGCCAGCGCCTGCATAGCTCAGTCGGCGAGAGCGCCGCACTCATAATGCGGAGGTCCCAGGTTCGAGTCCTGGTGCAGGTACCGCCACTCACGACGGCCCGGAACTCCTATGGCCTTCGTCTGGATCCGCCGGCTCCACGACCGGTGCGATCTGCAGTGGTGTCGTGCCCCCGCCGGCGATCTCGCGCCCTTGACTCAGCGTGTGGTCAAGCTGCCTGGCCAGGAGCGGGAGGGTCGCCGGAGGCAGATACGCGTCAGCGCCGGCGTCGAGCAGTCGCCGGACCGGGCCGTAGTACTGAACTCCGAGTTCGTGGTCCTCGATCTCGGTGACGATGACGCGAGCTTTCGGGAACATCGATCGGAGCCCTCCGATCAACTGCGGGCTGCCTGGAGGGACCAGCAGCACATCGGTCGTCGCGGGAGCCGCATGCATGTCGAGCACTACGTAGTCCGCTCCGAGCTGGGTGGACAGCGCGACCCGAGCCGCGGTCGACAGCTCCATCGCGGTGGCCACGACCGTCACGCTCTCGTGGTCGACCGGTGCTTGCTTGTCGGCCTTGTCCGGCGCGTCGCGATCGACGATGGCGCCTTGGACCACGTCAATGGTGCTGGAGATCGTCGCGATCGACGCGCCGTCACGCGTGAGGACCAGGCTCTCGCCAGGCTCGAGGGCGTCGATGAGGGCCACGACGTCTTCGGGAAGGCGGGTCACGTCGACTCGCTGCGTGGAGCGTGGGGCACGTTTGCGGATCATCATGCCCGGGACACGCTCACGGCTGCGAGGGCATGCTGCTCCGGCGCCCAGCGAGAGGCCCATCCACGGTGACATGGCCGCCTGCCCCGAAGGTCCCGCTCAACCGGATGGTCACATGATCCCCTTCTGCTGCTGAGATCTTGTTGGATGCCGCCGCACGACCGTTGGTTCGAGACCGCGCCGGAGTTCCCTCGTCGTCTATGCCCACGTCCATGGGCGGCGACCGGCACGGGTCAGGGCGTCCTCCAAGCGGTGCTCAGCGTCGTCGCCGTCCCTGAGCGAGCATCCCCCGGCTCTCCGGAGCCGGGGGCATCCGCGTTCCACGGGGGACCTCAGCGGCGGAGGCGGGCGGCGATGCCGTCCAGGACGCACGCGAGGCCGGCGTCGAAGGTCGCGTCCGCGTCGATGTGGGTGGCGTCGTGGACCCAGCGGGCCAGCGTGGGGTAGCGGCCGGTGGCCAGCATCCGGGTGAGGTACGGCCCGGAGGCGACCTGCCACTGCCGCTCGTCCAGGCCCGTGTCCCGCTCGGCGCGCAGCTCGGCGACGTGGGTCCTGATCGCTCCGAACAGGTAGACGCGCACCGTCTCGACGGCGTGCGCCACCGTGTCGATGTGGTCGAAGCCGGGCGCGCCGTCCACGGCGGCCAATGACGCCTCCAGGTGGGCCAGCGCGTTGGGGCCGAGGCGCGGCCGTCCGCCGAGCAGGTCGGCGAACCAATCGTGCCGCAGGGCTGTCCGCCTCATGCCGTGGGCGAGGGACCGCAGGGCGCCGCGCCAGTCGTCGCCGGTGCGGGCGGGCCGTGGCATCTCGCCGTACACGGCGTCCACCATGAGGTCCAGCAGCTCGTCCTTGTTGGACAGGTAGCCGTACAGCCGCATCGGGCCCGCGTCGAGCGCGGCGGCGACCTTGCGCAGCGACACCGCCTCCAGCCCGTCGGCGTCGGCCAGCGCGATCGCGGCCCGCACGATCCCGTCCCTGCTCAGGGGGGTCGGGACGGGCCTGGTCGGCGGCTCGGGCCGCTCCCACACCAGCGTCGGCTCGCCCTCCCCGGCCTCTCGTCGCGCCGCCATCGCGCTTCCTCCCTTGCGCAGGCCTGTCCGTACGTGGTTAGGATACAGCACATCGATCGATACAGTGTATCGACGACATACGGCGTATCGCAGAGAGGAAATGACCCATGGGCGACCACCAGCGCATCGCCGTCATCGGAGCGGGTCCCGGCGGACTCACCCTGGCCCGCGTCCTGCGCGTCCACGGCATCGACGCCGTCGTGTACGAGCGCGAGCCGTCACGTGCCGCCCGCGGCCAGGGCGGCATGCTCGACCTGCACACGGAGAGCGGCCAACGGGCCATGCGGGAGGCCGGCCTGGAGGCGGAGTTCCGGGCCATCGCCCGCCGCGAGGGGCAGGACATGCGGCTGCTCGACCACACCGGCACCCTGCTCCTCCAGGAGGACACCCCCGACGACGCCCCGCTCGCCCGTCCCGAGGTCGACCGCGCCGACCTGCGCGACGTCCTGCTCGACTCGCTCCCGGAGCACGCCGTCGTGTGGGGACGCGCGTTCCGGCACGCCACCCCCCTGCCGGGGGGCGGCCACACCCTCCACTTCGCCGACGGCACCAGCGCCACCTGTGACCTGCTCGTGGGCGCGGACGGCGCCGGCTCCCGGGTACGGCCGCTGCTGACCGACGCCCAGCCGTTCCACACCGGCGTGAACACGGTGGAGCTGGGCATCCCCGACATCGATCGCACCCACCCCGAGCTCGCCGCCATGGTCGGACGCGGCACCTACTGGGCCATCGGCCCGGACAAGTCCCTGTCTGCCCAGCGCAACGGCGACGGCCGCGTCCGTGTCTACCTCTCCCTGTGCACGCCCGCCGACTGGCTGGCCACCTGCGGAATCCCCTTCGACGACCCCGCGCGCACCCGCGCCGCCCTGGAGGAGCTGCTCGCCGGCTGGGCGCCGCAGCACCTCGCCCTCATCCGGGCCTGCGACGACACCGTCATCCCGCGTCCGATGACCATGCTGCCCATCGGCCTGACCTGGCCCACCACCCCCGGTGTCACGCTCGTCGGCGACGCGGCCCACCTGATGCGGTCGGCCGGCGAGGGCGCGAACATGGCCATGCTCGACGCGACCCTGCTCGCCCTGGCCCTGGCCGCCGACCCGGACGACCAGGCCGCCGCCGTCGCCCGCTACGAGAAGGAGATGTTCGAGCGCACCGCCGCCGCCGCACGGGAGGGCCAGAGGATCATGGAGATGATGTGGTCGCCGGACGGCGTCCAGCGCATACTCCGCTTCTTCCAGGGCCACAAAGAGGTCCCCGCGGACGCGTAATCCGGTTGCCGGGCAGGTGGGCGGTTCTGCACCATCACCAGGATGAACGTCCCGTACCGGCAGATCCGTGCCGCCTTCACCGACGAGTCCATCACCGTCTACCAGGCCTACGACCCCGCCATCGCCGATCCGGCCGTCGCCGCGCAGCGCTTCGTGCCCCCGTTCAAGCGCGAGCGGATGACCTGGATCAAGCCGTCCTTCCTGTGGATGATGTACCGCTGCGGCTGGGCCGCCAAGCCCGGCCAGACGAGGGTCCTCGCCGTCGACATCACGCGGGAGGGGTTCGCGTGGGCGCTGGAGCACGCCTGCCTGAGCCATCCCGAAGGCCACTCCGGCGGCCGTCCCGGCGGTGAGGCCGACGCGGCGGAGTGGAAGGCCCGGCTGCGCGCCAGCCCGGTCCGGATCCAGTGGGACCCCGAACGCGACCCGCACCACAACGCCCTGCCGTACCGGTCGATCCAGGTCGGCCTGTCCGGCGAGGCGGTCACCCGCTACGTCGACGAGTGGACCCTCGCGATCACCGACGTGACCGGCCGCGTTCACGACCTGCGGCGGGCCCTGCGCGACGGCCGGGACATCACAGACCTGCTGCCCGCGGAGCGCCCGTACCCCCTCCCCGCGGACCTCGCCCGCTCCATCGGCGCCACCCTCCAGACCGGCGTCGCCTGACATCCCCGCAGCCGCGGGCGGGTAGCGTCGTGGTCATGCGGCTTCATGTGGGATGCGCCATGTGGACTCACGCGCCGTGGCAGGGACGCTTCCTGCCGCACCCCCTGCCCCCCACCGAGCGCCTGCGGGCCTACGCCACCTGGTGCGACGCGGTGGAGGGCAACACCACCTTCTACGCCACGCCCGCGAGGAGCACGGTGGAGTCGTGGGCGGCGCAGACCGATCCCGGCTTCCGGTTCGTGGTCAAGTTGCCCAAGCCGATCACCCACGAGCGCCGCCTCACCGGCGCCGGCGAGGAGCTGCGGGCCTTCCTGGACGCGATCGAGCCGCTCGGGCCCCGCGCGCACGCCCTGTGGGTCCAGTTGCCCGGCTCGTTCGGCCCGAACGACCTCGGCACGCTCGCCGCGTTCCTCCAGCGGCTCCCCGAGGAGCACCGGTACGCCGTCGAGGTGCGGCACCGCGCGTTCTTCGAGGACGTACGGGCCGCCCGCGCGCTGGAGTCGGTGCTCGGCCGCATCGGCGCCGAGTGGATACCGTTCGACACCGTCGCGTTCTTCGACAGCCCGCCCACCAGCGACGCCGAGCGTGAGGCCTGGACGAGGAAGCCGCGCGTGCCCCGCCGCGCCACGGCCCTCACCGACCGTCCGATCGTCCGCTACCTCGGCCGGGACGACATCACCCGCACGGTCGAGGGCTGGCGGCCGTGGGTGGGCACGGTCGTGGAGTGGCTGCGTGAGGGCCGCTCGCCGACGGTCTTCGTCCACACCCCGGACAACGCCGAGGCGCTGTCCCTGGCCCGCCGCTTCCACGACGAGGTCCGCGCCCTGGTGCCCGAGCTGGAGCCGCTGCCCGAGCCCATGTCACCGTCCGACACCACCGGGACCGAGCCGCTGACTCTCTTCTGAGACCCCGCGATGTCACGATGGGTACGTGGACCCCGACGCCTTAGCGCGCTTGCAGCGTTTGCACCGGTTCTACCGGGACCCGTACCCCGTGTACGCCGAGGCCCGCCGTACGCCCGGCCTGACGTTCGTGCCCGACCTGGACGCCTGGCTGGTCAGCAGGCGTGAGGACGTCCGGGAGGTGCTGAGCAGGCCCGGACAGTTCTCGTCGTCGGGCGCGCTGCGGCCCGACGTCGTGCCCGGCGGGCGCGCCGTGTCGGAGATGGCCCAGGGGTACGGCGGGGCGCGGGCGGTGCTCACGGCCGACGGCGAGGCGCACCGGCGGCTGCGAAGGCCGCTCACCCGCGGCCTGTCCCCGGCGCGGGTCGCCGCCGCCCTGCCGTTCGTCACCGAACGGGCCGAGGCGCTCGTCGCCGGGTTCGCCGGCGCCGGCCGGGTGGAGTGGATGGACGCCTACGCCAGGCCGCTGCCCGCCGCCGTGATCGGCCACCTCATGGGTCTCGACCCGGCCGACACGCCGGGCGCCGTCCACGGCGGGCGCCAGGCGGAGGAGCTGGTGTTCGCCGGGCTGACGGAGGACGAGCAGGTCGAGGCGGCCAGGGACGTGGTGACCCTCCAGCGCCTCCTCGACGGCTACGCCCGCGCGCGCCGGACCGACCCGCGGGACGACCTGATCACCGAGATGGTCCGCGACCTGGCCCCCGGCTCCGGGGAGCTGACGCTCGACCAGCGCAAGGAGATCGTCTCCAACGTCCAGAACCTGCTGCTCGCCGGCCACCTCACCACCACCGCGCTGCTCGGCACGGTCGTGCTCGACCTGCTGCGCGACCGCCGCCAGTGGGAGCTGCTGTGCGAGCGGCCGGACCTCGTCCCGGCCGCCGTCGAGGAGGCGGTCAGGTTCGACGCGCCGGTCCAGGGCTTCCGCCGTACGGTCACCGAGGACGTGACGATCGGCGGGACGGAGCTGCACCGGGACGACGTGGTGTTCGTGTCGTTCGCCTCGGCGGGCCGCGACGCAGACCCGGACACCCACCCGGACACGTTCGACATCGCCCGCCCGGCCGCACGTCACCTGTCCTTCGGCCACGGCCCGCACGGCTGTCCGGGCTCCCACCTCGCCAGGGAGCAGGTCCGGATCACGCTGGAGCTCCTGGTCCGCGAGCTCCCGGGCCTGCGCCTGGCCCGCACCGACGTCACCATGGCCCCCACCCTCATCCACCGCTCCCCGGAGGCCCTTCACCTCACCTGGTGACCGGAGGACACGGCCGGGCCTGAAGAACGGGTCAGAAGAAGCGGCCGAGCCGGAACGGGCGTACCACCAGCGGCACGGTGAAGCGGCTGATCAGCCGCACCTTCCGGATGCGCGTGTGCTCGTCGATCGTGACCTTGACGCACCTGAGGTGCGCGAGGTGGTCGCCCGGGAAGGCGTAGTAGGAGATGCCGACGGAACGCCGGCCGAGCCCTCGGTCGGACAGGCCCAGCCCCACCTCGCGGTAGATCCGCCGCGAGCCCTTCAACGTGAACGCGGTGGACCCGATGAGCGCGTGGTCGGCCTTGACGGGGCAGTGGACGAAGACGCGCACGACGTCGTTCTGGCGCGGCCACGGCGGCAGTATCCGCAGGGACGTGCGTTTCTTCCAGTCGTCCGGCACGGGGCCGCGGACGGTGGCCGTGGAGACGGGCGGACGCGCGAGGGGCGGACGAGGGAGAGCGGTCGCGGTGGCCGGGCTCATCACGAGAACGGCGACGGCTCCCATTCCCGCGACGGAACGCATGGATTCCTCCCGACGGGCGTTCACGACCAGGCGATCACCTCATTATGTCGGGCGTTCGCGGTGGAAAAGCGAGCCACGCCGTACATCACTCCTGAACGGCGCCGCCGCCGAATTCCGGACCGAAATCCCGCGCCCCCGCATGGAAATCGAGCGCGTGATCAATATGTGATCGAGAAAGCGCTTGGTGGTGTTTGTAGTGTTTTAAGATCGCTGTCTTGTGAACCCGCCTGAGGACCAGCCCGAGCTGGACGTCGACGCGGCGTTCGCCCGCCTGACGGCCGGCGTGCGCCTGAAACCGCCGGGGCTGGGATGGCGGCTCCGGCTGGCCTTCGCCCCGGGCTCCCGGCTGCGGCGCCGGGTGCTGATCGTGGCGGTCTGCCTGGTCGTCCTGGCCGCGGGCGCCCTGACCCTGCAGGCCGTGGACCGCCCGGACCCGGTGCCGCCGCCACCGGACGACTCCACGCCCGTCCTGACCGCCCTGCCCGCCGTCGAGCGGGACGCGGTCAGTCGATGATGTGGTTCCATATCCTCCGTGCCGGGCTTCGCTGGGCGTCCCAGTCCTCCCGATAGTTCTCGTTGTAGCTGGTGTTCTTCAGCAAGTCGTACATCGCCTCCGCGGCGGCCCGCTCACCGATCCGGCGCTCCTCCGCCGCCGTGAGCGGAGCCCCGCCCGCCTCGGACCTCGCGGTTCTGGCGTCCGCGACGGCCTTGTCGTAGGCGGACTCGTAGGCGCCTTCGTACATGTCCGCCACGTCCCGGCCGCGGGCCCGCTCCAGCTCCTCGGAGAACCGGTACGCCTGGATGTTGCCCTGCGCCTCCTCGCGGATGGCCGCCTCGGTGTAGGCGTCGCGGCTCATCCCGGTCGGGTCGGGGGTGTGCCGGTGCCGGGCGTGGTTGACCTCGTGCACCAGCGTGGACGCCAGTTGCTCCGGGGTGTAGCCGTCGCGCAGGTAGATCTCGATGACGTTGTAGTCGCCGTCGTAGCGGCCGAGGATCGACTCGTTCTGCTCAGTGCCGCGCTGGTAGAGGATGGTCACGCCGTGCTCGCGCGCCCAGGCCAGCGCGGCGCGGCCCGACGGGGTCTCGCCGAGCACCCGCTCCACCTCGCGGCGCGCGTCGTCGTCCGTCTTCATCCACGAGGACGTCGTGCCGGCCAGATACGCCGCGACGCCGGTCAGCGTCACCGGTACGGCGCCGCTGCCCAGCAGGAGCTTCATGGCCACCCGGAGCGTTTGGGCGATCACCACGCCGATGTTCTTCCTGATCTCGGCGAGCATCGTACGGAAGGCGCGCCGGGTGACGTACACCCGCAACGTCAGCCAGAAGCCGCCGGCGGGGGTCGCGGCGACCGCCTTCGCGAACGCGACGAGCAGCATGGTCAGCATCCAGACGACCATGGCCTTCCACACGACCCTGAGGACCACCGTCAGCACCGTCCCCAGGGCCGCCAGCTCGGCCGCAGACGCGCCGTCCAGCAGCCGCTGCCGCGCTCCCTGCGCGGACTCCCACTTCTCCTTGTACGCGTCGACGTCGCGCCCCTCATTGGCCCGCAGGACCTCCTCGTGGGCGGCGTCGAGCTCGGCGGCCGCACCCCTCAGCCCGTCGGCCAGGTCCAGCAAGGCGAGCGCGCGCAGCAGGCGGTCGTCCTCGTCGGGATCAGGCCATGGCGAGTCGCCCTCGACCAGCTTGTGGACCGGCCTGAGCTGGGCCGGCAGCTCCCATCCCATGCCCGGTCAGCCTTCCGTGGCGGAGACGTGCCGGTCGCCGGTGAGGTGACGGGCCAGGTCCTCGTTGACCCGCGCGGCCCCGGCGTGGGTGCGGGCGGCCTCGCGGAGCCTGCGGGCATGCTCGCCGACCTCTCGCAGAGTCGTCTCGAAGGCCGTCGCGGCCCGCTCGGCGAAGACCGCGTACTCCGCGTCGAACTCGGCGCCGGGCTGCTCCCGGTCCACCGGCCGCGACCCGGAGACCGCGCCGACTGCCCGCCGCACGACCGGCTCCAGCCGGCCCTCCACGTCCTCCGTGTCCGCGCGTGCGGTCAGCAGAGACCGCTGGTCCACGCGCAAGATCCTGTCCATCCGCCCCCCTGAGCCGGTCCTGGTCTGCGAGAAGATCCTGCCACGTCCCGGTACGAAGGCGGGCAAAAAGGTCTACCTGGCACTACCGACTCCCGGTGCCGCGCGCGGATAGTGTCGCGGGATGCTCGTCAGGACCGCGCCGGAAGCCCTCGCCCAGCGGCCGATCCCCTTCCTGAGGTCGGCCTGGCCGTGGCGTTCGCTGGCCTACCTGCTGGCCGCGGTCGTGCCCGGCCTGCCCGTCATGGGCGTCGTGGCCGGGGTGGCGGTGACGTCCTCCCCGGCCGTCGCGGTCGCGGGCGTGGCGGTGGTCGCTCTGCTCACCCCCGTGGTCGCGCGCTACGAGCGGTGGCGGCTGCGGCTGGTGGACGACGTGCCGCTGCCCGTCACGCCCGGCGGGCCGCGCCGGGAGGCGACGCTGGGCGGGGTGACGGTGCTGGTGCTGTGGTGGATGGACGTGGTCATGGCGCTGTTCGCCACGGTCGGGGTCGTGCTGCTGATCCTGACGCCGGTCGTGCAGCCCACCGTCAGCGTCCCCGTCGGGCTCGCGGTCTCGGGCCTCGGGGTGCTCCTGGTGCCCGTCGCCGCGTACACGCTCACCGCCTGGGCCGGGGCGAGGGGCGCCATGACCCGGGCGATCCTCGCCCCGCAGGCCGCGGAGCTGAGCGAGGTGCTCCGGTCGCGGGCCCGGCTCGTGGACGCGTTCGAGACCGAGCGGCGCAGGATCGAGCGTGACCTGCATGACGGCGCCCAGCAGCGGCTGGTGGCGCTGACGATGAGCCTCGGCATCGCCCGGCTGGACCTGCCCGACGACACCCCGGCCGGACGGCTGGTGGCGCGGGCGCACGACGAGGCGAAGCAGGTGCTGGCCGAGCTGCGGGCGCTCATCCGGGACGTGCACTCCCAGGTGCTCACCGACCGGGGACTGCCCGCCGCCGTCCGCGACGTCGCCGGCCGCTCGCCCGTCCCGGTCGAGGTGGAGCTCACGCTGGAGGAACGGCTGCCCCCGGCCGTGGAGGTCACCGCGTACTACGTCGTCACGGAGGCCCTCACGAACGTCGCCCGGCACAGCGGCGCGAGCGCGGCCCGCGTCACCGGCGGCGCCGACGGCGGCACGCTGGTCGTGGAGATCCACGACGACGGCCGCGGCGGGGCCGACCCGGAGCGCGGCAGCGGCCTGACCGGCCTGGCCGACCGGCTCGCCGTCGTGAGTGGCAAGCTGTCTGTTTCCAGCCCGGCCGGCGGGCCGACCATGGTGCGAGTGGAGATCCCGTGCGCGTAGTGATAGCCGAGGACGCCGTCCTGCTCCGGGAGGGCCTGGCCGGCCTCCTCGAACGGTTCGGCCACACCGTGCTCGCCGCCGTCGGTGACGCGCCCTCCCTGATCGAGGCCGCCACCGAGCACCGGCCGGACGCCGTGGTCACCGACGTGCGCATGCCGCCCGGCTTCTCCGACGAGGGCCTGCGCGCCGCCCTGGAGCTGCGCCGGGCGCGCCCGGAGCTGGCCGTCCTCGTGCTCAGCCAGTACGTCGAGCAGACGTACGCCGCCGAGCTGCTCGACTCGGAGGGCGGTGCCGGCATCGGCTACCTGCTGAAGGACCGCGTCGGCGACGTGCGGGAGTTCGTGGACGCGCTCGACGGCGTGGCCGCCGGGGGCACGATCGTCGATCCCGAGGTGGTGCGCCAGCTCCTGCGGCGGCGCCGCGACCCGCTGCGGCGGCTCACGCCCCGCGAGCAGGAGGTGCTCGGGCTGATCGCCCAGGGCCGCTCCAACGCCTCGATCGCCCGCGAGCTGTTCGTCACGGAGGCGGCGGTGGCCAAGCACATCGCGGGCATCTTCACCAAGCTGGACCTGCCGCCGGCCGCCGACGGCCACCGCAGGGTGCTGGCGGTCCTCGCCTACCTCAGGGGCTGAGATGTTCTGGTCAGTAAGGTTTCGTCCATGAGAGAGCAATGGCGGGAGGTCGGCGACCGGGTGTACGTCCGGCGCCATCGGTCGTTCGACATGAATGTCGGGTTGGTGGTCGGCGATGGGCACTGCCTGGTGCTCGACACGCGGATGTCCCACCGCGAGGCGGCCGACCTGATCGAGGCGATCAGACGGATCACCGGCAGCCCGTGGACGGTCGTCAACAGCCACTCGCACTTCGACCACTACTTCGGCAACGCGCCGTTCGTGCCCGCCGAGATCTGGGGCCACGTGAGGTGCGCGGAGGAGATCGAGCGGTACGGGCCGGAGGAGCGCGCCAAAGTCGCCGGCCGGGTGCCGGAGGACAGGCGCGAGGAGGTGGAGGAGGTGGAGATCGTGCCGCCGGACCACACGTTCACCACCGCCGCGACGCTCGACATCGGCGGCCGGATCGTCCACCTGCGCCACTTCGGGCTCGGCCACAGCAGCAACGACATCGTCACGTACGTGCCCGACGCCGGGGTGGTGTTCGCCGGTGACCTGGTGGAGCAGGGGGCGCCCCCGGCGTTCGGCGACTCGTACCCGCTGGACTGGCCGGAGACGGCGGCCGCCATGCTGGCCGAGCTGCCCGGCGAGGTGATCGTGCCCGGTCACGGCGCGGTGGTGGACCGCGCGTTCGCCGAGGCGCAGGCGGCGGAGCTGGGGACGGTCGCCGCGCTGGCCCGGCGGGCGCACGTGGAGGGGCTGCGCGACCTGGTCAAGCAGTTCCCGTACCCCGAGGATGTCACCCGGCAGATCATCGAGCGCGCCTTCCTGCAGCTCGACGGCCACCTCGCCTGACGGGTCCGCCTCCGGCGGACCCTCGACAGCCCCGGCGGCCCCTTCTATAGTGCAAGTTGCACTATAGAAGGAGGCATCATGGCGCAGCGCCATGACCTGGCCGGGCTGACCGTGCTCGCCCTGCTGTCGGTACGTCCCAGCCACCCCTACGAGCTGCACCGCCTCATCGTGGACACGCACAAGGACTACGTGACCGGGCTGCCCAGGAGCCTGTACCACGCGGTCGAACGGCTGGCACGCGACGAGTTGATCGTCCCCGCCGCCACCGCGCGCGAGGGCCGCCGCCCCGAGCGGACCGTCTACGAGATCACCGGTGAGGGGCGGCAGGAGCTGGCCACGAGGCTGCGGCGTCTGCTGGAACGGCCCGACCCCGACCGCCGCGTCCTCGTCGCGGGGATCTCGCTGATCGGCGCGCTGCCGGTGCCCGAGGCACGGCGCGCGCTGCGCAACCGCGCCGCCGCGCTGGAGGCGGCGGTCGGCGGCCTCGACGCGCACCTGGCGGGCATGGCCGACAACGGCCTGCCGGAGGTGCTCGCGCTGGAGCTCGACTACCAGCGGGCCGTCCAGGCGGCCGAGCTGGCCTGGGTGCGGGGCGTGCTGGAGCGGCTGGAGAGCGGCGCACTCGACTGGCCGGACACGGTCAAGCGATCACTGATGGAGCGGGTATCCGAAGGAGGCGACCATGGACAAGAGGCTGATCACTGAGGTGTCGGGCGTGGTGGAGGCGCCGGTGGAGCGCGTGCGCGAGGTGCTGGCCCGGACGCTGCTGCCGGGGGACGCGCCGGGCTGCCCGGTCCACCTGTCTCCCTAGCACCGGCCCGTCCCACCAGGGCCGGCCCCGGTCACGTGCTCGCGGGGAGCGTGGCGCGGAAGCCGCCGTCGATCGCCACCAGCGTGCCGCCGTGCAGCCCCGCGATGTCACGGGCGATGGGCAGACCCAGGCCCGCGCCGCCGTCGTCCCTGGCCCGCGCCTCGTCCAGCCGGGTGAACCGGTCGAACACCGCCTCCCGGTGCTCCGGCGGGATCCCCGGCCCGTCGTCGAGCACCTCCAGCACCGCCACGCCGTCACCCGGCCGTACCCGGACCGTCACCGCCGTCTCGGCGTGCCGGCGCGCGTTGTCGAGCAGGTTCGTCACCAGCCGGGCGAGGTGGCCGCGCGAGCCGCGCACCACCACGTCCGGCTCGATGTCCACCACGACCCGCGGCTCCTTCTCCGGCCCGCGGCGCACCGACTCCTCGAACGCCACCTGCCCGAGGTCGAGCGAGGTGGTCCGCACCGGCTCACCGGCGTCCAGCCTGGCCAGCATGAGCAGGTCGCCGGCCAGCGCCTGGAGGCGCTCGACGTCCGCCAGCGCCTCACGCGTCAGCTCGCTGGGCGGGGCCAGCTCCAGCCGCGCCCGCAGCGTGGCGATGGGGCTGCGCAGCTCGTGCGCGGCGTCGGCGACGAACCGCTGGTGCGTCCCGACGGCCGTCTCCAGCCGGTCGAGCGTGCCGTTGACGGTCGTCGCCAGCGCCGCGATCTCGTCGCCCGAGCGCGGCACGGGAACGCGCTGGTGCAGGTCCCGGGCGGTGATGTCGGCCATCTTGGCGCGGATCGCGGCGACCGGCTTCAGCGCCCGGGTCACCGAGATCCACGTCATCGCCGCCACCACCCCCAGCAGTGCCGGAACACCGGGCAGCAGCGCGCCGTCGAGCGCCTGCAACGCCTCCTCGGCGCCGGCACGGGAGGCCCTGGCCAGCACCGTGGAGGTCCCGTCAACCGTGGCCACCTTCAGGGCCGCCACGGCGTACTGACCCGGCTGGGCCCACTGCGTGACGGCCACAGGCTCACCGGAGCCGCCGATGACCAGGACGTCCGGGTCACCCATCGGCCGAACCGCCTCGACCCCCTCCCCGGCCCCCTCACTGGGCTGCACGCCGGGCTTCACGTCGACCTCCACGCCGGGCTCCGCGTCGAGCGGGGCCGCGATCCCGACCTTCGTCGGCTCGGCCCGGACGGCCTTCACCCCGTTGATGAGCCGCGGCGCCGCCGCCACCGCCCGCCGCGCCGCCTCGGCGTCCGTGCTGGCCTCCAGACTGCCGCGCAACGTCACGACGAGTACGGCCGCGGCGACGCCCAGGGCGAGCGCCACCACCAGCGTCGCCGCCGCCGTGGCCCGCAGCCGTACCGACGACAGCCCGGCCGACAGACCCTCGGGCAGCCTCTTCCGCAGCCGGGTCACCAGCCCGGAGACCAGCCCGGCGACCTGCCGGGCCGGCAGCGCGGTCCGCAGCCGGTCCCGAGGGGTCCGCGTCAGGTCCGCGCTCATGTCGCCTCCAACCGGTAACCGGCGCCCCGCACCGTGATCAGCGACGACCGGCCGAACGGCTGGTCGATCTTGCGGCGCAGCGCGCTGACGTAGACCTCGACGATGTTCGGGTCGCCGTCGTAGGAGAAGTCCCACGCCTGCGCGAGCAGCTCGCTCTTGGAGACCACCTCGCCCGCCCGCCGCGCCAGCCCGTGCAGCACGGCGAACTCCTTCGGCGTCAGCGCGATCTCCACCTCGCCCCTGCGGCAGCGCAGCCCCGCCGGGTCGAGCACCAGGTCGCCGACCGTGATCGACACCGGCCGCTCCCTGCCGCCCCGCCGCACCAGGGCCCGCAGCCGCGCCAGCAGCACCACGTACGAGAACGGCTTGGACAGGTAGTCGTCGGCGCCGGTGTCGAGGGCCTCGGCCTCGTCGTAGACGCCGTCCTTGGCCGTGAGCATCATGATCGGCGTCCAGTTCCCGGCCTCGCGCAGCCGGGCGCAGACGGTGTAGCCGTTCATCCGGGGCAGCATCACGTCCAGGACGATCACGTCATAGGGGTTCTCGGTGGCCATCCACAGCCCGTCGCGGCCGTCGTGGGCCACGTCGACCGCGAAGCCCTCGCCCGACAACCCGTCCCGCACGAGACCGGCCAGCCGCCGCTCGTCCTCCACCAGTAAGACCCGCACGCCGATCAGAGTGCCGCACGGAGCCTAAAGCCAACCTGAAGATCATTTCGGCTGCGTTCAGGCTCGCTTCAGGTACGGCGGGCCAGTCTCGGACCGTCAGGTCGTGCCGAGCACCTTCCATGAAAGGAAGATGTCCATGTTGAAGAGACGTGTCGGGATCCTGGGCGCGGTGGGCGTCCTCGCCCTGTCGATCCTGAGCGGGTCGGCGCTCGCCGACGAGACCCCGTCGCCCTCGCCCGAGGGTGCGATCGTCTGCAGGACCAGCGACGGCGGGACCCTGAGCTTCGCCAAGGGCGTCAAGGCCGTCAAGGCCGTGAAGCTCGAGGACGGCAAGGTCCTGGTCTCCGAGGCCGAGCCGGGCGAGCCGGTCAAGCTCGCCCGGGTGAAGCCCACGGAGAGGGCCGGGGCGGAGAGGGTGACCGAAGCCCTCCCCGAGGGCGCGCCGCAGCTCCGCGTCAGGAAGGCCGAGCCCGGAGAGGAGGCGGAGATCCTGGGCCTCAAGGCGGGCGCCGTCCAGGAGGGCGCCGTCAAGGAGGACGAGCTCAAGAAGGGCGAGCTCAAGAGGAGCGAGCCCGAGGTGGTTGAGGCCGTGCCCGCCCTCCCGGCTGAGGGCCCCGACGGCGCGCCGCCCAAGGACGACAAGGGCGTCGCCTTCACGGTGGTCTGCGAGGCCGCGAAGGAGTAGCCGGTCGCTCAGGGGGTGAACGACGGGTGCGGGCCCAGCGCCCAGTACTCGAACAGCCCGTGTCCCACCAGGCCGTCGTACTCGAACCGGCCCACGGCGTCGACCAGGCCCCACATCCGGGCCGCGTCGGCCGGCAGCGTGTAGGTCACCCCCTGCACGACCGGCCCGGCGCCCTGGTACATGCCGTGCCGCCAGTCCGGTTCGAGGCCGTACCCGGTGCCGACCATGAGGTGGACCGGCAGGATCGGCGTGCAGCGCACGTCGAACGGCTTCCCTCCGGGCGGCGCGAAGGTGATCGTGGCCTCGACCACGTCGCGGGTGCCGGGCGCGTAGACGGGACGGTACTCGGGCCGGCCGAGGTACTCCTCCTCGCGGCCGTCCGACCACACCCGGGTGGCCTCCTCCAGCACCCGGCGCCCGCGCTCGTCCTCCTGGACGATGCAGAGGATGGCGTGGTCGTCGAACATCATCGGCGCGTACAGCCAGTAGAACGTCCCGGCGTTCTTGGCCTGGACGCCGGGCGGCTCGGGCTCGCCGACAGGCCGGATGCCCCAGGACCGGTCCCGGGTGCCCTGCCAGCGGTCGGGCGTGACCGGGATCTCCTCGGAGCCCACGCGGATGTGGCCGGTCCACCTCCCGGTCTGCGCGAGCCGTACCGAGTCGAACATGACCCGTTCCTGCCAGCGCAGGAAGTGCCGGGGCTCCAGTGTCGCCGGGATCGTCCCCTCCCAGGCGAGGTCGAAGGACAGGCCATGCTCGTTCGGCTCCAGCACGACGCGGAGCCGTTTGAGCCCTTCGAGGACCTCGACCCGGAACGGGCCGATCCCGGTGTCCATCCGGTCGGCGCCCAGCTCGCGGGAGGCGCGCACGACACGGTGCAGGTCGCGGCCGGCGTCACGGTGCCGCACGCAGGCGAACGCGTCGGTGACGCCCAGGTTGGGGTACTGGCCGAGGCCGATGATCAGCATCAGCTCGTCCGTGCCGGCGTGGCAGTTGAAGTAGTAGCGGTCGTAGAAGTTGCGGTCGGACGTGGTCACGTGCCGCATGACCTGGGCGGCCTGGTGGACGGGGTAGTCGTCGAGCGGTGACAGGCTCATGCCGCCGGTTCTAACAAGCGCTTGGTGAGCCGTCAACGCCGCTTCGCCGGTGCCGTGAAACGCGAAAGTGCGCCCCCTTGAGGTGGGGGCGCACTTTCGCGCTGGTTCACTGCATCTTGTGCGCTGCCTCGTCCGTCGTCTCGGTGACGGTGGACGCGGCGTTCTCCGTGGATTGGACGGTCTTGTCCGCCTTCTCGCTCACCCAACGCGACGCGTCGGACGCGGAGTCCTTCATCTGATCCGTCCACTGCTGCGCGTTACGGCGATAGGCCATGTAGCCCATCGCGCCCACGGCGACACCAGTGATCAGAATCATGATCGGCCAACGCCGCGATCTGGCGGGCGTCGGGTCGATCTTGCCGGCCGCCGCGGTCAGCATCGAGCTGACCTTGGGAGCGAACTCGTCCTCCACCCGATGAGCGGCGTCCTCCAGCCTCGGTGCCGCCCAGTAACGGGCGTCCTCGATGCGCTGGGCGGTGGCGAGCCTGGCCTGGTCGGCCATGATTCTGGCCTGATCGGCCATCACCTTGGCCTGGTCGGCCATCGGTGCAACACGCTGACCGGTCTCGACGGCCCGGGCCTTCATGCGGCCCATCCACGTGGCGGGAACCTCTATGACCACGCGGCGTCTTCTTAGTGTCAGGGACACGACAACCTCCCCTGTCGTTGGGGCCCCGAGCCTGACCTTCCCGGTAGAAGGCGGCTCAATCATGACGAGCCGTGGGAGGATGGCCCGGAGGCCTAACGGCCATAGCCAACAAAACACCACAGAACTAACCCTGTGCATAGAGGGGGGCAGCTGTCTCGTGGCTGAGAAGCTGATCGCAAACCTGCAGACCAATCACGGCGCCGTCAAGGTCGAACTCTTCCCGAACCAGGCGCCCAAGACCGTACGGAACTTCGTGGAGCTCGCCGAGGGCAGCCGCGAGTGGACCCACCCGGGCACCGGCGAGAAGAGCACCGGAAAGTACTACGACGGCACGATCTTCCACCGGGTGATCTCCGGCTTCATGATCCAGGGCGGTGACCCGCTCGGTCAGGGCGTCGGCGGCCCTGGCTACGAGTTCGACGACGAGATCCACCCGGACCTCTACTTCAACCGTCCCTACCTGCTGGCCATGGCCAACGCGGGCGTCCGCTTCGGCAAGGGCACCAACGGCTCGCAGTTCTTCATCACGGTCGTCCCGACGCCGCACCTCAACGGCCGGCACACCATCTTCGGCGAGGTCGTCGAGGGCCAGGACGTCGTCGACTCGATCGCCAAGACCCGCACGGGCCGCAACGACCGCCCGGTCGAGGACGTCGTGCTGGAGTCGGTGACGATCGAGCGCGTCCAGGGCTGAGCCTCACGGCTGGGTCCCGGGCCGGGACCGGGGGCCGAGGGGCGGCGTCGGCGCACGCGGCAGGGCCGGCGAGGCCGTAGGCTGCGGGCATGACCAGCCAGCCGCCCCTGCCCCCGGAGCAGCCCGCGGAGGCCGTGCCGACCTGCTACCGGCACCCCCAGCGGGAGACCTGGGTTCGCTGCCAACGCTGCGAACGCCCGATCTGCCCCGACTGCATGCGCGACGCCGCCGTGGGCTTCCAGTGCCCCGAATGCGTGGCCGAGGGCAGCAAGGGCATGCGCCAGGCGAGGTCCACGTTCGGCGGCGCGGTCGTCCGCACGCCGTACGTGACCTGGGCGCTCCTGGCGATCAACGTCGTGGTCTTCGGCATCCAGCAGCTCCCGAACGACCCGCTCGGCCTGCGGCTGGCCATGTGGCCCAACGGGGTGGCCCACCTCGGTGAGTACCACCGGCTGATCACCGCCGCGTTCGTCCACAGCGGGATCTTCCACATCCTGTTCAACTGCTGGGCGCTCTACATCATCGGCCCCAACCTGGAGCGCGCCTTCGGCCACACCCGCTACCTGGCCCTGTACCTGCTCAGCGCGCTCGGCGGCTCGGTGCTCGGCTACTGGATCGACCCGCTCAACCAGCCCACGGTCGGGGCCTCAGGGGCCATCTTCGGCCTGTTCGGCGCGGTGTTCGTGGTCGGCCGCAGGCTCAACCTGGACGTGCGCGGCATCGCACTGATCATCGGGCTCAACCTGGTGCTGACCTTCGTGATGTCCGGCATCAGCTGGACCGGCCACATCGGCGGACTGATCACCGGCTCGGCCCTCGCCGCCGCGATGGCCTACGCCCCCCGGAGCAACCGGGCCCTGTGGCAGGCGCTGGCGCTCGCGGGGGCGCTGGTCGTACTCGTGGCACTCGTCGCCGTACGGACCACTGCCATTCTCGGCACCGTGGGGTGAACGGCCGGTGACCCGGTGTCCCCAGGGTGTGGAAAAGACTGTGGAAAGATCTAACGCCAGCGGGTGGAGAGCACCACACCGAAGATGATGAAAACGAACCCGATCAGCAGGTTCCAGGCCTCGAGGTCCTTGATCAGGGGCGCCTGCTGCGGGGCCACGTAGTACGTGGCGATCCACAGGATGCCGATGATCCACGACGCCACCATCGTCGGCGCCAGCCAGCGAGGGCTGACCTTGACCTGCTGGGACTTCTGCGGCGGCGTGTAGACCGCCTTCTTGCGAGCCTTCGACTTGGGCACTGGATGACTCCTGCTGAGGGCCTGGGCTTCCGGATCGTCCACAGGCTCTTCGTTTAGCGTAGTTGAGACAGCGTAGCCGAGAGCGGCGAGCTTGGGACCGGCCCAGGATAGTCGCCACGCGCACGACATGGCGATCCCTCACGAATCGTAGCGGCGCGCCTACGCTGTGGGGGTGAGGGCCACGCTAAGGGCCGTGGGGGAGCTGTGCGTCACCGCGGGCCTCGTACTCCTGCTGTTCTGCGCCTACCTGCTCTGGGGCACGGGCGCCTACACCGACCGTGAGCAGCCGCTGCTGGAGCAGGAGCTGGCCCGCGAGCAGTCGGGCGGCGAGCAGCAGGGCGACGACGGCCGCCCGAAGCGGCTCAAGAAGATCAAGCTCGGTCACGCGGTGGCCCTGCTGCGCATGCCCAGGCTGGGCAACGACTACAAGTACGCGGTGATCGAGGGGGTGACGGTCGAGGACCTGCGCAAAGGCCCCGGCCACTACCCCGGCACCGCCCTGCCGGGCCAGAAGGGCAACTTCGTCGTCTCCGGCCACCGCACCACCTACGGCGCGCCGTTCAACCAGATCGACGAGCTGAAACGCGGCGACGAGATCGTCGTGGACGCCCGTGAGGCCCGCTACACCTACCGGGTGACCTACCACGAGGTCGTGCTGCCCACCGAGCTGGACGTCATCGCCCCGGTGCCCGGCAAGCCCGAGCGCAAGCCGTCCAAGGCGTTCATCACACTCACCACCTGCCACCCCGAGTACTCCGCCGCGCAGCGCTACATCGTGCACGGGGTGCTCGACCGCGTCGAGCTCAGGAAGGACTGATCACGTGTACGGCTGGATCTGGCGCAGGCTCCCCGGCCCCACGGCCGTCAAGGCACTGCTGGCCGCCGTGCTGGCCGGCATCGCGGTGGCCGTACTGTGGTACCGGGTGTTCCCGCTGCTCGAACCCCTGATGACGCTGGACGAGGTGACCGTTACGCAATGACCCGTGTGCTGGTGGTGGACAACCACGACAGCTTCGTCCACACCATCGTCCAGTACCTGCGGGAGCTGGGCGCCGCGTGTGACGTGCGCCCGCGCGACGAGGTGGCCGTGACCGACGCCGCCGGCTTCGACGGCGTCCTCATCAGCCCCGGTCCCGGCACTCCCGAGGCGGCGGGCGTCAGCGTGCCCCTGGTGCGCCGGGCCGCCGAGGAGGGCCGGCCGCTGCTCGGCGTCTGCCTCGGCCACCAGGCCATCGCCCACGCCTACGGCGCCACCGTCTCCCGCGCGCCGGAGATCGTCCACGGTCGCACCAGCGCGATCGCCCACGACGGCCGGGGCGTGTTCGCGTCGCTGCCCTCGCCGGTGCGGATGACCCGCTACCACTCGCTGGCCGTGCGCCCCGAGACGGTGCCCGACGAGCTCCAGGTGACCGCCCGCACCGGCGACGGCGTCATCATGGGCCTGCGCCACCGCGAGGCCCCGATCGAGGGCGTCCAGTTCCATCCCGAGTCGGTGCTGTCCGAGCACGGCCACCGGCTGCTCGCGAACTGGCTGAGCGCGATCGGCTAGCGTGACCGTGTAACGCGCGGCCCCGCCGCCACGACTCACAGATGAGCGTCCCCGCCGTTGCCCCCGAGCGGCGGGGGCGCTCTTTTGCTTCGCCCGCCTGCCGGGCACTCAGAGGCGCGTCCCCTCGACGCGCCCACCCACAGGCCGCTCCTGGCGGCTCTCAGGCGCCCGCAGGCCCGCCCGAAGCCGCCAGAAGCGGAGAAGCCGCCTCCCAGCCGGGAGGCGGCTCCTCAAGCGCTCTCAGCGTCACCCGCTCCGGTACGTCATCCGAAGCCGTCGTCGCCGGTCGGATCCTCGATCGTCGTCTGCTCGTCCGTCGGCTCCTCGGTGGGCAGCGTCGGATCGGGCTCCTGCGTGAACGTGGGCTGATCCGTGGGCACCGACTGGTCGGGCCCCTTGGAGACCACGATGGTGATGGTCGTGTTCGGCGACAGCTTGGCGTCGGGGCCGGGGTTCTGCGTGATGACCGTGTTCTCGGGCTGCTCGCTGAACTGCTTGTCGATCCTGACCTTGAAACCGGCCGACTCGAGCGCCGCCTTGGCCTCGTCGGCCGTCATGCCGGTGACGTTCGGAGGCGAGATCAGCTCCTTGGGCACGTACAGCGTGACGCTGCCGCCTTCCTCGACCTCTTCGCCCGCGGCGGGGTCGGTGGAGATGACCGTGCCCTGCTTCCTGGTGGACGACTTGGTCTTGATCGTGGCGGTCAGGCCGGCGTCCTTGAGGATCTGGCCGGCTTCCTCCCTGGTGAGCCCGATGAGCCCGTCGGGCACCTTCACCTTCTTCTTGCCCTTGGAGACGACGACCTTGACCGTCTCGCCCTTCTCGATCTCGGTGCCCGCCGCCGGATCGGTCTTGATGACCGTCTTCGGGTCGTAATCGTCGTTGAACTCGCGGACGACCTGGGGCTTCAGCCCGAGACCGTTCAGCTCGGCGACCGCGGCCTCCTCGGTCTGCGTCTCCAGCGAGGGAACCTTCAGCGCCTGAGTCTTGGGCCCGTCGTTGTTGCTGAGGAAGGCGTAGCCCACGCCGATGAACGCGCCGATGACGAGCAGCGGGACGAGGATCCACGCCGCCGTCTTCAGCGCGGTGTTGCCCCCGCCCCCGCCGCCGGCCCGCCGTCGGCCGCCGCCGCCGCCGCTCCTGCCGCCGCCACCCTCGTCGTACTCGTACGGTGGGACGGCGGTGGTGCGCTGCGTCGACGGGCCCGCGGCCTGCTGCGTCGAGGTCATCATGCGGGTCGTCGGCGCGTACGTGTTGTTCATGGCCACCGTCTGGGCGTCGACCGGCATGCCGGACATCGCCCGCTGGATGTCGGCCCGCATCTCGGTCGCGCTCTGGTAGCGATGCGCCGGGTCCTTGGCCATGGCCTTGAGCACGATCGCGTCGGCCCACTGCGGGATCTCCGGGTCGATCTGCGACGGCGGGATCGGCTCCTCGCGCACGTGCTGGTAGGCGATCGCGACGGGCGAGTCGCCGGTGAACGGCGGCTGGCCGGTCAGCAGCTCGTACAGCACGCAGCCGGTGGAGTAGATGTCGCTGCGCGCGTCGACGCGCTCACCGCGCGCCTGCTCGGGCGACAGGTACTGGGCGGTCCCTATCACCTGCGCGGTCTGCGTCATCGTCGCGGCCGAGTCGGCCATCGCGCGGGCGATGCCGAAGTCCATCACCTTGACGTCGCCCGCCCGGGTGATCATGACGTTGGCCGGCTTGATGTCGCGGTGCACGATGCCGCCGCGGTGGCTGTAGTCGAGCGCCCGCAGGATGCCGTCGACCAGCTCGACCGCCCGCTCGGGCAGCAGCCGCCGGTCGGCCCGGAGCAGGTCGCGCAGGGTGCGCCCGTCGACGTACTCCATCACGATGTAGGGCACGGGGGCGCCCTCGGAGACGTCCTCGCCGGTGTCGTAGACCGCGACGACGGCCGGGTGGTTCAGCGAAGCCGCGGACTGCGCCTCACGGCGGAAACGGGCCTGGAAGGTGTGATCGCGCGCCAGATCCGACCGGAGAGTCTTGATCGCGACAATGCGGTCCAGCCGGAGGTCTCGGGCACGATACACCTCAGCCATGCCGCCGCGCCCGACGACACCGTCGAGCTCGTAGCGACCTCCGAGTAGCCGAGGCTGAGTCATTTCCTGCACTGTCCCTTACCGTTCATCTTGGGTACCGCGGTCTGCGCGGAGCCGCCGGTGTCCATCATCGACCCCATGACGCGTCACGTCCCCTCCTTCGGCGGGTTTGTCGCCGACGGGTCAGGTGAAGCGCTCTGTGTCTGACTTGTCGGCGTCGTCGTGGGCTTTGAAGTCGGTGTGGGGGTCGGGGTACGGGTGGTCGGGGTGGGTCGGGGTGTCGGCTTCTGGGTAGGAGTCACCGACTTGTCAACGGTAGCCGACCGTGAGGGTACCGGCCGTTTGGACTTCGCCGTAATCGCGGGCGAGCGTCGCGTGCGCTTGGCCTTGGCCGTGCGGGTGTGCGTCGGCGTGGCCGAGCCGGCGCCGGACGGCTCCATGACGTCCGGCGGCCTCGTGGGCGCGTCGCGCTCGCCGAGCGTCATGGCGCCGAACCCGACCGCGGCCAGGCAGCCCGCCGCGGCGACGACGGCCAGCGCCCGCGCGCCGTTGCCCTTCCGCTGGGAGGGCCGCCGAGCCGGGCGCCGCGACACCGTGGCGGGCACGCCGCCGCCCATCAGGTCGTAGGTCGGGTCGTCGCTCTGCCCCGGCCCGCCCTGACCCAGCCCGCCCTGACCCGGCTGGGTCGGTCCCGGCCCGGTCTGCCCGGAGCCGCTCCGCTCGCGGACCCGGAAGCCGTCGGGGTCGGTGAGCATGCTGAGCTCCACGCTCGGCTCGTGCCCCACCAGCGAGTCGCGCAGCACGTACGCCCGGTCGGCCAGCTCCCGCGCGGAGCCGGGCCGGCGCGCCGGGTCCTTCGACAGCAGCGCCATGACCAGGTCGCGTACCGGTGCCGGCACGTCGACGCCGAGCGGCGGCGGCTGCTCGTTGAGGTGCTGGAGCGCGATCGCCACCTGGCTCTCGCCCCGGAACGGCGTGCGGCCCGCCAGGCACTCGTAGACGACGATGCCGAGGGAGTACAGGTCGGTGGCGGGCGTGAGCGGCAGGCCCTGCGCCTGCTCCGGGCTGACGTACTGGGCGGTGCCGAGCACGGTGCCGGTCTGCGTCACCGGCGCGGCCTCCAGCGCGCGGGCGATGCCGAAGTCGGTCACCTTGATGTGGCCGTCGGGCGTCACCAGCAGGTTGCCCGGCTTGACGTCGCGGTGCACGACCCCGGCGGCGTGGGCGGTGTGCAGCGCCTTGGCCGTCTGCTGGAGCACGTCCAGCGCCACCTCGGGGCCCAGGGCGCCGTTGCGGGTCAGGATGGCCGACAGCGGCTCGCCGTGGACCAGCTCCATCACGAGGTAGGCCAGGTCGTTCTGCTCGCCGTAGTCGAAGACCTGCGCGATGCCGGGATCGGCCAGCGCCGCGGTGATGCGCGCCTCGTTGCGGAACCGCTCGCGGAACGTGGGGTCGCTGTGGATGTGGCTGCGCAGCACCTTGACCGCCACCTCGCGGCCCAGCAGCTCGTCGCGGGCACGCCAGACCTCCCCCATACCGCCCATGGCGATGCGGGAGAGGAGGAGGTAGCGGTTACCGAGCCGCATGACCCGGCACGTTGCCGTCGATCAATTCTTCAGCACCGCCTCCATCACCTGCTTGGCGATCGGCGCGGCGGTGTGGCCGCCCGTCGCCTCGGCACCCACGTTGGCGGCGCCCGACTCGACGATGACCGCGACCGCGATCTGCGGATTGTCGGCCGGGGCGAACGAGATGAACCACGCGTGCGGGGGCTGGCCGTCGAGGGTCTCGGCGGTGCCGGTCTTGCCGGCCACCTGGACGCCCGGGATCTGCGCGAGGTTGGCGGTGCCGTTGTTCACGACGCTGACCATCATCTCGCGCAGCTTGCCCGCCGTCTCGGGGCTGACCGCCTCGCTCAGCTCGTCCCGCTGGGCGTCCTCGATCGTGTCGCCCTTGCTGTCAGTGATCTTGTTCACGAGGTACGGCTTCATGACCGTGCCGTTGTTGGCGATGCCCGCGGCGATCATGGCCATCTGCAGCGGCGTCATCCGGTTGCTGCGCTGCCCGATCGAGGCCATCGCCAGGGCCGCCTTGTCCTCTTCCTTGCCGAAGTCACTCTGGGCCACCGACATCGGCACGCCGATCTGCTCTCCCATGCCGAACTTCTCGGTCTGCTCCTTCATCTTGTCGTAGCCGAGCTCCATGCCGATGGAACCGAACGGCGTGTTGCAGGACTTCTCCAGCGCGAAGACCAGCGGGACCTTGCCGGCGCCGCAGGCGGCGCCGCCGTAGTTGGGCAGGCTGATGGTGGTGCCGGGCAGGGGCAGCCGCTGCGGCGCGTCCACGGTCGTGTCCGGCCCGCGCGAGGAGTCGTCCTCCAGGTACGCGGCGGCCGTGACCACCTTGAACGTGGAGCCGGGCGGGTAGGTCTGGTTGATGGTGCGGTTGAGCAGCGGCTGGCCCTTCTCCTTGGCCAGCTCGTCGTAGCGGGCGAACACCTTGCTCTTGTTGGTGCCGGACAGTTCGGCCGGGTCGTAGGTGGGCAGCGACACCATCGCGAGGATCGCACCGGTCTTCGGGTTGAGCGCCACCAGGGCGCCCCGCTTGCCGCTCGCGCGCAGCGCGTCGTAGGCCGCCTTCTGCGCCTTCGGGTTGATCGTCAGATCGACGTTGGCGCCCTTGGTGGGCTCGCCGGTGAACAGGTCGATGCTCCGCCGCAGCAGCAGGTCGGTGCTGGAGCCGTCGAGCAGCTTGTTCTCGGTGGACTCGATGGCATCCGCGCTCTCGGGCGAGAAGAAGCCCGTGACGTGCGCGTACAGCTTGCCGTCGGTGTACTGCCGGACGAAGCGGAACTCCTTGCTGTCGGTCTCGACCGACTGGGCGAGGATCTCCTTGCCGCCGGCCGTGATCCGCCCACGCTGCACCGCGTAGCGCGCGTAGAAGTTGCGCTTGTTGAACGCGTTCTCGGACAACCCGTCGGCGCGAACCGCCTGGAGGTAGTTCACGTTGAGCATGAGCAGCGCGAACATGGCCAGGCAGGCCACGGCGACGCGCTTCAGGGGGCTGTTCATCGCTGGAACACCTGCGTCATTCCTTCGTTCTGGATCGCCTGCGGGGGTGGCTTCCGCGCCGCGTCAGACGTGCGTACCAGGAGGGCGATGAGGATCCAGTTCGCCAGCAGGGCCGAGCCACCCTGTGACATGAACGGGGTGACCAGGCCCGTGAGCGGGATGAGGTTGGTCACGCCGCCGACGATGATGAAGACCTGCCAGGCCAGCAGGAACGACAGGCCCCCGGCCAGGAGTTTGGTGAACGGGTCGCGGGCCGCGAGCGAGGTGCGCAGGCCACGCTCGACCAGCAGCGCGTAGACCATGAGCACCGCCATCAGGCCGGTCAGGCCCAGTTCCTCGCCCGTGGCGGGGAAGATGAAGTCGGAGAAGGCCAGCGGGATGAGCTCCGGGTGGCCCTGGGCGAGCCCGGTGCCCATGATGCCGCCGTTGCTCATCGCGAACAGCCCCTGCATGAGCTGCTCGCTGCCGCCGACCGCGAAGAACAGCTTCGGGTCCTCGGGGTTGAGGAAGACCTGGAAGCGCTGCTGGACGTGGCTGAAGACCATGCCGGCGAGGATGGCGCCGCCTGCGAAGAGCAGGATGCCGATCAGCACCCAGGACGTGCGCTGGGTGGCGATGTAGAGCATGGCGATGAACGTGCCGAACAGCAGCAGCGAGGAGCCGAGGTCCTTCTGCATGACGAGCACGCCGAGGCTGATCCCCCAGATGATGAGGATCGGGCCGAGGTCACGGGCACGCGGGAGGTCGATGAAGAGCAGCCGCCGCCCGGCGAGCGCCAGCACGTCCCGCTTGGCCACCAGGTAGCCGGCGAAGAAGATGACCAGCGCGAGCTTGGCCAGCTCGGCGGGCTGGAGCTGACCGAGGCCGGGGATGCCGATCCAGATGCGGGCGCCGTTGATCTCCCGGCCGAGGAACGGGATCATCGGCGAGATCAGCAGGAACACCCCCAGAGCGCCCGCGGTGTAGGTCAGCCGCTGCAGGGCCCGGTGGTCGCGCAGGAAGATCAGCGTGAGGCTGAACAGCAGGATGCCGATGAAGGTCCACAGCAGCTGTGAGTTGGGCGAGGCCAGCTTGGCCGAGGGCAGGGTGGAGTCGGACACCGACAACCGGTAGATCATCACCAGGCCGAGACCGTTGATCAGGGTCACCAGCGGCAGGATCAGCGGGTCGGCCCACGGCGCCCACTTGGCCAGCACGAGATAGGCGGCCAGCATCAGCCCGCCCAGGCCCAGCCCGTACGTCAGCATGCCCGCCGGGACCTTGCCGTCGACGGCCAGGCCCACGTTGGCGTAGGCGAACATGACGATGCCGACGGCCAGCGCCAGCATGAGAAGCTGCGCCCCTCGGCGCTTGGCGGGCATGGGGACGGGGGAGGCGGCCATCTCGCTCATCTAGGGCTTCGTCCTCGTGGGGCTCGGAGATGCCTTCGTGGCGCTGGGGGACGCCTTGGCGCTGTCGGGGGACGGGGACGCGCTCGCGTCGGTTGCGGCCTTGTCCTTCGACCCGGTCTGGTCGTCGGCGAACCTCAGGCCGTTGATCTTTTTCAGGCCCTCGTCGACGCTGGCGACTTCGATGCCGTCCGCGATCAGCGCCTGGTCGGGGGCGGAGAGCCGGGACACGGGCTTTCCGGTGTACTTGGCCACCGAGAAGAACTGGATCGGGCCCACTTCCTGCTGGATGCCCTGGAAAACGACCACTTCGCCGCCCCTTGCTCCGACGAAGAACTGGTCCTGGGTCCACTGCCAGCCGAAGTAGCCGCCGACACCGGCGACCACCGCCCCGACGCCGAGCACGGAGACCAGCACGGGCCACACGCGACGACGGCCGCCCGACCGCCGGGTCGCCTGCGCGCCCGGCTCGTCGAACTCGTCGTCAGTGATCACCGGCTGGGGCGCGGTCACCGCGCTCGATCGCCCCGGGGAGGTCTCCTGCGGGCCGGGTCTCAGCCGGTCCATGCCGGCCGCGCCCACGACCGCGGCCTCGCCGGGCGCCTGCTGGTCGTCGGCGACCTCCAGCACGTCGGCCAGCACGCAGGTGATGTTGTCGGGCCCGCCGCCCCTGTTGGCCAGGTCGATGAGCTGCCGGACGACCTCTTCGGGGTCGTCGATGTTGGTCAGCGTGGCGTGCAGCGTCTCCGCGCTCACCACACCCGACAGCCCGTCGGAGCACAGCAGGTAGCGGTCGCCGAGCTGGGCCTCACGCAGCGTGAGGTCGGGATCGACCTCGCCGCTCCCGTCGAGTGCCCGCAGCAGGATCGAGCGCTGCGGGTGCGTCGCCGCCTCCTCGGGGGTGATGCGCCCGTCGTCGACCAGCTGCTGCACCAGCGTGTGGTCGTGGGTGATCTGGTAGAGCTCCCCGCGTCTGAGCAGGTAGGCGCGCGAGTCGCCGACGTGCACCAGGGCCACCTGGGTGCCGTGCCAGAGCATGGCGGTGAGCGTGGTGCCCATGCCCTTCAGGCTCGGGTCCCGCCCCACCATCTCGTGCAGTCTGCGGTTGGCGTCGCGTACTGCTGCCTCGATGGCGTTGAGCAGGTCACCGCCCTGCTGGGCCTCCTCCAGGGAGGCCATTGCGGCGATGGCGACGGAGCTCGCCACCTCGCCGTGTGCGTGCCCGCCCATGCCGTCGGCGACGGCCAGCAGGCGGCCGCTCGCGTACGCCGAGTCCTCGTTCCCTTCGCGGAGGAGGCCGACGTCCGAGCGGGCGGCGTAGCGGAGTGCGATGGTCATTTGCGCAATTCAATGACTGTCTTGCCGACGCGGATCGGAACACCGAGCGGCACCGGGGTCGGGCGGGTGACTTTTGAGCGGTCGAGGTACGTGCCGTTGGTCGAACCAAGATCTTCCACGATCCACTGACCGTCCTGAGGGAAGAGCCGGGCATGCCGGCTGGATGCGTAGTCGTCGGTGACTACCAGCGTGGCGTCGTTCGCCCGGCCGATGGTGATGGGCGTCTCCGTGAGGTTAATGGTGGTGCCCTGCAAGGGGCCACCGGTCACGACTAGCTGGCGTGGCTCGCCCTTCTTGCTCTTCGGCTTGGCCACCGGTTTGGCGGGTTTCGCGGTCTTACGCGGACCCGAGGGAGCCGTACGTGATCCGAACAAGTCAGTCCGGATCACGCCGACTGCGGCAATGACGAAAAACCACAGCACCGCCAGGAAGGCGAGCCGGATCAGCAGCAGCGTGAGCTCGGACATGGACCGTTTGTCTACCCTTAATCGCGCCGGAACACCAGAGTCGTGCGCCCCAACGTCACTCGCGTGCCGTTCTGGAGCTCGACTCTGCGTACCGGCTGGCCGTTGACGAAAGTGCCGTTGGTCGAACCCAGGTCGACCAGGAAGACCTGGGGACCCTCCACGCGGAGCTCCGCGTGGTGGCGTGAGACGCCGGGATCGACCAGGCGGAGATCGCAGTCGGTGCCCCTGCCGAGCAGGGTCACCGGAGTGGTGAGCTCGTAGGAGCGGTCACCCTGCGGGTCGTCCTGGGTGGAGACGAGCAGCCGGGGCCGCCCGCCGAACGCGTTGGGCCGGGAAGGGGGCAGGTCGCTGGCCGGCTGGCGGATCTCGTCCTGCTCCACCGTCGCGCCGCGGATGACGCCCGACCTGATGCGGAACAGACCCACAGCCAGGTCCGCCGCCGTCTCGAACCGCACCCGGACCGGTCCCACGAAGGAGTAGCCCTGCTCCTTGGCGTACTCCCTGGCGAGGTTGGCCAGCTCGTGGCTGATGCTGTCGGCGTAGACCTCAAGCCGCTCGCTGTCGGTCGTGGACAGCTCCACCACGAAGTCGTTGGGCACGAGTGTGCGACCCTGTGCGACGATCGCCGCACGCTCGTCCATCTCCCGCTGAACCGCGCTGGCGACCTCGACCGGCTGAAGGTCAGATTTGAACGCCCGCGCAAAGGCCCCCTCAACCAAGCCTTCGAGCCTTCGCTCGAAGCGCTGAAGGACTCCCACCGGGTACCTCCCTTCCTCCGTGCATATGATCGCGGCCTCCAGGCGCTCGCGCGCCCGGCTCCGCTCGTCCCACGTCACGGCGGTCCAGGCGCTTGGTCAGCCGTCGCGCCCAGCTCATCCGCTCCCGTGTCTTATGCGATCGTATCCGGGTTCAGTACCAGCGGCTGTTCCGTGCTACTGTTTCTCCGCACCCAACAAAGGGCGGGTGGCGGAACGGCAGACGCGCACGGTTCAGGTCCGTGTGTCCGCAAGGACGTGAGGGTTCAAATCCCTCCTCGCCCACTCAGGTTCGCCGATGAAATCGGCAGACCCACACTGACGAAGACAGGCCCCGGTTCGCAAGAGCCGGGGCTTTTTCTTTCCCAGGAACCTGACAGGTCGCGGCTGGCGCTCCCCCGGCGATGAGTGTGGGGCGGGCCGCTTGCAGATCGCCTTCGGACTGCTTTCGCCGGGTTCAGGGTGAGATTTCGCTCACAGCAGAGCATGGGCGCTCGGGTGAGGCGCGCGCCGGAGCCTGTCCCCGGAGCCCGTCCCCGGAGCGCGCGGCCGGCCCGTGTCCGGACCGGCCGCGGCGTTCTCAGCCGACGGCCATGGCGGGCGCGGCGGCTGCCGCGGGGGCGGCCAGGCCGGCGCGGGTGTCCAGCAGCTCCCCGATCAGGTCGGTGAGCGTCACCATGCCGATGACCTCGCCGCCCTGGTCCGTGACCAGCGCCAGGTGCGCGCGGGCGTCCTGGAGCGCCGTCACGGCCTCAGGGACCTGTGTGACGCACGCCAGCCGCGGCACGAGCCGCGCCAGCCCTTCGGCCGTGGCGTGGGGCTGCAGCAGCGCCTCACGCGCGTGCAGGACGCCCCTGATGTCGCCGGGCACGCCCACCAGCAGCCGCAGGTGGCCGCTGTCGCGCGCGGCCCGCCTGATGGCCTCCGCGCCGGCCTCCGGCGGCACCGTCACGGCGCGGCCGATGGGCACCATGAGCCGCTCGATGCCCTCGGCCTGGAGCCGCAGCGCCCGGGTGAGCAGGTCGTGCTCCTCCCGGTCGAGCAGCCCCATCCGGCCGGACTCGCCCACCAGCATGGCGAGCTGCCGTGGGGTGCGGGTCGTCGCCAGCTCGTCGCGGGGCCGCACGCCGAAGGCGCGCAGGATCAGGTTCGTCAGGCCGTTCAGCGTCGACAGCAGCGGGCGCGTCACGGTCACGAACGCGCGGAAGGGCAGCGTCAGCAGCATGGCGGCCCGCTCCGGCGCGGTCAGCGCCCACGACTTGGGCGCCATCTCGCCGATCACCATGTGCAGGAACGTGACCAGCGCCAGCGCGATGGTCAGCGCGATCGGCATCCGCAGCGACTCGGGCACGCCGAGAGCCGCGAAGACCGGCTCCAGGAAGTGCTCGATCGCGGGCTCGGTGACCTGGCCGAGGCCGAGCGTGCAGAGCGTGATGCCGAGCTGCGCTCCGGCCAGCATCATCGACAGCTGGCGGCCGCCGCCCACCGCCGACCTGGCGGCGAAGCGGACCAGCCGGTTGCCGCCGCTCGCCGCCTCCTCCAGGCGGTGGCGCCGCGCGGAGACGAAGGCGAACTCCGCGGCCACGAAGACCGCGTTCAGCGCCAGCAGCACGAGGCTGAGCAGGATCATCGTCATCGGGCGGCCTCCGTCTGCAGCACCGGCGACAGGCGCACCAGTCCGGGCACCCGGCGGTCGAGCGCGACGACGGTGAGCTCGGCGAGCCGCTCCCGGCCGTCGTCCTCGGCGAACAGGTCGGGCTCGGCCGTGAGGGGCACGACCACCTGGTCGCCCGCCTCCGCCATGCGGCCCAGCCTGGCCAGGATGAGACCGGCGAGGGTGTCGTAGTCGTCGCTCTCCGGCAGGGCCACGCCGGTGGCCCGCTCGACCTCGTCGAGCCGCAGGCTGCCGGGCACGTCCCAGCCGCCGTCCGGGCGACGCACGGCGCCGGCCGGCTCGGGGTCGTTCTCGTCGACCAGCTCGCCGACCAGCTCCTCGGCCAGATCCTCGATGGTGATGACGCCGGCCAGGCCGCCGTACTCGTCGATGACGCAGACGATGTCGTCCTTGCCGGCCCGCATCTGCTCGATCACGGCCGGCAGCGGCAGCGAGTCGGGCACCAGGCGGGCCGGTCTGGTGATGTCGCCGACCGTCCCGCCCCCTGCCGTGCCGTCCGCCCCGACGTCGAGGCCGGAGGCCAGCAGCTCGCGCACGCCCGTCACGCCGGCCACGTCGCCGTCGGCGCCCAGCACCGGGTAGCGGGAGTGGCCGCGGTCGCGCATGACCTGGACGAGGTCGGAGAGCGGCTGTGAGTCGCGCAGCGCGACCACCCGCGGGCGCGGCACCATGATCTCCTCGGCGATGCGGTCCCCGAACTCCAGGGCCCGCTCCAGCAGCTCCGACAGCCGCGGCGGCAGCTCCCCGGCCTGCGTCGACTCGGCGATGATCCGCGACAGCTCCTCGGGCGTCGCGCCGTGCTCCACCTCCTCGACCGGCTCGATGCCGACGCGCCGCAGCACGCCGGTGGCCGCCGAGTCGAACAGGCGGACCACCGGGCCGACCACGGTGAGGTAGGTCAGCGTCGACCCGGCCAGGAACTTGGCCACCGGCTCCGGCCGGGCGATGCCGAGGTTCTTGGGCGCGAGCTCGCCGAGGACCATCTGCACGATGGTCGCGACGACCACGCCGGCCGCCACCGAGAGCCCGGTGACGGCCGCGTCGGGCAGACCGGAGCCGTCCAGCCAGGGCCGTACGATCGTGGCGATCGCCGGCTCGGCCAGGAAGCCGACCAGCAGCGCCGTCACCGTGATGCCGAGCTGGGCGCCGGAGAGCATGAAGGAGAGGCGGGAGGTCACCTGGAGTGCCTTGTCCGCGGCCTTGTCACCGGCCGCGGCCTGCTCGCGCAGGGCGGACCGGTCGGCCGCCACGAAGGCGAACTCCTGGGCGACGAAGTATCCGGTCGCCGCGGTGAGAAGGAGGAGGGCCAGCAGGCCCAGATAGGCGCTCACCATGGTGAGCTCTCAGAGGAACCCGTGCACCCGCACGGGCTGCTACTCCAAGGGTCCGGAGCGGACACGATCTTCCCTTCGATAGAGGTCGTCCATAACCGTAACGATCCGGCTCTCCACTATGTTTCCAGCGTGACTCTCCGCTGGTTCCGCGTACTTTTCCATGGGAAAAACCGGGCGGGGAGTCTTCACTGGCGTGGGTACGACGTAGCGTTTACGGCAGCCGAAGGAAGTAGGGGACGTGTCTGAGGACGACCGGACGCGGGCCATGCGCTCGCCGGGCGACGGCCGCCCACTGCCTTCCAAGAACGACGGGCCTTCCAGGAACGACGCGCCTGCCAGGAACGACGGGGGCCTCCTGTCCGGAGGCGCGCCCGCCCACCAGCGGCCCTCCGCGCCGGGGCCGGAGTCGGCGCCCACACACATGCTCCCCAACGCCTCCGGGCCCGCCTCGCCCTCCGGCGACGCCGGTGACGCCCCCCGTGCGGCCTCCCGCGTGTACGGCAGGCAGCGCTCGGGCAACGCGCCCGTCAGACCGCTCGGGCGGCGGGACGAACCCCCTGGCCCCGGCGGTCCCTCGGGACCGTCCGGACCGTCCGGCCCCTCGCGGTCGCGTTCGCCGAGGCGGCTGCCGTCGTGGCCCACCATCGCGAAGATCGTGGCGGCCGTGGTGGCCGTGCTGCTGGTCGCCGCCGTGGGGCTGTTCTTCTGGATCGACTCGCGGCTGGCCGGCATCGACGGCGTCCTCGACGACTACGAGGGCCGCCCGGCCGACACCCCGGGCACCAACTGGCTGCTCGTCGGCTCCGACAGCCGCAAGGGCCTGTCGGCGGCGCAGCGCCGCAAGCTCGCCACCGGCCGCGCGGCCGGGCAGCGCACCGACTCGATGATGCTGCTGCACATCCCCGAGGGCAGCGACAAGCCGACGCTGGTCAGCCTGCCCCGCGACTCGGCCGTCACCATCCCCGGCAGGGGCCGCAACAAGCTCAACGCCGCCTACGCGTTCGGCGGCCCGAAGCTGCTGGCCCAGACTGTCGAGACCGTCACCGGCGTGCGAGTCGACCATTACATGGAGATCGGCTTCGCCGGGTTCGTGGGCATCGTCGACGCGATCGGCGGTGTCGAGATCGACGTACGGGCCGCCGTGAACGACCCCAAGGCCGGGCTCAAGCTGAAGAAGGGCAAGCAGGTGCTCAGCGGCAGCCAGGCTCTCGGCTACGTGCGCACCCGCAAGGGCGGCGCGCTGCCCGACTTCGAGCGGACCAAGCGGCAGCGGCAGTTCCTCGGCGCGGTGGTCAAGAAGGCCGCCGGGCCCGGTGTCCTGCTCAACCCCTTCACCTCGATCCCGCTGGCCATGAGCGCCACGGACGCGGTCACGGTCGACTCCTCCACGGGCGCGCTCGACATGCTCTCGCTGGGGCTGGCGATGGGCGACAGCCCGGTCACGACCGTGGTGCCGTTCGGCGGCAACGAGATCGCGGGCGGCGGCTCGGCGATCAAGTGGGACCGGACCCGCGCGCTGGCGCTGTTCGACGCGCTCAAGAACGACAGGCCGGTCCCGCAGGAGATCCTCGACGCCGGCTGACCGGCCCGCCCCGGCCCGGCCCCGCGAGGGCGGGGCCGGGGCGCTCAGCCGGTGGCGGCGCTGGTCGAGGCCGCGACGGCGGCAGACGTGACCGCGACCGTCATGGCCGCGTTGATCGCCGCGATGGTCTTGGCCACGGCGTCGGCCGCCCACGCCCCCTCGGCGATCTCCTTGACGCGCTCCTTGCTCGCCCCCGGGAACGCCTTGCGGTCGATCTTGGCGGCGTGCAGGAGCGCGATGAGCACCGCGGTGCGCGCGTCGGGGTCGGCGCCGCCCAGCGCGCTCGCGACCCGCTCCCTGACGTCCGCCTCGACGGAGCCGTCGGCCTCCGGCCAGCGCGTCGTCGGGAAGATCCCCAGGACCTTGCCGCGCTGCTCGGTCAGCACGCCGGTCTCGGCGAGCCGGGTCAGCAGCCGCGGGCGGGGCTTGCCGGACATGAGCTTCTGCACCCACCAGACGGGCTTGCGCTCCCTGCCCTCCGCCGCGATGCGGGCCAGTGCTCCGTCCAGCTCCGCGTCGCCGAGCGGAGTGGGGTCCTTGACGGTCACTGTCTTGTCCGACAGCTCGATCCGGCCGTTGACGGCCAGCTCGGCCAGGAGGGCGCCGCCCAGCGCGGGGTCGAGCTGGGTCGAGCTGACGAGCTGCTTGCCCTCGTCCTCGCTGTGGGCGAGCAGGAGGAGTTCCTCGGCGATCGTCACAGTCATGTCCCTGACACTAACGTGCGCTCATGTCCATCTCCGAGAAGTTGCACGCCGCCGGCCGCCCGCTGCTCGACGCCCAGCTCGCGCACCCCACCGTCGCCGGGATAGCCCGCGGCGACCTGCCCGAGGCGGTGTTCCGGTCCTGGCTCGAGCAGGACTACCTGTTCCTGCTCGACTACGTGCGGGTCTTCGCCCGGCTGGCCTGGCAGGCGCCGGACGGCCACCTGGGGGATCTGGTGGACCTGGCGCACGCCACCTTCCATGACGAGCTGAGCCTGCACCGAACCATGTCGGCCGGGTTCGGCGCCGACCTGGAGGGGGCCGTGAAGGGGCCGGCGTGCGCGGCGTACACGGCCTTCCTGCTGGAGTCGGCGGCCACGTACGCCGACGGGCTGGCGGCGCTGTACCCGTGCATGTGGGGATATTCGACGCTGGGCCGGATCCTGGCGCAGGACCCGCCGGCCGAGCCGCGCTACCGGGCGTGGGTGGACACCTACGCCGACCCGGGGTTCGCCGCGCTGGCCGCCCGGATCGCCGGGATGATCGACGAGGCGGCTCCCGACCCGGCGCGGGCGGAGCGGCTGTTCCGCGAGGGCATGGCCCATGAGCTGGCCTTCTGGGACGTTCCCTGACGCGTGGAGCGGCGTCCGCGAGCGTCCGGGACGCTGTCGGTGCGTGACCGTACTCTGGTGGCATGCCGGAACTTCCCGAAGTCGAGTCCCTGGCCGGATTCCTGCGTGAGCGGGCGGTCGGCCGGACCGTGCTGGCCGTCGACGTGGTGGCGATCCAGGCGCTCAAGACGTTCGACCCGCCGGTGAGCGCGCTGGGCGGGCTGAGCGTCACCGGCGTGTCGCGGCACGGCAAGTTCCTCGACCTCGACTGCGACGGGCTCCACCTGGTCATCCACCTGGCCCGGGCCGGCTGGCTGCGCTGGCGCGACGACCTGTCGGGCGCCAAGCCCGTCCGTCCCGGCAAGGGCCCGCTCGCGGCGAGGGTGCGGTTCGCGCCCGACGACGAGGGCCTGGCGCCGGGGTTCGAGCTGACCGAGGCCGGCACGCAGAAGCGCCTGGCCATCTACGTCACGAGGGACCCGGCCGAGGTGCCCGGCGTGGCCTCGCTGGGCCCGGACCCGCTGGCGGAGTCGTTCACGGTCGAGACGCTGAAGCAGATCGTGGGCGGCAACCGCACGCAGATCAAGGGCCTGCTGCGCGACCAGAAGGTCATCGCGGGCATCGGCAACGCCTACTCCGACGAGGTGCTCCACGCGGCCCGGATGTCCCCGTTCAAGATCGCTTCCTCGCTGACCGACGCGCAGATCGCGGACCTGCACGAGGCCATCGTCACGACGCTGCGCGAGGCCATGGAGCGGGCCCACGGGCTGGCCGCCAAGGACCTCAAGGCGGAGAAGAAGTCCGGCCTGCGCGTCCACAACCGCGCCGGCCAGCCGTGCGACGTCTGCGGCGACACCATCCGCGAGGTCTCCTTCGCCGACTCCTCGCTCCAGTACTGCCCGACCTGCCAGACCGGCGGCAAGCCGCTCGCCGACCGGCGCCTGTCGCGCCTGCTCAAGTAGGGTCGGTTATCTCTTGTAACCGCGATGTGCCTGCGACAGCATGGAAGCCATGGACGACCACGCCTCCTGTGACATCACCGACGACTACGACGTCCGGCAGTGGGACACCCGCGAGGACTGCGAGGTCCGGCAGATCCTGGACCGCGTCGCCGACAAGTGGTCGCTGCTCGTCATCGCCCTGCTCGACAGCCGGAGCCTGCGCTTCAGCGAGCTGCGCCGCGAGATCGACGGGGTCAGCCAGCGCATGCTCAGCGTGACCCTGCGCCACCTGGAGCGCGACGGCCTGGTGACCAGGACCGTCCATCCCGTCGTGCCGCCCCGCGTCGACTACGCGCTCACGCCGCTCGGCCGCACCCTGCACGAGACGATCAAGTCGCTGGTCACCTGGACCGAGTCGCACCAGCGGGAGATCGCCGAGGCCCGTGCGGCCTACGACCGGGGGCGCGAGATGATGGACGCATGACGGTTCCCGAGGTAGAGGCACGTGACGTACCCGACGACGCTTTCCTGCTGGACGTGCGCGAGCGTGAGGAGTGGGTGGCGGGCCACGCTCCCGAGGCCGTGCACATCCCGATGAGCGAGATCCAGGGGCGGGTCGACGAGGTCCCCGCCGGCGGCAAGGTCTACGTCGTCTGCCGGGTCGGCGGCCGGTCCTACCAGGTGGCGGCGTGGCTGAACCACCTGGGGCGCGAGGCGGTCAACGTCGGCGGCGGCATGCAGTCGTGGGAGGGCGCGAGCCGTCCGATGGTCAGCGAGACCGGTCAGCCGCCGTTCGTGGCCTGAGAGCCGGGCCGGAAATTCGGTTGTCCGCGTGGGCGGGTGCTGCTGGGCTGTGCCGGTGAATCGTGACGAGGTGCTGACGGCCTACGAGCGTCAGGTGCGGATCGGGCAGGGCGAGCGGGACGGCCGCGTGGTGCGCGAGGCCGGCGAGGACCGCTGGAACGGGGTTTTCTGGTCCGATCTCGACGAGGCCACGGCCGTCGACGCCTCCAGCGAGAGCCGCCCGATCCTGCTGCGGCTCGGCTTCGAGCCGCTCGGCACCACGACCCCGTACGCGTACACCCCCTGACAGGACCGGGTGTGGCCGTCCGGCGGCGCATGAGGCATCATGAGGGCGCACGCCAGGACATTTCCGGCTGAGACCGGGGTGCCAGGGCTGTGCGACAACTACAGATCCCGCGGGAGCTCGGGGCCACCGGGCTGAGAGGGCAGCTGCCGCTGCTGCCGACCGCATGAACCTGTCCGGGTAATGCCGGCGTAGGGAGTGTGTGATGACGCATGCCGTCAACGAAGTCCCGCTGACCCTCGACGAGACCCCGCCGAAGACACTCGGCGTGCTGGACCAGGGCGCGCTCTGGGCCAACCTCGGGGTGAGCCTGCTGGGCTTCTCCGGCGCGCTCTTCCTGCTCGACCCGCTGGGCGGCGCCCCGCTGACCGTCGCCGCGGCCCTCACCGCCGCCGTCGTGGGCAGCCTCCTCGGCACCGCCATGGTCGGCCTGGCCGCCATCCCGGGCACCCGGACGGGACGGCCCGCGATGGTGTTGCTCCGGGGGCTGTTCGGGGCGCGGCTGTCGTACGTGCCGACGGTGCTCAACATCATCCAGATGGTCGGCTGGGGCGCCTTCGAGCTCTGGGTGATCTCCATGGGCGCGAGCGCGATCTTCGGTCCGGCGGTGCCGTACGCGGTCTGGGTGGTCGTCGCCGGGGTCCTCACCACCTCGCTGTCGATCTGGCCGCTCGGCTCGGTGCGGCTGCTGCGCCGGTACGTCACGGTCGCCGTGGTCATCGCGCTGGCCTGGTTCGCCGTGGACTTCCTCGGCCAGGCCCAGCCGCAGGCCGGCGGCTCGTGGCAGGCGTTCGCGCCGGCCGTCGACTACGTGATCGCGCTGTCGGTCTCGTGGGTGCCGATGGCGGCCGACTTCGCCCGGCACTCCAGGTCGAGCGCCGCCGCGTTCACCGGCGTCGTCGGCGGCTACACGCTGGCCCAGGTGGCCTGCCTGGGGCTCGGCGTGTACGCGGTGGCCATCGCCGGGGCGGCCGCGGTCCAGGCGGACGGCACCGCGGTGTTCGGGACGTTCGTCGCGGCGCCGCTCGGCGCGCTGTTCTTCGCGGTGCTCGTCCTGCGCGAGACCGACCAGTCGTTCGCGAACGTCTACTCGACCACCCTCTCGCTGCAGAACCTCATGCCCCGCGTCGACCGCCGCGTCTTCAGTGTCTCGATCGGCGTGGTCACCACCGCAGTGGCGCTGGTGGTGGACGTGAACTCCTACGGGGCGTTCCTCGGCATCATCGGCGCGGTGTTCGTGCCGATGTTCGCGGTCCTCGCCGTGGACTACTTCGTGCTCGGCGGTTCCGCCCGGTGGAACACCGACGAGGACGCGCCGTCCCGCTGGTCCATGCTGGTGCCCTGGGTGCTCGGCTTCGCCGCGTACTGGCTGACCACCTCGACGCCGACCGTCGGTGCCTGGGACGGGTTCTGGGCCGAGGTGCGCGAGGAGATCGGCTTCACCCGCCAGCCGTGGATGAACGGCGCGCTCGGCGCGGCGCTCGTGGCCGCGCTGGTCACGCTCGCCCTCGGCCTGGCCCGGCGCCGGGCCCTCGCCGACCGCGCCTGACAGCTCGTGATCAGGAGCGGGACTCGACGGTGAGGAGGTGGCGCTTGGCGTTCACGCCTCCGGCGTAGTCGCCGAGCGCGCCGTCGCCGGGCACGATCCGGTGGCACGGCACGATGACGCACACCGGGTTGGCCATCAGCGCGTTGCCGACCGCCCGCAGCGCGCGTGGCCGGCCGATGCGCTCGCCGATCTCACCGAGCGTCGCCGTCGTGCCGTACGGGATCGCCATGGTCTTCTGCAGCACCGTGCGCGCGAACGACGTGGCGATGGCCAGGTCGACCGGCGTGGTGAAGGCCCGCAGCCGCCCCGAGAAGTACGCGTCCAGCTCCCGGCGCACCGGGTCCAGCCGGCCGGGGTCGGGGCCGATGAACGAGCCCACGTGCCGCGTCACCCGCTCGTACACCGCGTGCTCGTCCTCGAAGCTGCACGCCACGACCCCCTTGCCGGACACCGCCAGCACCAGCCGCCCCACGGCGCCGTCATAGGTGCCGAACGCGACGTCGGGCGGGGTCTCCCCGCGGTAGGTGGCGGAGGTCACCCGTAGCAGGGCATCGAGATCACCGCTCGACATCCGCTCACCCTCTTCTCACCTGGTAGGTCGTGATCGGCAGCGTATCGGACGGATCGGCCGACGGCGGCCCCGCAGCGCGGGCACTATGGAGGTGTGGGTGACGAGTGGGCCGGCAGTGACGACGAGATCGCTCGCGCGGTGCTCGCCGGCTCGCCCAACGCGCTGATCGCGCTCGACCGGGACCAGACCGTGCTGGTGTGGACCCCGGCCGCCGAGCGGCTCTTCGGCTGGACCGCCGAGGAGATGCTGGGCCGCAGGGCGCCGATCGTGCCGGGGGAGCTGACGGCTGAGCACAACGCGGTGCTCGAACGCGCGCGTACCGGCGACCAGGTGACGCTGCGCACCAAGCGGTTACGCCGCGACGGAAGCGTGCTCGATGTGACGGTCGACATCGGGCCGATGGTGATGGGCAGTTCGGTGGTGGGATACGTGTGCGTCCACCACCGCGCGGCGGCCGAGGAGGCGGCGAGCGAGCGCATGGCGCGCCGGGTCCGGCTGGTGCGCCGGCTGACCGACGTGGTCGGCGACATCAACGCCGAGCTGGAGCTGCCCGCCGTCCTCGACCGGATCGCCGGCAGCCTGACCGAGCTGACGGGCGCCGACGCGGGCGGGTTCGTGCTCATCGAGGGCGAACGGCTGCGCGTGGTCAGCGCCCACCGGCTGCCCGAGACGCTCAAGGGCGCCACGGCCGGGCTGCGCACCAGCCTGGTGGGCAAGCTGCTGCGCACCGGCAAGACCGTCCTGCTGGAGTCCCACGGGCTCGACGAGCTGCTGTGGGCGGAGCTGACCGGCCTGCACACGATCGCGCTCGGGCTGGCCGCCGTGGGCGGGCGGCCGTACGGCGCGCTGTACGCGCTGTACGCCCAGCGCAAGCCCGGCCACCTGGAGCTGGAGCTGCTGGAGCTGCTGGCCGGGCACGCCGGCATCGCGGTGGGCAACGCCATGGCCTACCAGGAGGCGGTGCGGCAGCGGGCCCACGAGCAGGCGGTGTTCGACGCCAGCGCCGACGGCATCGCCGTGCTCGACGGGGCCGGCCGCGTCATCCGGTGGAACCCCGCGGCGGCCGAGCTCACCGGGCTGCCCGTCGACGCCGTGCGGGGCGGCCCGCCGCCGTTCCCGCTGCCCAGCCCGGGGGAGAAGCTGACGTTCCAGCTCGACACGGGCCGCTGGCTCGACGTCGTGAGCGCGCGCGTGGAGGAGACCGGCGAGATGGTGGTCGACTTCCGCGACGTGACGCGCGCCAAGGAGCTGGAGGAGGCCAAGGACCTGTTCCTGGCGACGACCAGCCACGAGCTGCGCACCCCCATCACGATCGTGCGGGGCTTCGCCAGCACCCTCGACGCCCGCTGGGACAAGCTGAGCGACCCCGAGCGCCGCTCCGCCGTCCACACGATCGCCGAACGGGCCAGGTCGCTGGGAACGCTCATGGACCACCTGCTGCTCGGCTCGCGGGCCGGCGCCGACGAGCTCAAGGTACGGGTGGAGGCATTCGACCTGGCTGAGCGGATTAATGCGGCAACGCTAGGATTGCCCGAGTTGTCCGACACGCATCGGGTCGAGGTGGAGATTCCCGGCGGCCTGCCGTGGGTGAAGGGCGACGCGCTGGCCACCGACATCGTGCTCGGCCAGTTGCTGGAGAACGCCTTCAAGTACTCACCGAAGGGCGGGTTGATCAGGGTCGAGGCATGGCCGGAGGACGACAGGGTGGTCGTGGTCGTCGACGACGAGGGCGTCGGCATCGCCGCGTCCGACCGGGAACGGATCTTCGAGAGGTTCGTCCAGGTCGACAGCGGTGACCGGCGGAGGTTCGGCGGCGTGGGGCTCGGGCTCTACATCGTGCGCAGCCTCGCGAGGGCCCAGGGCGGCGACGTGAGCGCCCATGCGCGACCGGGAGGAGGCACCCGGATGCGGATGGTGCTCAATGCGGCTTCTCCTATCCGAACCGACACACCGGTGTGGTAACGAGGTGGTCACGGTTGAGCTGACCTATCGTCCGATGTGGACAAGCTGTGATCGAGATCCGGTTTCTGGGATTGAGTAACGGGGCATTTCGGTCGTACCGGGGAGTGTTCCCGCGGGGGGCACATGAAGACGGGGAGGTGGGTGTGTCAAGCGTGGTGTTGCTGCCGTACGCGCCGTCCAGCGTCGCTGTTGCCCGCCAGCGTCTGAGCACTGACCTGCAGGATTGCGGCGTCTTCTCCGCCGCGATCGACGATGCGGTGCTCGTGGTGAGTGAGCTGCTCAGCAACGCGCTGCGGCACGCGCATCCGCTGCCGTCGGGCATGGTCAAGGTCACCTGGCTGCGCAACGACGATCACATCGAGGTCGCGGTGAGCGACGGAGGCGCGGCGACCGAGCCGCGCGCGGGCCGTCCCACGCTGTCCTCCCTCGGCGGCCGGGGGCTCGGCATCGTCGAGTACGTCGCCGAGAGCTGGGGCGTGCGCCACGACGGCGACACCACCACGGTCTGGGCCGTCCTGCCCGCCCCCAACTCCAACGGCAACGGCACCATGAAAGGCCAGGTCGCAGCCCTGCGAGAGGCCGGCTGAGCCGGCCTCTCGGTTTTTGTCCGGGCGCTCGCCCGGCCCCTGTCAGGCGCACCGGCGCGTGAGCACCGTCCGCTCACCGTACGTCCATGCGGTGGACACGAGCAGGTACAGGGCGGCGGCGAGCGGCATCACCAGCGCCGCCAGGACCGAGCCGAACGGCATCAGCGGCATGATTCTCCGCATCAGCGCCGGCTGCTCCTCGGGGAGTGTGGCCCTGATCCGGTGCGCCTGGAGCCACGCCACCAGCGTGACCAGGGCGATCACCAAGATGAAGACCGAAAAGGGCCAACTGATCAGTCCGTAATTGGTGACAATTCCGGCAACCTGCTGGCCCAGCGGAGCGCCCAGAAGGTCATGACCGGCCAAGGCGGTCGGATGCGTGGCCACCCGGTACATCAGCCACATGAACGGCAGTTGCGCCATCCCGGGCAAGATTCCGGCCAGCGGCGAGCTGCCCTCCTTCGCGTACAGCGTGGACAGCTCCTTGCTGAGCCGCTCCGGGTTGCGCTCGAACCGCTTGCGCAGGGCCCGTACCTTCGGAGCCAGACGCTCGGTGACGCGCGCCGCACGCGCCTGCCGGACGCTCAGCGGGAGCAGCAGCAGCCGTACGGCCATCGTGAACAGCACGATCGCGACGGCCGCGTGGCCTCCGGACATGCCGACGATCAGCGTGACAAGAGAATCGATCATGAGCCCTTCCTCGACGTACAGGTGACGAGGGCTCGACGAGACGAGCCCCGCTAGACGGAAGCGGGGCTGGGTGAGGGCGCTCTCGGGCGCGGCCGGCCGGCGGCGCCGGGATCACGCTGACGCTGGAACGCCGTCCGCCGGGCGTACACCAGCGGGAAGCTCGGCGCCCGGCCGCCCACGACGGGCAGCAGTCTGGCGGCCCAGCTCACCAGGAGCAGGACCGCCACCATGGTGACGCCGGCCAGCCACGGGTCCAGCAGGAACAGGGTCACGTCAGAGGTCCGGGACCGGGACTACCGCGACGACGTCTTGCCGACCAGCGTGACGGCGACGAAGACGAGCAGAGCCACCACCCCGATGATCAGCGCGACCTTCAGGAGGCCCACCACCATGGGCAGGACGAAGTTGAACAGCACGAAGAGCCCCAGCAGGGCCCCCAGCACGAGCATGACGACTCGACTCATGAGCACACCGTACGTCCTCCGACCAAGATCCGCGAAGCTTACGGACTGATGACGTGGGTGTCTCCCCAGGGGCGCGGGGTCGTACGGTGAAGACGTGAGCACGCGCATCCTGGTGGTCGACGACGACCCCACGGTGGCCGAGGTGGTGGCGCGGTACCTGGAGCGCGACGGCCACGAGGTGGAGTGTGTGGGCGACGGCGCCGAGGCGCTGCGGCGCGCCCTCGCCCGGCCGCCCGACCTGATGGTCCTGGACCTCATGCTGCCCAAGGTGGACGGCCTCCAGGTGTGCCGCAAGCTCCGCGAGCGCTGGCCGGTCCCCGTGATCATGCTGACCGCGCTGGGCGAGGAGATCGACCGGGTCGTCGGGCTGGAGACGGGCGCCGACGACTACGTCACCAAGCCGTTCAGCCCGCGCGAGCTGGCGCTGCGGGTCCAGTCGGTGCTGCGGCGGGCTCGCGGCGCTTCCGTGCCGGGCGGCACGGGGGTCCTGCGCGACGCCGACCTGGTGGTGGACGTGGGGGCGCACGAGGTACGGCTGGGCGGGGCCGAGGTGATGCTGACGGCGCGGGAGTTCGACCTGCTGGCGTACCTCATGCGCAACCCCCGTCAGGCGTTCAGCCGGTCGGCGCTGCTGGACCAGGTGTGGGGGTGGTCGTTCGGCGACTCGTCCACCGTGACGGTGCATGTGCGGCGGCTGCGGGAGAAGATCGAGCCAGATCCGACGGATCCGCGAAGGATCGTGACGGTGTGGGGGGTCGGGTACCGGTTCGAGCCTCTGGAGACCACGGGATGAGCCCGGCGCCTCCGCTCTTGACCGGCCTCCCGACGGCTCCTGTGGCCTGCCTCCCGGGCGGTCCTGAGGCTCGGCTTCTCGGCGATCCTGCGGCTCGGCTTCTCGGCGGTCCTGTGGCCGCCGGGGCCGCGGCGATGGGCGAGCTGGGGATGATCGTCGCGGTCACGGCCGGGCTGGGGCTGCTGGTGGCGCTCGTCGGGGTGTGGGCCATGTGGGCGCTGCGCCGCCGCTCCATCGGCGTGATGCTGGCCGTGGTCATGGTCGTCTCCATCGCGGCCACCCTGGCCGGCGTCGTGGCGATCACCCTGAAGATGATCATCGAGGGCCAGGTCAAGGACATCGTGCTCAGCGTCGTCGCGGTGGGCGGCCTCGTGGGGCTCGGGGTGGCGTACGTGCTGGCCAGGCGGGTCGTGGGCGAGAGCCGGCGGCTGGTCGCCGCCGTGCGCGAGCCGCCGTTCACCGCCCCGGCCGGCCTGCCCGCCGAGCTCCAGACGATCGCCAACACGCTGGAGGAGGCGTACGCCCGCGAGCGCGCCCTCGAAGGCGCCCGGCGCGAGCTCGTGGCCTGGGTCAGCCACGACCTGCGCACACCGCTCGCCGGCATGCGTGCCATGGCCGAGGCGCTGGAGGACGGCGTGGTGACCGACAAGGCGACGGTCGAGCGCTACCACCGGCAGATCAAGCTGGAGGTGGAGCGCCTGTCGGCGATGGTGGACGACCTGTTCGAGCTGTCACGCATCCACTCGGGGGCGCTGCGGCTGTCCCGGGCCCGGATCGGTCTGGCCGATCTGGTGGCCGACACGCTCGCCGGGGCGGAGCCGCTGGCCAGAGCGAAGGGCGTGAGGCTGAGCGCCGAGGCCGCCGAGGCGGTGCCCGTGGAGGCCGACGCGGGAGCGCTGGGGCGGGCGCTCGGCAACCTCGTCGTGAACGCCATCCGGCACACCCCCTCGGACCGCTCCGTGGTGCTGCGGGCCGAGGTGGACTCGGGCATGGCGTGCCTGTCGGTGCGGGACTGCTGTGGGGGCATACCGGACGCGGACCTGCCAAGGGTGTTCGACGTCGCCTTCCGCGGCGAGACCGCCCGTACCCCCACCCGGGAGGGGGGTGGGGCCGGGCTCGGACTGGCCATCGCCCAGGGGATCGTCGAGGCGCACGACGGGATGATCGGCGTGGTCAACGACGGCCCGGGCTGCCGCTTCGAGATCCGCCTCCCGCTGGTGCGCTGAGGCGCGCGTCAGCCCGCCGCGCCTCATCACGCCGCGCCGTGCACTCACTGTCCGTCGTCGCCTTATGCGCGCTCGGGAAGGGTGTCGCCGTCGAGAGCCCCGCCGAACGTTTCCGACATCGCGCGAAATGTCGGGCACGGCCAGCGCCACATGCAGCTCCGGCAGCGCAGGATCGGATTGGCCGAGTCGCTGGTGATGCCGCCGGCGTCCCTGGGCTGATGCAGGTCGAGCAGCCGCAGCGTCAACTCGGTGAAGGCCAGCACATCCCGGCGGGCGCCCGCAAGGAACTCCAGGTCCTCGATCGCCAGCCGGGTACGTACAGGGACGAATCCCTCGTGGTTGACCAGACCACGCAGACGCCCGACTTCGTCGTTCCAGGGGGCGGCCTTCTCGGTGCGGATGAGGATGGTCTCCAGGTGCTCGCGGAGCCGTTGACGCTGAGGATCTTCGGGTTCTTCGCTGTTCATCAGATAGTCGGGCCCGTGGGTCGCGCCCAGCCCCTCCTTCTCGATGCGGCGATCAGAGTGGTTACCGGATGCGGGTGCCGGGCCGCCCCCTTCCGGCCGTGCCGGTGTCACACCGTCAAGCTTCGCGTACTCTGCGTTCCTGTGAAGCCCAAACGGAGGACAAAAACCTGCGGTTCGCCTCTCGGCGTGACAACGTGACCGGAAGGCTTCGCGCCGCTAGCCTGCCCCTGTGGAGCTCAAGGTCTCGACTCGATCACATGCCGGCCAGGCGCTCGTCGCCATCACCGGCGAAATCGACCTCTATACGGCACCCCACCTGCAGTCGGAGTTCACCCGCCTGCTGCAGGACGGGCCCAGCCGCGTGGTCATCGACATGTCCGGCGTGGATTTCTGCGACTCCACGGGGATGAACGTCCTGCTCTCGGCGCTCAAACGCATGAAGGAGCGGGGCGGCGCCCTCGACGTGGCCGCGCCTCGTCCCGCCGTACGGAAGATCCTGCAGGTCACGGGGCTCGACTCGGTCTTCACCGTGTACGACGCGGTGCCGCAGGAATTCCTGATCACCGAGGGGTCGTGAGATCGCCCTTGACCCGCCCGTACCCGATCCCCTCGCCCACCACGGATCTCGCACCGGCCGCGGACCCCGCGCCGGCCGCGGACCCTTCGTCCGCCAGGGATCTCACAGTCACCGGGGATCCAGCGATCATGCCGTACGCGACACGGACCCCGGCGATCGCCGCGGGCCAAACCCGCACGCCCGGCCCGCGCCGGACGGCTGTGGCGGGGACTTTCATGCCGGGCCCGCGCCGGACGGCTGCGGCAGGGACTCACGTGCCGGGCCCGCCCCGGATGGCTGTGGCGTGCGTGGCAGGGACTCACGTGCCGGGCTCGCGCCGGATGGCTGTGGCGGGCGTGGCAGGGACCCTCGCGTCTGGTGCGGCCCGGCCTTTCGCGTTCGCGTCCGGAGCAGGTGCGATGTCCCCTGCCCACGCACGCCCGCTCTCCGCACCCGGAGCGGATCCACACCGCGGACGGCCGACGACCGGCCCCGCCCCCACCTCTGTGGGTGAGGCGAAGTGAGCGGCGACACGGCGGTCATCATCCCCGCCAAGGACGAAGCGAGACGCATAGGCGCCACCGTCACCGCCTCCCTGGCCCTGCCGGGGGTGGACCTGGTCGTGGTCGTCGACGACGGGTCGTCCGACCAGACCGGCAAGGCGGCGCGTGCGGCGGGGGCCCGAGTCGTACGCCACAGCCGCAACCGCGGCAAGGCCGCCGCCATGGAGACAGGCGCGGAAGCCGTACGCCTGCTCGACGGCGACACCCCGCGCCACTTACTGTTCCTGGACGCCGACCTCGGCGAGACCGCCCGCGCGGCGGCCGCCCTGATCACCCCGATCCGCGAGGGCACGGCCGGCATGTCCATCGCGGTCTTCGCCACGCGCGTCAAGCTCGGCGGCCACGGCATGGTCGTCCGGCTGTCGCGTGACGGCATCCGCCGCGCCACCGGGTTCACGGCCGCCCAGCCCCTCAATGGCCAGCGCTGCCTCACCCGCGACGCCTTCGAGGCGGCCAGGCCACTGGCCCACGGGTTCGGGGTGGAGACGGGGCTCACCATCGACCTGCTGCGCAAGGGGTTCCGCGTGGCGGAGGTCGAGGTGGAGATGAGCCACCGCGCGACGGGCACGGACTGGCGCGCCCAGCTTCACCGCGCCCGTCAACTCCGCGACGTGGCACTCGCCCTGGCGACTCGCGAGCCCCTAATCGCCCAAAACCTCAACAAACTCCGCCCCAACCGCTGACCGGCTCCACGCAAACCCGGTCGATCCCTCTCACCACCCTCCACACCGCGCAGATTCCCCCACAAATCACCTTTCGGCCGCCCCGTGTACCGTCGCCTCCTCCCGAACACTCAGACGGCCCGGAGCCGGCCCGGCAACCCATCCGACACCCACCCGTTATGGGCAGAACGTCCAGGCTCCCGCGCGGTCCTCCGATCGCCTGTCTGCGCGGACCCACCGCGAATGGTGCGGCCCATCGCGAACGGGCCGGCGCTGCCCGAAGACCGGAACCGACCTTCCCGAACAGGCGATGGCGCTCAGGCTGAGTCCGGGCCCGACCGAAACTCAACCTGCCATCCGTCCGAAACCAGATCCGGGCCTTTCCTGCCACTCCTCCGGCACAATCCCACCCCTTCATCCACCAGAAACGCGAAGTTATCCACAGCCTGGGGATAGACGACCTGGGTGCTCGGCCCGGTGTGCTGGAATTTGCGGGTGACTTCGGAGAACGAGAGCGGAAAGCCGAGCCACCGGCTTCCGAGGGCTGCCATGATCGCGATCGTCGCGTCGATCCTGCTGACGATCGCCATCGGCGTCCTCGGCCCGTCCGCCATGGTGCCGGTCCTCGGCGGCCCGGCCTGGCTACCGCCGTTCTCCCTGGACGCCCGGCCCGATCCCCATCTCGTGATCGCCATGGCCGTGGCCGCCGTCCTCCTCGGCGGCCTGGGCCTCCTCGCGGGCCTGACCGCCGCCCGCCGAGTCGCCTCCCGCCCGAAGGACCACCCAACCCGGCCGCCCTCCACCCCCCGAAACGCCGCAGATCACCCAAGGCCCCACCGCAGCACCGTGAGCCACCTCGCCTCAGACCACAGCACGGTGGGACGCATCACCTCAGACCACGGCACGCTCGACCACAATCCGCCCGCTGACCACACCTCACCGCTCCACCAGCCACCCAAGAGCACCACCCCGGAGCCTTCCGGCCCACCACGAACCACCACACCCCGCACCGGCCCACAACCAGCAACACCGCGCCAACCGCCCGAACACCCGCAGAAGCGCCCCCTCCGGCGAGACGATCACGGCCTGCCGACCGCCCGGCTTCTCGTCCTCATCGGTTGCGTCGCCGCCGGTTTGCTCGCCTTCCTGCCACCCTCCGGCTCCGGCGATCATCTCAACTACGCCGCGTACGGCCGCATGGTGGTTCTCGGCGTCGACCCGTACACCCATGGCGCGGTCGATCTCCCCGCCGACCCCATCGCCAAGGCGGTGGAGGAGCCGTGGCGTGAGGAGCCCAGCGTCTACGGTCCGGTCGCGACGGGCGCGCAGGCGTTGGCGAGCTGGGTCGGTGGAGACTCGCTCAAGCTGACGATGTTCGTCCTGGCCCTGCTCAATTCCGCCGCGTTCATCGTGACAGGGCTCCTGATCGACCGTTTCACCCGGCACGACCCCGCCAGACGGCTACGGGCAGCCCTCCTGTGGACGGCCAACCCGCTCCTGCTGTACCAGCTCGTCGCCGGCATGCATCTGGACACGCTGGCCATCGCCTGCATGATGGCGGCCCTCCTGGCGCGCGGTCGTCCGCTCGGATCAGGGCTGCTGCTCGGCCTCGGGGTGGCGATCAAGGTCAACGCGGGGCTGGTCGCCCTGGGCCCCGCGTGGGAGCTGCGGCGCCGCCCGGGACGACTGGCGCTGATGGCCGGGGCGGCACTGGCCGTGGTGGTCGCCGGGTACGCCATCGTGGGCACGGACGCCATCAGCCCCGTGACCCGCACCAGCAAGGCGATCTCACACGCCTCGTACTGGAAGCTCGTCCAGGGCTGGCTGCAGACGCTGGTGGGCGAGGGGAGCGCCTACCGAGGCGAGATCCAGATCGGCTCCCTCCTCGTTCTGACCCTCATCGCCTGGTCCCTTTTCCGCCTGTCTCCCCACCTGACCCCGCCCGGAACGCCGACCGCCGGGACGCCGAGTTCCGGGGCAGCGACCGCCGGGACACCGAGCGCCGGGGCAGCGACCGCCGGAACGCCGAGCGCCGGAACGCCGAGCGCCGGAACGCCGAGCGCCGGAACGCCGAGCGCCGGAACGCCGAGCGCCGGAACGCCGAGCTCCGGGACACCGAGCGCCGGAACGCCGAGCTCCGGGACACCGAGTTCCGGGGGATCAAGTAATGGAGCTCCAGGCGCTGGAGCTTCAAGCGCCGGGGCGCCGCCCACGGGAGTGCTGAGCAACGGAATACCCAACACCACCGGGCTGCCGGCCGAGGTGGTGGCCGCCGTGCTGGTCGCTGCGTACGTGTTCGCGACGCCGTACATCCTGCCCTGGTACGACGGGATGGCGTTCGCCCTGGTCGCGCTGGTGGCGGCCACGGCCGTCGACGGTTTCCTCGTCGTGCATCTGCTGGTGCTGTCCCTGGCCTACCTGCCGGCGCGGGTGATCAGCCTGCCGGCCGACCTCGACTGGCTCAGGGCCGTGGTCAGGCCCCAGGTGGTTCCGTGGATGCTGCTGGCCCTGACGGCGGCGCTGGTGTGGTGGGCCTGGAGATCCGCAGGGCCCGTACGGAAGCCGCGAGCGACAGCGGCACCGCCATCGTGAGCGCCATGGCAGGGATGGCGATCCCCGAGTCGTTGATGAGAAACCCGATGAACGCGCACGTCAACGCCCCGAACAGACCGGCGCGGAGGGTCGGCGCGAGTGCGTACGCCTGGCCGAGCGCCGACGCGCCCCAGCGCGACGGGCGGTCCAGCACCAGGAACAGGAAGGCGAGCGCCACCACGGAGAGCAGCGTCAGTGACCAGTTCCCGACGGTGACGCCGATCATGGCGCCGAACTTCCTGCCGACCACGGTCCATGCCTGGCCATCGATGATCTGCTGGACGAAGTTGCCCAGATGGGTTCGCTGCGTCGCAGGCCGTAGCCAGTCGAAGACCGCGATGGCTCCGATCAGCGCGGCGCCCCCGAGCGCCACCAGCAGCAGCTTGACGATGGAGACCCGGCGGCCGGAGAGCATGATGAGGAAGACCGCCAGCCCGATCACGAAGGCAGGCACGCCTCCGAAGTCGGCGCCCCATGCGGGCCAGCCGTCCGCGAAGACCGCCAGGCCGCCGTACGCGGCGCAGACCAGCAGCGTCACGATTCGCGGCGCGCCCCTGCCCAGCAGCCACTGTGCGACCCCGGCGAGCCCGAGGATGGTCCCGGTCGCGTAGACGGCGAAGGCGATGTTGCTGAACCCGTAGAACCGGCCGCCGGTGACGGGCTCGTAGCCGGTGACGGCGTTCACCTGCAGCGTGGAGCCGGTCATCACGTCCGCGAGCAGCGCCACCGACGTGACGGCTGCGACGACGGTGAGCGGCCTGAGCACGTGCCCCCGCCACGGCCCGGCGAACGCCATCCCGCTGATCAACAGGGCGATGCCGAGGATGGTCACGATCAGGGCCGCCATCGGCGTGGGCAGGCTCCACCAGGGCACAAGCTGCGCCAGGAACGTGGAGACGGCGATGGCCCCACTGAGCACCGCCACAACCTGCACGGTGGTCAACAGCCGCGACTCCTCTGCGATGTCCATCCTGGAGGCCCCACCAGGATCCCCACCGGTCGTCGCAGCTTCCGAAGGTACGTCGGCCGCTGCCGCCCCCGCCGGGACCTCCGCCGCTGGTGTGGTCTCCGTGTGCAGCTCGGCCTTCTGCGCAGTACCGGCGGCCTCATGCGACACCGCTGGGATGGCCTGGAGGGGTGTGGGGAGGCTCGGTGAGGAATCCGTTCCGTTGGGGTGCTGGGTGGTGTCGGTGGTGCTGGCCTGGCCTCGGGTGCCGGGGGACTTGCGGCGACGGCGGAGGGCGAGGGCGGCGAAGGCGTAGAAGGCCAGTTGCACGGAGACGAACACCGCGAAGAACGGGCCGCGCACCTCGCGGAGTACCTGGCTGGCCAGGTCGGCGTCCGCCAGCTCCGCGACCGTCTCGGCCGGTGTGGCCGGGGCGGGGCCGTCGTTCTGCCAGGCGCGGCCGACGGCCTGACGCGGAGGTTCGAGCCCGAGTGTCGCGATCGCCGTGGCCGTCAGGTCGGTGATCGTGACCAGGGCGTCCTGACGTGTGGAGGTGGCGGTGAGGTGACCATGACGGTACTGCTCCCCGCCGGAAGGCTGGTCCCCGCCGGAAGGCTGGTCCCCGCCGGAAGGCTGGTCCCCGCCGGGAGGCTGATCCCCGCGGGAAGGCTCCTTCCTGCCGGGAGGCTGGTTCGTGGAGGGTGGGGTTGCGGTTGGCTGGTTGGTGGGGGCTGGTTGGTCGGTCGGGGCCGGGCCGGTGGCGAGGGCGACGTGGAGGTGGGCGTTCGGGGTGACGTCGGAGATGCCCGCCACCAGGATCGTCGTGTCGGACGGCAGTCGGGCCAGGAGGGCGCCGATGCGCCGGTCGGCGTCCGCGACGGCTGCCCGCCTCGTGGCTGTCGGCATGGGCGACGGCACGCCGTACTCGTCGAGGGGCTGGCGGGACCACGCTTCCGCCAGGGTGGAGACGTCCTGGACGATCAGGTGGTAGGAGGAGAGGCCCGGCAGGGCTTCCGGGGTGTCGGCGTATGTGGGGATATTTCCGGCCTTGTTGGCGGCGGCGAGGGCCGCTCCCGGACCGATGGCCGCGACCCGGCCACCTCCGTCGGTCACCAGCTGGCCGAGCGTGCCGAGCTGCGCGTCGTAGCCCGTCTCCGCCTGGCGAGCGACCAGCGCCGCCCAGCCGGGGACGGTGGCGCCGTCGCCGTTCCGCTGCGGCGTGGGCAGGGCGGGACAGCCGCGGTCGGCCGTTCCGGCTCGCTGGCCCGCCGAGACGGTCAGCCACCCTGCGAGGGGACACGTGACGCCACGGTCCGGGGGCGGGACGGCGCGCGTGGACATGGACGCCGAGCCTGCTCGTCCGACGAGTTTCCACAGGTTGGGGGTTCGGGAAGCGTCGAGGTCGCTCCACTCCAGACCGGGGACGCCGATGAGGGCCACCCTGCCGGTCAGTCGGTCGGCCCGGCCGGTCCGGGTGTAGCCGGTGGGGGTGTGGGCGATGGGCTGGAGGGCGCCGTCCTGCGTGCCGAGGGCGGAGTGGAGAGGCGCGGCCGTGGCCGGTGAGGGTGCGCTGCTGGTCGCGGAGGCAGCGATGGTGTTCACGGAGGCATCGCTGGTGCTTGCGGCTGCGGGGGCGGTCGTGGCCAGAGCGGTCAGGACGGCGCTCGCGACCAGAGCGAGTACCCGGTTCAACGGCCGACGAGCGAGCCGCCGCCGGCGGTCAGGCACGGAGGGCGACTGGTGGGGCGGGGGAGGGCTGAGGGGCCCGCGGGGGGGTGAGGGCGCGCTGAAGGTGGCGTGCGGCATGTACGGGACCCCCGGTGTCTGACCCTCGATCGGCAACAGCCACGGTAACGTGCCACACCGTGACAGGTGGCGAGACGCCGGTGCTCCGGCGGCGGTGGTGGGCGTGGGCCCTGGCGGCGGTCGTCGTGGTGTGGGCCGTGGCTCCCCTGGTGCTGCACTGGCTGACGAACCCCGACGACCAGCGCCTCGTCGACCTCGATGTTTACCGTACCGGCGGACAGATGCTCCTGGACGGCCGCGCCGTGTACGACTTCTCCACCCCCGCCCCCCAGTTGCTCCCGTTCACCTATCCGCCCGTCGCGGCGATGCTGGCCGTGGCGCTGGCCGAGATGTCGTGGGGGACGGCCCAGTGGGTGTGGACGGCCGGGATCTTCGCAGCGCTGGCCGTGACCGTGGCGTACTCCTTCCGCAAGGTGCTTCTCGGGCGGCTCGGGAAGTACGGCCCGTGGGTGTTCGCGTTCCTGATGGTGGCGTGCACGTATGTGATGCCGATCCGCGACCAGGTCCGGTTCGGGCAGGTGGACATCATGCTGGTGGCGCTGTGCCTGGCCGACTGCGTGGCGCGGCGGCCGTGGTGGCCGCGGGGGTTCCTGATCGGGGTGGCGACCGCGGTCAAGCTCACCCCCGGCGTCTTCCTGGTGTACCTGCTGGTCACGCGGCAGTGGCGGACGCTGTTCATGGCGTCGTTCGTGACGGGGCTCCTCACGTTGCTGCCGTTCGCGGTGATCCCCCGGGACGCGGCCGGCTTCTGGTTCTCGGCGCTGCTCGACCCCGAACGTCTCGGCTCGAACGCCGGCACCACCAACCAGTCCGTCCGCGGCATGCTGATCCGCCTGTATCTGAACGACACGCTGACGTGGGTCCTGTGGGTGGCGGTCGTGGCCGTGGTCGCCTGGTACGGGTTCCGCGCCGCCCGTGACGCGTATCGGGCGGACGACCACGTCACCGCAGTCGCGCTGGTGGGGCTGATGGCGGTGCTGCTGTCGCCCGTCGCGTGGATCCACCACCTGGCCTGGGTGGTCGTGGTGCTGGGCGCGCTCGTGGGCGACGGCCGCGATCCGGTACGGCTGCGCGTGGCGGCCGGGGTGTGGCTGTACTACGTGCTGCCGATCCCCTGGTGGGGCGTGTCGCTGAAGGCGGCCGAGATCCCGGTGCTGAGCCCCGTACTGGGGAAGATCGTACAGAACGGGTACGGGCTGGGCGCGCTGGCCCTGGTCTGGCTGCTGGCGGCCTGGCTGCCGAAGCGGAGGGCGGCCGAGCCCTCGCCAGGCGCCTTGGCCGCCCATTACCCTCGGTAGCGTGCTGATTGCCGTGGGGATGTGCGCCGCCGCCGCGACGGGCGGCGTGGTCATGGGCTACCTGGCTCTCCGGCGGGCCCGGGAGGAGATCGAGGACTGCCGCCGCATGCTCGTACGGCAGGCGTCGGCCGCCCGAGGGGACCTGATGGCCATCCGCGACGTGGCCGTGTGCCGGTACGACGCCCTGGAGAAGATGGCGGGCGAGCTGTCGTTCTCGGTCGCGATGATCAACGGTCTGGGCGACGGCATCGTGCTGACCTCCATCAACGGCTGCTCCGAGACCCGCACGTACGTGCGCCGCGTGGTGGGCGGCAGGGGCGAGCAGCCGCTGTCGCCGGAGGAGGAGCAGGCGGTGCGGGCGGCCAGGCTCGGGCTGGGATCAGTCGCGGCGAAGCCGCGCGCACCTCGACAAGCTGCGGATACTCTGTAGCCATGCCCAGACTCGCCTATCTCGGGCCCGAGGGAACCTTCACCGAGGAAGCCCTGCGGCTCCTGGATCCCGGCGCCGAGCGTCTGCCCTGCCCGACCGTGAGCGCCGCGCTGGCCGCCGCGCGCGGCGGCGAGGCCGACGGCGCCGTCGTGCCGCTGGAGAACTCCGTCGAGGGCGCGATCACCACGACGCTGGACGAGTTCGCCTGGGGCGAGCCTCTCCTGATCAACGCCGAGTTGCTGCTGCCGGTGCGCTTCTCGCTGCTGGCCCAGCCCGGCACGGAGATGCCGCGCGTCAAGCGCGTCTACACCCATCCCGCCGCCATCACCCAGTGCCGCGCGTTCCTCTCCCGGGAGCTGCCCGACGCGATGGTGGTGGCGGCGCCCTCGACGGCCGCCGCGGCCCAGGAGGTGTCGCTGCCCAGCTCGCCGTACGACGCGGCGATCGCGGCGCGCATCGCGGGCGAGCACTACGGCCTGGTGGAGCTGGCCGGCGACATCGGCGACCGCACCGACACGGTGACGAGGTTCGTCAAGGTGGCCCGTCCCGGCGGTCCGCTGCCCGGGCCGACCGGGTCCGACCGCACCACGCTCGTCGTCTTCCTCGCCGACGACCACCCTGGCGCGCTGCTGGAGATGCTGACCGAGTTCTCCGTGCGCGGCGTCAACCTGACCCGCATCGAGTCGCGGCCCACCGGCGACGGCATCGGACGCTACTTCTTCCACTTCGACTTCGAGGGCCATGTCGCCGACGCCCGGGTCGGCGAGGCCATCTCGGGGCTCCACCGGATCTGCGACGAGGTGCGCTTCCTCGGCAGCTATCCGCGGGCCGACGGCGTCGTGCCCCGGATCAAGCGGGGCACGGCCGACGAGGAGTTCGCCGAGGCGGGCGGCTGGCTGGCCCGGATCCGCTCCGGCGAGGTCTGACGCGCCGCGGGGGCGACGTCCGGGAATCGAGGGGCGAGGAGAGGTCCCGCGCCGGTAGCCTTTCCTTGTGATTGACCTGCGTACCCTTCGTGAGGACCCCGACCGGCTCCGGGCGTCGCAGCGTGCCCGCGGTGAGGACGACGCCGTCGTCGACACGCTGCTCGACCTCGATGAGCGCCGACGCTCCGCGCTGACCGGCTTCGAGTCGCTGCGCGCCGAGCAGAAGAGTCTCGGCAAGTCGGTGTCGAAGGCGCAGGGCGAGGAGAAGGCCGCGCTGCTGACCCGGGCCAAGGAGCTGGCGGGCGCGGTCAAGGCCGCCGAGTCGGAGGCCGAGAGGCTGGGCGGCGAGCTCGACGAGCTCATGCAGACAGTGCCCAACCTCGTCGAGGAGGGCGCGCCGCACGGCGGCGAGGACGACTACGTCGTGCTGGAGACCCACGGCGAGCCGCGCCGGTTCGACTTCGAGCCGAAGGACCACCTGGAGATCGGGGAGCTGCTCGACGCGATCGACATGGAGCGGGGCGCCAAGGTGTCCGGCTCGCGGTTCTTCTTCCTCAAGGGCGTCGGCGCCCGGCTCCAGCTCGGCCTGCTCAACATGGCGATGCAGCAGGCCATCGCCGGCGGCTTCACGCCCATGATCACTCCGGTGCTGGTCAAGCCGGAGACCATGCAGGGCACCGGCTTCCACGTGGCCCACGACAAGGAGATCTACCGCCTTCCCGAGGACGACCTCTACCTGGTCGGCACCTCCGAGGTGGCGCTGGCGGGCTACCACGCCCAGGAGATCCTCGGCGCGGACGAGCTGCCGCTGCGCTACGCGGGCTGGTCGTCCTGCTTCCGCCGCGAGGCCGGCTCGTACGGCAAGGACACGCGGGGCATCATCCGCGTCCACCAGTTCGACAAGGTGGAGATGTTCTCCTACGTACGGCCGGAGGAGGCGCACGAGGAGCACCAGCGGCTGCTGGCCTGGGAGAAGGAGATGCTCGAGGCGGTGGAGGTGCCCTACCGGGTCATCGACACGGCGGCGGGCGACCTCGGCATGTCGGCGGCGCGCAAGTTCGACTGCGAGGCGTGGATTCCCACCCAGGGCCGCTACCGGGAGCTGACTTCGACCTCCAACTGCACGGAGTTCCAGGCCCGCCGGCTGGGGGTGCGCTTCCGCGACAAGGACGGCAAGCCGCAGCACGTGGCCACGCTCAACGGCACCCTGGCCACCACGCGCTGGATCGTCGCCATCCTGGAGAACCACCAGCAGGCCGACGGCTCGGTCGTGGTGCCGGAGGCGCTGCGCCCGTACGTGGGCCTGGAGGTCCTTGAGCCCGCCAAGAAGTAGGCAGGTCCTGGAGCGCCCGAGAAGGAGGCCGTACGCGGCCTTGAGAGGGCCCGGAGACCCCTTTGGGGGGTCGCCGGGCCCTTGTGCTTCTCAGGGGTCGTACAAGGCGCGTACGGACCTCTGGAACGCGAAAGGCCGGAAGCCCGCTGGACGCGGACCCCGGCCTGACTCGCTGCTACAGGTCAGATGGCACGGACCTGGGAGGCCTGCGGCCCCTTCTGTCCCTGCGTGATCTCGAACTCGACCCGCTGGCCGTCTTCAAGGCTGCGGTAGCCGTTGCCGACGATCTCAGAGAAGTGCACGAACACGTCCGGCGCACCGCCGTCCGGGGCGATGAAGCCGAAGCCCTTCTCGGCGTTGAACCACTTGACGGTTCCCTGAGCCATAAAAGCTCTCCCTCAGGATGTGAATCTATGGGACCCGCACCTCGCGAGTCCCGGTGTGTCGTACAGCAAGCACCCCGGGGTGGCTCAGACAAAGTCATGCTGGTTTTCACTACGGGATCAGCTAATACAACGCCACCACATCTAACACCATTCTGGCGCGTTGGTGTTCCCGTCCCTGGGAAGATTTCTGGCCGGCGGCATCACCCGGCAAACTGGAACGTGTTATGCAGAGTCTCCCCGCGCCGCGTCTCGTGGCCACTGACCTCGACGGCACCGCCCTGCGCGCTGACGGAACCGTCTCTCCCCGGACGGCTGCGGCCTTCGCGAGGGTCGAGGAGGCGGGCGCCATGCTGGTGTTCGTCACCGGCCGGCCGCCCCGATGGATGAGCGGAGTGGCGGGTGCGCTCCGTCACCGGGGGCTGGCAATCTGTGCGAACGGCGCCCTGATCTACGACCTGCATACAGAACGCATAGTCGAATCTCACCTGATCCAGGTCGATGTCCTGGAACAAGTCGTCGCTCAGCTAAGAGCGAACGTGCCCGAACTCGCATTTTCGGTCGAGTATGAGGGGGGATTTGCGCATGAGTCCGAATTTCCGCTCGGCGGGTGGGACAGCAAGGCCGTCGCCGGACTGCGCGTCGGCATCCGCACGCTGACCTCGCAGCCCTGTGCCAAGCTGCTGGCCCTGCACCCGCACATGGACCCCGACACGCTCCATGAGACCGTCCACGGGCTCGTGGGGCACCTGGTGACCGCCACGCACTCCAGCGGCCGCAGCCTCATCGAGATGAGCGCCCACGGTGTGACCAAGGCCACGGCGCTGGCCGTGCTGGCGGAGCGGCACGAGATCAAGCCCTCGGAGGTCGTGGCGTTCGGCGACATGCCGAACGACCTGCCCATGCTGAGCTGGGCAGGCACCTCGTACGCCGTCGCCAACGCCCATCCCGCCGTCCTGGCCGCGGTCGACCACGTGACTGCGGCCAACGACGACCACGGTGTGGCCCGCGTGCTCGAGGAGCTCTACGGGCCGCCCTCCCGCGACAACAGGTAGTGGCCCGCGTGCTCGACGCTCAACGGGCCGCCTCCCGCGACTACAGGTAGGGGCCGGAGCCGCCCGGCGGGCGGTGGTCCTCGCCGTGCGGCACGCCGGGCAGCGCCCTGCGCATCTGCTCCAACTGGGCCCGAGCCGCCATCTGCTGCGCGAACAGCGTGGTCTGGATCCCGTGGAACAGCCCCTCCAGCCAGCCGACGAGCTGCGCGTGGGCGATGCGGAGCTCCGCGTCGCTCGGCGGCGTGCCGTTGTCGTCGGTGAACGGCAGGGAAAGCCGCTCCAGCTCGTCCACCAGCTCGGGCGCCAGGCCGTCCTCAAGCTCCTTGATCGAGGACTGATGGATCTCCTTCAGCCGCTTGCGGCTGGCGTCGTCCAGCGGCGCCGCGCGGACCTCCTCCAGGAGCTGCCTGATCATGCTGCCGATGCGCATGACCTTGGCGGGCTGCTCGACCAGGTTGGTGACCGAGCGCTCCTCTTCCCCAGTGTCGCTCTGCCCCTGGTAGTCGGGCCCGACCACCACGATGCGAGAGGTGTTGTTGTCCTCAGCACTCATAGGTTTCACCGTACTAGCAGGATCTTGCCGATGTGCTCCCCGGAATCCAGCATGCGGTGTGCCTCGGCCGCGTCGCTCATCGGCACCCGCGCGTGCACCACGGGACGCACCGCCCCGGCGGCGACCAGCGGCCAGACGTTGTCCACGACGCTGCGCACGATGACGCCCTTCTCCTCGGCGGGGCGGGAGCGCAGCGTGGTGGCGTGGACGGCCGCCCGCTTGGTGAGGAGGAGCCCGAGGTCGATCTCGGCCTTGGCGCCGCCCTGGAGGGCGATGATCACCAGACGTCCTCCGGTGTTGAGCGCCCGGAGGTTGCCGGCCAGGTAGCGGGCGCCGATGATGTCGAGGATCACGTCGGCCCGCACGATGTCGGAGAAGTCCTGCTCGCGGTAGTTGACGGTCTCGTCGGCGCCCAGCTCCCGCAGCCGCGCCAGCTTGGCGTCGGTGCCGGCGGTGGTCGCCACCCGCGAGCCGAGCGCCTTGGCGAGCTGGACGGCGAACGTCCCGATCCCGCTGGCCCCGCCGTGGACCAGCAGCGTCTCGCCCTTGCGCAGCCGCGCCAGCATGAACACGTTGGACCACACCGTGCAGGCCACCTCCGGCAGCGCCGCCGCCTCCTCCAGGGACAGGCCCTCGGGCACCGGCATCACTTGCTCCCACGGCACGGCCACGCGCTCGGCGTAGCCGCCGCCGGCCAGCAGCGCGCACACCCGGTCACCGATCTCGAACCCCGGCACGCCCGCGCCGACCTCCGCCACCACGCCGGAGACCTCCAGGCCCGGGTACGGCGGGGCGCCCGGCGGCGGGTCGTAGAAACCGTTTCGCTGGAGCACGTCCGCTCTGTTGACCCCCGCGGCGGTCACCTCGATGACGACCTGGCCCTGCTCGGGACGCGGATCAGGCACCTCGCGCCACTCCAGGACCTCTGGGCCGCCCGGCCGGGCGATCTCGATGGCTCGCATGTCACCACCGTAACCGGGCAAAGAAGTTCGGGGTTGGCTGCGACCATGGGAACACATGGCGTTAATCTTCAGAATATTTGCTGCCCCTTTACACCCAGCCGAGGGGGACCACGGTGGCGAGACACGACCGCGAGGAATCGCTCGAGGAGCAGCTTGCCTGGCTCGACGCGATCAAGGAGTCGGAGGAGGCGTCCGTACCGGCCGGCTCCACCGGCTCCGCCGACGAGCCGTCCGCTTCGCCGTACCCTCAGGACCCCTGGCGGTCGGTGACGCCGCCGGACGTACCGCCGCAGCCGCTGTTCCGGGCCGCCGCCGGGTCGCTGTACAGCTCGAACCCGGACGCGGTGGACTCCGGCGCCGTGGAGGACGAGGCGGGGCGCGAGGATGACGCCTCGACGCAGTGGCTCCAGCCGCCGTCGCCCTTCGACCAGCCCTCCTCGTTCGACCAGCAGCCCGCGCCGGCTCAGCAGCCCGCGCCCGCTCAGCCGTCCTCGTTCGACCAGCCGTCATACGACCAGCCGTCTTACGACCAGCCGGGGCGGACGGGCGCGTTCGGTGAGCCGTCGGCGTTCGAGACGCCCGCGGCGCCGTTCGACACGCGGCCGGGGGACGAACAGGACGAGCCGGCGGCGGCCGGGGCCGGGAGGCCGGACGACGCGTTCCTGGAGCCGCTCAAGCCGCTGCCCCGGACCGACGACGGCGAGACGTACCCCTCGCTGCCCCAGCTGCGGCCGGTGCGGGACGGCGACGACCCGGCGGCCACGGCGGGACGCGCGGCCGACGAGCGCACGGCCTGGTCGGAGCCGCTGGAGTGGCCGCTCCCGCCCGAGCGCTTCAACGCCTTCGACTCACAGCCCTCGGAGGTGCGGGAAGACCCGGGCTCCCCGGACACGACCTCGCCCGACGTACGGCCACCCGTCGTGTGGCCGTCCGAGACGCCGCAGTCCGACACGCCACGGTCCGAGGCGCCGCAGTCCGGGGACGCGCGCGCCGCCGAGACCGCGCCCGATGAGGACGAGACCCGGCCCGAGGACACCCGCACCGGTGACGCCCGCACCGGCCACGCGGGCTCCGGCGGAGCGACGGACCGGTCCGAGGACGCCGAGCCCCTCTTCAGGGACGCCGTGGCGCACGACGACCAGCAGGCCGCCGCACCGGCCGAGGGCAGGTCACTCACCCACCCGCCCGCGTTCGGCGCCCAGGAAGCCCTCCAGGCCACGCCGGACCCCCGCCCGGCGGACCGGCGCACGCCAGACCCCCGCCCGCACGACGCAAGCCCGCACGACGCGGGCCGGCGTACGCCCGACCAGCGCACGTACGACACGGTCCCGCACCCCCTGGCCGGTGGCGCCCACGGCAGGGGGCTGGACCGTCCGGAGCCGCCGGAGTTCCCCGAGCCGCCCGTACGGCAGCCCACGGCGCATGCCCAGCCACCCGCACCCCAGGCGCCGGAGGCCGAGCCGCCGGTGCGCAGGCCGCGTCGCCCCGCGCCCATCCCCGTCTTCACCGCCTCCCCGCGCCCGCCCGTCACCGGCAAACCGACCGCCGAGAGCCTCGACCCCGAGACGCTGCTCCGCGGTCGCCGCAACGCCCCCTCCAAGGGCTGGCGGCGCCTGGTGTACAAGGCGTCGGGCGGCTGGATCAAGCCGGGCGAGCCGCCGGAGGTGCGCCGCCGTCGCGCGCTGCTGTCCAGGGCGCGCACCCCGGTCGCCACGGGTCACCACCGCGTGGCCGTGCTCAGCCTGAAGGGCGGCGTCGGCAAGACCACGACCACGGTCGGCCTCGGCGCGACGCTCGCCCAGACGCGCGGCGACCGCGTCATCGCCGTGGACGCCAACCCCGACCGCGGCACGCTGTCCGACAAGCTGGTGCTGGAGACCTCGGCGACGGTCCGCGACCTGCTCAACGAGCGTGACCAGGTCAAGAGGTACGTGGACATCAGGGCCTTCACCTCGCAGGCGCCGTCGCGGCTGGAGGTGCTGGCCTCCGACCGGGACCCGTCGGTGTCGGAGGCGTTCAGCGGCGCGGACTACCAGTCCGTCTCGCAGGTGCTGGAGAACTTCTACTCCATCTGCATCACCGACTGCGGCACCGGCCTGCTGCACTCCGCCATGGGCGGCGTGCTCGGCCTGGCCGACCAGATCGTGCTGGTCAGCTCGCCGTCGGTGGACGGCGCGCGGGCCGCGTCGGCCACGCTCGACTGGCTGGAGGCGCACCACTACGGCGATTTGGTACGGGACGCCACCGTGGTGCTGTGCAGCGTCCGGCCGCGGACGAAGTCGGCCGTCGACCTCAACAAGCTGGAGGCCCACTTCGCCGCCCGCTGCCGCGCGGTGATCCGGGTGCCGTACGACCCGCATCTGGAGGAGGGCGCGGAGATCGACCTGGAGCGGTTGCAGGAGAGCACGCGCGACGCCTTCCTGCAGCTCGCGGCGTACGTGGGCGACGGCTTCGCGGGGATGCGGGAGTCAGCGGCGGCCCCTGGGGCGCGGAACTAGCGGCTCCGGGGCGCGGGACTGAGGCCGCCCCGGGAGCCGGAGTCGAGCGGAGGGTGTGGGATTCGAACCCACGAGGCCATCGCTGACCTGGCCGCTTTCAAGGCGGCTGCACTCGTCCACTATGCGAACCCTCCAGTGCGCACACCAACCTTAGCGGCTGCCGTGGCGCCGGGGTACCGGACCGGCGGGCTGCTAACCGGTGAGCTGCGACAGCAGCCACCGGGGGCCCTGGGTGGCGGCGCCGAGTTCGGTGACGCGCTCCTTCAGGCCCCGGTCGGCGGTCACCACGAGCACCCGTTCCCACGGCCGCGCCCGCCGGACGACCTCCACGACGGTGTCGTCGCCGCTGCCGGTCGCGGCCACCACCTGGACGCCCGCCACGTCCGGAACCCCGCGGGCGGCCCCCTCCACGACGGCCACGATCCGCGGGTACCACCGCTCCAGCACGGGGTGGGCCGGCGCCAGCCGTGACACCTCCTCCAGCAGCCGGGTGGCGGCGCCGAGCCGGTCGTTCCACCAGCCGTGCTCGGCCCGGGCGCCCACGATGTTCGCCACGTCGAGGACGAGCGTCTCGGGCCGCAGCTCCTGCCGCACCTCCTGCCAGGTCTCCGCGAAGCCGGGGTGCAGCCGTAGGTGGGTGATCTCGGGCAGCCGCACCCAGCGCAGCTCGACGCTCTCCCGGTTGGCCGGTACGGCGGGCAGCAGCTCGGCCGACTCGGCGATCACCGTCTCGAACGCCCATCCGCCGTGGTCGTCCAGGTACACGCCCTTGACCCGCAGCGCGTCGGCGGAGAGCGCGGCCTCCTCGCGGGCCTCGCGCAGCGCGCCGGCGACGGCGTCCTCGTGGCTGTCGAGCGCGCCTCCCGGCAGGCCCCACGTGCCGCCGTGGTGGCTCCACCACGAGCGCTTCTGCATGAGCACGTACGGCTCGCCGGCCTCGTCGTGGTGGACGGCGAGCAGCCCGGAGGCGCCGTGCAGTCCCCAGTGCCGGTGGCCTCGTCCGCACTCCGCCCAACCGTCGCCGTCACCAGCCGCCATGCGCTCGCGTCCCCCTGTCCGAGTCTCCGGGCCCCAAGGACCTCCAGCCTAGGGCCGCTCCGGCCGTGGAGAGCTGTGGAAACGGTTGCGACGCACAGCCCGGCTTCTCCGGCGACGACCTCCGGGTCGGTCACCGGTGCCAGACCCGGCCCCGGACATTGGAGGATGGTTTTCTGCAACCGGTTGCACGTAGAGTCCTGGAGACAACGTGTTCATCGACCAGGAGAGATCCACCGTGCCCCTGGACCCCGCCGACACCTACCGCAACCCCGTGCTCAACGCCGACTGGTCCGACCCCGACGTGATCCGCGTGGGCGACGACTTCTACCTGACCGCCTCCACCTTCACCAAGGTCCCGGGCCTGCCGATCCTGCACTCGCGCGACCTGGTCAACTGGACGATCATCGGGCACGCCGTGACCCGCGGCCACGACGACGTGCGTCCCGGCTGCGGCGTCTGGGCGCCCTCGCTGCGCCACCACGACGGCCGCTTCTGGATCTTCTACGGCGACCCCGACGTGGGGATCCACCAGGTCAACGCCGAGGACCCGCGGGGTCCGTGGAGCGAGCCGCACCTGGTCAAGCCGGGTCTCGGCCTCATCGACCCGTGCCCGCTGTGGGACGAGGACGGCCACGCGTACCTGGTGCACGCCTGGGCCAAGAGCCGGGCGGGGGTCAGCAACCGGCTCACCCTGCACCGCATGGCGCCCGACGCGAGCCGGGTGCTCGACGAGGGCACGATCGTCATCGACGCCGACCTGCTGCCCGGCTACCGGACGCTGGAGGGCCCCAAGCTGTACCGGCACGACGGCCACTACTGGGTCTTCGCCCCGGCCGGCGGGGTGGCGACGGGCTGGCAGTCGGTGTTCCGGTCCCGGTCGATCCTCGGGCCGTACGAGGACCGGATCGTGCTGGAGCAGGGCGGCACGGACGTCAACGGCCCGCACCAGGGCGGCTGGGTGGACACCCCGTCCGGCGAGCACTGGTTCATGCACTTCCAGGACCGCGGCCCGTACGGCCGGGTCGTGCACCTGCAGCCCATGGAGTGGCGGGACGGCTGGCCGGTCATGGGCGCGGACGGCGTCCCGGTGCCGGGCGGGCCCGTGCCCGTGCCGGGCGGGGAGCCGGCCGCCCCGGCCACGTCCGACGACTTCGCCGGGCCCGGCCTCGGCCCGCAGTGGAGCTGGCAGGCCAACCCCGACCCGTCCTGGTGGGAGCTGCGCGACGGGACGCTCCGGCTCACCTGCGTGCCGGGCCCCGCGGACCTGTGGGAACGCCCGGCGGTCCTCACCCAGCGGCTCCCCGGCGAGCCCTGCACGGTCGTCACCCGGGTCACCCTGCACGGCGAGGGCCGGGCGGGCCTGGCCGTGGTCGGCCGCACCTCCGCGTACGTGTCGGTCGAGTCGACGCAGGACGGGCCCGCCGTGGTGTGCGCGGGCTCCACGCCGGTGCCTGTGCCCGAGGGCGCGACCGTCACCCTGGGCGCGCGCGTCGGCCAGGGCGCGGTGGTCACGTTCCTGGCCGACACCGGGGACGGCCTGCGCGAGATCGGCGAGCCGTTCCACGCCACGCAGGGCCGGTGGGTGGGCGCGGTGCTCGGGCTGTTCGCCGCCTCCCACGGGGACGCCCCGGCGGGACACGCCGCCTTCGACGCCTTCACCGTCGACCTCGAAAGGTAAAGGGCCCTGCAACCTTTCGCCCCGCCGATCGCGTTGGCAACGGGCGAGAGGAGTCCCACTTGGATCGTCACGACGGCTTCCGCGAGTTCGTGCTCGCCCGCCAGCAGGCGCTCATGCGCACCGCGTACCTGCTGACGGGCGACGCCCATCTCGCCGAGGACCTGCTGCAGAGCGTCCTGATCAACGTCGTGGGGCAGTGGCACAAGCTGTCCAAGGGCGGCAACCCCGAGGCGTACACGCGCAAGGCGCTCGTCAACCAGTACATCTCCTGGCAGCGCCGGCGGCGTCTCGAACTGCCCAGCGGCGACCCGCCCGAGCGCGGCGTCTCCTACGACGACGCCGCGCTCGACCGCATGGTGCTGCGCCAGGCCCTGGCGAGGCTGACGCCCAAGCAGCGCGCGGTGATCGTGCTGCGCTTCCGCGAGGACCTCACCGAGGCGCAGACGGCCGAGGTGCTCGGCTGTGCCGTCGGCACCGTCAAGAGCCAGACCCACCACGCGCTGGCCCGCCTGCGCGAACACGCGCCCGAGCTGGCGCACCTGCTGTCCGACTCGGAGATCGCGGAGGTGGCCCCATGACACGGCTGCGCGAGGCACTGAACGGCATCGCCGACGACGCCCCTCTGGTGGACCTGGCCGACCTGGCCATCGCGGGTCACCGTCGCAGGCGCCGCACCACCACGGCGCTGGCAGCGCTCGCCACGGCCGTGGTCCTGGGCGTGACGACGGTCGTCGTGACGCTGCCGGGTCAGGGCGCGAACCAACCGGCCACGCCCCAGCGCCCGGACACGGTCCAGGACCTGCCCGCGGGCCGGGTGGGACGGCTCAGCCACGCGTACCGGACCTCCTGCGAGGTGGGCGCGGAGCGGCATCTCGACTGCGGCGCCGTCGAGTGGCGGGTCGTCACCGCCGCCGGCACCACGTACCGCGTGCCGCAGGCGCTGGCCCTGACCACGAAAGAGGACACCGCGCCGGTCGCGATCAGCAGGGACGGGCGCCTGCTCGCCTACTACAGCCGCCAGGCGCAGGCGCACGTGGTGCGCGACCTGATCACCGGCTCGGAGGCTATCTCCGCCGCCACCGTGAAGGAGGACCGGATCGGCATGGGCTCCATGCTCGTGGTCTCCGACGACGGCCGTCACCTGGCCTTCGACCCGCGCGAGGGCAGCAAGCAGCCCGGCTCGTTGATCGACACGCGCACCGGTAGGACGGTGCCGATCAACGGGAAGTACGAGCCGGTCGCCATCAAGGGAGGCGTCGCCGAGCTGGTCCGGTACATCAAGACGGACCTGTGGCTGATGCCCGTCAATGGCGGAGGCAGGCCGGTGCGCTTCGAGGGCGTGTTCATCATGTTCAGCGAGACCGCCCCTGACGGTCGCACGGTCGTCGCCTTCGACAGGGACGGCCCTCCCATGAGGGACGACCTCGTTCGGAACAGGCTGACCGTGCTCGACGCCAGGACCGGCCGGATCCTCCGCAAGGTGACCATGCGCGGCCTGCCGACGGGCAGGGGCCAGGCCGTGGGCACGGGTCCCTGGCTGAACGGCCACGAGGTCACGGTCGCCTACCAGGACAAGAGGAACATGAGCACGTACGGGGTGGACGTCGGCACGGGGAAGGCCCGGCTCCTGTCCCGCTACCCGGACCGCCGCGAGAACATGATCCTGCCCGGTTTCGCCCAGGTGATCCCCTGACAGGGGACACCATGGCCGTGACGGAGCGTCAGCTCGGTGAGCCGATCGGTGTCGGTCACGTCCGCGGCGACCTTGTCGACTCGGCGGGCGCCGCGGCCGCCACCGACCTGTGCCTGCATCTGGTCAGGCTCGACTACGGCGCGGCGGTGGCCAACGCGGCGGCGCGGCTCGCGATCGTCCCTCCTGCACGGCCAGGCGGCCAGGCGCAGTTCATCGAGACCCCGCTGCCCGCCGACCGCGGCACGTCACTCGCCCCCACCCGGGCCTGGGCGCTCGAACACCTCGATCACCCGCTCACCCTCGCGGACCTGGACTCCCTTCGCAAGCACCTGACCGGCCGGGTCGGCCTCACTCCCACGGCCTACCGTGCCGGCTTCACCAGGGTGAGGGGTCAGGCGGGTCTCAGCGGCCGTTCCCGCTGAAGTGCTGGAAGTCCTTGGTGCCCGACCACGCGCCGCCCCAGCCCCAGCCGACCGCGGCGAACGTGCGGACCACGCGGTCGCCCGGGTTGATGACGCCCTTGCCGCGCATCGGGCGATGGGCGTACTTCTTGGCGTTGGCGTGCGCCGTGCCACCCGAGGCCGTCACGTACGGGTTCTCGCGCGGATTGACGTCCACCGCCTCCCCGTAGGCGTGGTTGGACCAGTTGCTCGACCCCGTGGCGGGACGGCAGTTGAAGGCCGAGGTGTTGTCCGCGTCGATGGAGTCGAAGTCGTCGCCCTTGTAGACGTCCACGAGCCGCATCTGCCTGATCGGGTAGCGCATGGCGTACAGCTTCTTGAAGACCGTCACGATGTCGCCGGTGACGGTCTTGCGGACGACCAGCTCGCCGGTGTGGGCGCGGTCGTCCCAGCCCCAGTACGTCATCGTGACCAGGCGCAGGTCGCGGTAGGAGACGGGGCAGCCGGGCCGCCACGAGTACGGCAGGCGGTCACGCGAGATGCGGGTGACCTTGGCCGTGAACGGCGGCGGGCCGGCCTTCGTCGGTTTCGCGGAGCTCGTGGGGGACGGGGAGGAGGGGGCCGGCGTGCTGCCGGCCCCGCTCGTCTCAGGGCTGGAGACCGGGCTGGAGAACGGGGTGGAGGCGGGTGGAGGGCTCTGCGTGGACGAGGCGGCCGGGGCCTGCCCGCCGCACGAGACGGACGCGAGCACCACGAACGCCAAGGTGGCGGCACCTTTCATCTGGCCACCTTATGCGAAGCTCCGTTTCACCAGGTCAGGCCGTGTGGTCCCCCGTGTGCCCGCCGCGCCGGGCGACGGCGCGCAGCGCCGCGCCGGTGTACCCGACGAGCGTCGCGAACGACAGGCCGGCCAGCAGGCCGCCCACCCACAGGTCGTTGACCGTGGCGTCGGAGAAGCCGGCGCCGCGCGGCTGGTAGCCGACGACGAACGGGGCGGCGACCAGCCAGAGGCCGGCCAGGAACAGCAGGACGAGGGCGACGACGCCCGCCTTGGCCTTGTTCATCGGTGGTCCTCCGCTCCGACGAAGCCGTTCGGGCGGGCCGGCTCGTGCTCGTGCCTGCCCGTGTGGCCGGGGGTGAACAGGTTCGGGTGCTGGTCGCCTGCCTGGCGCGGGGCGGGGCGTTCGGTGGTGGCCAGGTCGGCGTTCAGGTCGGCGCGCAGCGCCTCGACGAGCGGGGCGAGCAGCGCGGCGAGCTCGGCCGACGACGGCTGCGGCACGCCGGAGGCGACGGGCGGCGCGGGGACGGGCTCCGGCTCCGGCTCCGGTTCGGGCCGCTGCCGTACGGTGACCAGGCCGCGCTCCACGAGCGTCTCCCGGATGGCGGAGGCGAAGAGGGCGGCGCCCGCGAGCCCGACGACGGCCACGCCGAGGCCGGTGAAGAACTCGGTCGTCGTCGCGTCGGTCCAGTCGTCGCCGGAGGGCTGCGTGCCCAGGGCGAAGGGGGCGAGCATGAGCCAGAGCCCGGCCAGGAACGCCAGGGCGGCCGCGACCGCCCCCGCGAACTTGCGGATCATCGTGTGGTCCTTCCGGAGACGAGGTCTGCGTACGTTCTGCCCGACCGTGGCGTCCCGGGGTGTGCGGACGCGGGGGACGGCGGGGCGCCAGGAGGTTGTGGCGTAGCGGCGTGGGAGATCAGGGCGCGTGAGGTGGGCCGCAGCACCGTGCGGGCGACCGAGCGGGCGCGCTCGGCCTCGGTGCGGTGGTCGTCGGCCGGCGCCATCCGGGCGACGGCGCTGAGCAGCGCCGACGATCGGCCGTTCACCAGCTCCACGCGCTGCGCCACCAGCTCGAGCAGCAGACCGGCGAGCACGAGGTCGTCCTTGCTGAGCGGCGCCGACGCCGGCTCGGCGGCGGCGGGCTGCTGGGCGGCCGGTGCCGAGGAGGCGCCGCGCAGCGGCAGCTCCTTGAGGAAGACCACGGCGACGAAGCCGAGCAGCGTGATCGGCACTCCCACGAGGAACACCGTCTCCAGCCCCCGGGTGAACGACTCCAGCACGATGCCCCTGATCGGCTCGGGCAGGTGCTGGATCTCGCTGGGGCTGCCCAGGGACATCGAGGCCCCTCCGGGGACCTTGACGTGCCGGGCGGCGAGCAGGCCGGTCATCTCGTCCTTGAGCCGGTTCAGCAGGATCGCGCCGAACGCGGCCACGCCGACGGCGCCGCCGAGCGACCGGAAGAACGAGACACCGGACGTGGTGGAGGCCATGTCGCGCGGCTCGGAGCCGTTCTGCGCGGCCAGGATGAGCATCTGCATGGACAGGCCGAGCCCGAGGCCCAGCACGGCCACGTCGATCCCGATCAGCCACTGGCTGGAGTCGACGTGCAGCCGCGACAGCAGGAACTGGCCCACGGCGACGATCAGCAGCCCGGCCACGGGGAAGATCTTCCACTTGCCGGTACGGGTGACGATGCGGCCCGAGACGACGCCGGAGACGAACAGCGAGAGGACCATGGGCAGGGTCATCAGGCCGGAGTTGGCCGGGCTGAGGCCCTTGACGATCTGGAGGTACTGCGGCAGGTAGATCATCGCGCCGAACATCGCCATGCCGACGAACAGGGAGGCGGCGCTGGTCAGCACGAACGTGCGGTTGCGGAACAGCCGGGGCGGCAGGATGGGCGTGCGGGCGGTGCGCTCGGCCAGCACGGCCAGGGCCAGCATGAGCACGCTGGTGGCGCCGAGCAGGTACGTCCACGGGGAGTTCCACTCGAACTCCTGCCCGCCGAGCGTGAGCAGCAGCATGAGGGCCGTGGCGCTGCCGGTGATCGTGGTGGCGCCCCAGATGTCGATCGTGGTGTCCCGCTTGATCCTGGGCAGCTTCAGCACCCGCTGGATCACCACGAAGGCGACCACCGCGAACGGCACCACGACGTAGAAGCACCAGCGCCAGCCGAGCCAGTCGGCGTCCACGATGAACCCGCCGAGCAGCGGCCCGGCGACCGTGGAGATGCCGAAGACGGCGCCCATGTAGCCGGAGTAGCGGCCGCGCTCGCGGGGCGACACGATGTCGCCGAGGATCACCTGCGCGAGGGCGGACAGGCCGCCGACGCCGATGCCCTGCACGGCCCGTGCCCCGATGAGCTGACCCATGTCCTGGGACAGGCCGGCCACGAGGGAGGCGGCGACGAACAGGCCGAGGGCGATCTGGAAGAGCAGCTTGCGGCCGAAGATGTCGGACAGCTTGCCCCACAGCGGCGTGGACACGGTCATCGTGAGCATGGTGGCGGAGGCGACCCAGGAGTACTGGTCCTGGCCGCCGAGCTCGCCGACGATCGTCGGCAGAGCCGTGCCGACCACCGATGTCGAGATCATCGAGGTCAGCATGGCGAGCATGAGCCCCGACATCACCTTCAGAATCTCGCGGTGGGTGTAATGCCGCGTCTGAGTCATCAGGGCGTCATGCCTCCTTTTCGGAGTGGTGCGGGTGAAGCCGAGCGAATGAGCACGAATCGCTCTAGTATACGTACGTTTACTAGCCGCGCGGCAAGTGGGGTCCCAGGCGCTAGAGTTTGCGGGGTGGACCATGTCCAGGTGGAGGCGCGGCCGAGGGATCGCGAGGCGACGCGGGGCCGCCTGCTCGCCGCCGCCCGCGCGCTGTTCGCCGAGCACGGGTACGAGCACGTCACCGTACGCATGATCGCCGCCGCGGCCGGGGCCAACCTCTCCCTGGTCGGCCGCTACTTCGGGTCGAAGGCCGGGCTGTTCCGCGAGGTCCTCGCCGGGGAGCCGACCCTCACCCACGTCCTCGACGGCGACCGGGCCGGGCTGCCCGCGCGGCTGGCCGAGTACGCCGCGCTGCGCATGCACGCCGACCCCGAGAGCCGCATCCTGCGCTCGCTCGAACGCTCGGCCGGCGACCCCGAGATCCGGCAGCTCGTCGGCGAGCGGGTGCGCACGGCCCTGGTCGAGCCGCTGGCCGCGCGCCTCGACGGGCCCGACGCGATGGCCCGCGCCCGGCTGGCGACGGCGGTGTTCCTGGGGGTGGGGGCGGTGCGCCGCAACCTCGGGCCGGAGGAGCCGACCCCGGCCGACCTCGCCCGCCTGACCGCCGCGTTCGAGGCCTGCCTGGGGGACATGACGACGCCGGGAGCCGCCGACGCGGCCCCCGGCGATCAACCTTCGGCCGGTTAGGCGTCCTTCGCCTTGGCGTACTCCGCGGCCCCGCCCGCGAAGTCGAACACGATGGCCGCCTCGTCGCCGACCACCCACGCGTCGTGTCCCGGCGGTGCGACGAAGACCTCACCGGGGCCGATCTCGGCCTCGGTGCCGTCGTCCATGCGGATGCGGAGCCTGCCCTTGGCGACGAAGCCGTTGTGATGGACCTCGCACGACTCGGTGCCGGCGATCGGCTTCACGGACGCCGACCAGCGCCACCCCGGCTCGAACGTGGCCACGCCGAAGGTCAGGCCGCTCAGGTTGCAGACCTCCAGGTGCCCCATCGGGAAGTCGCGGCGCTCGTCGGGCTTGTCGATGCTCTTGACTTCGATCATGACGTCCCCCTTCGTCACCTTTGAGTGTTTCATCACCCGTTTGGGGCTACAAGGTCGTTTCGGGGGAGGCGCGACCGGCTCAGACAATCTTCACGTTCATCTCAACGTATAGGAATGCGGGCCTCAGGGCAGGCCAAGACAGCGCTTCTAGGTTCTTCCCGAAGGCGGCTCCAGGGGGGGGTCAACCGGACTCCACGAGCCGCCGGAGATCGGGGATTCGTTCCATGCGTTCCATGCGTTCCATGCGTTTCATGAAGCCGTTCGCCGTCGGTGTCACCAGTGCCGCTCTGCTCGCCGTGCCGTTCGCGGGCGTCTCGCTCGCCGCCACGAGCCCGGCCAAGGACCCGGCCCACACCACCACGACGACCCACCCGGCCACCCGCCCCGAGGACCGGGCGGTGAGCCGGGTCAAGGACGACTCCCGGCTCTCGGTCAAGGCCGAGGTCACCCCCGGCGAGGTCGCCGCCGGCGACTCCTACCGGGTCACGATCCTCGCCGCGGGCGCCCGGCGGGACACCACGGCCACGGTGAAGAGCCCGCAGGGGGCCACGTACAAGGTGACGCTGAAGGACGGCAGGGCCGTCAAGACGCTGACCGTCCCGCGCACCACCAGGCCGGGCCGCTACCGGGTGGGCGTGACGGTCGCCGGCCGGGTGACGACGGCCGAGTTCACCGTGACGCGCGACGACGACCACGGCCGCGACCGCGGCCACCACCCGTCCGGCGAGTGACCGGGCCCCGTCCGCGGGCCGGCGGGGAGGGCCGGCCCGCGGCTCTGGGCGAACAGCCGGTGAACGCCGGATGCCGGAAAGCGTAGACGTGATCGTAACCACGGGGAGACGCGCCGGACATCTCACATGGTGAGCATGACAGCATGACGATCCCGTCCGTCCGAACAGCGGTGAGCGATGGCAGAGCCCCCTCCTGACGGGCCGTCGCGGCCGGTCCTCGACCTCGACCACGAACAGCTCAGGAAGCGGGCCGCGCCCGCCTTCGACGACGCCTCGGCGGCCGTGCGGGAGGCTGTGCGGAAGGCCGCCGACATGCTGGGGGCACTGGGCGGCTGGCCGGTGAACGAGCCGGCCGACAAGGCGTTCGTCGAGTGGTACAAGCCGAAGCGCGACGAGATGCTCCGCATGATCGAGGACTTCGCGACCGTGTACGCGGACATCGCCGACGGCATCCTGACCATGCGCCACAACGTGGCCGTCGTCGACTGGGGCCTCGCCGACGACATCAGGCTCGCGGACGTGCCGGTCTACACATGGCCGGAGGACGGGCCGTGATCCCCGTCAGGCCGATGCTGTCGCCGACGGCCCTGAACGGGGCCAGGGTCCTGTCGCCCGCCACGCTGATGACGACCCTGCTCGTGGCCTCCGCCGGGACGATGGTCGCCCTGCGCATCTACGCGGGCGTCACCGCTCCGGAGATCGACCCGGCGGAGCTGCGCAAGGCCGCCGCCGCCTTCCGCGAGCTGGCCGACGACCTGAACGGCCCCGAGCCGCCTCCCGCGAACGGCGACACCGGCGGAGTCGCCGGCATGGCCGACCGCGCCGCCGCCTCGGTGTGGAACAACAACGGCGGCGAGGGGGTGGACGCCTTCGCCCGGCTCTACATCCTGCGGATCATGGGCTTCCCGGCCGCGTTCGCCAAGGACTGCCGCGTAATCGCCGCCGGCTGCGACGCGTACGCCGACCTGGTGGAGGGCGTGCGCAAGCAGCTCGCCGAGCTGGACAAGGCCATCGTGCAGCTCCTGTGGCTGGTCTGCTTCCAGCCGTTCACGACCATGCTGTACGGCGCGGCGCAGGCGATGGCCGCCGCCCAGATGGCCCGGCTGGTGAAGCTGGCCCAGACCGCCAAGGCCGTCTTCGGGATGAACGTCGGCCGCATCCTGCAGATCTGCCTGCCGAAGTACGTGCTGACCACGCTCAACTACGCCGCCATCGACGGCACCGCCTACGCCGCCGGAGCGCTCACGCTGGACGCGACGAGCGACGCCGCCCACGGCCGGCCGACGAGGTCGGCGGGCGAGAACGCCCACGAGTTCGGGGGCATCGTCGCCGGGAACACCGGCTACGTCCTCGGCTACGACCTGGCCAAGCTGGGTCTGCCCGGTCCCGCCACGCGCGGCGGCGAGCTGGTGGCGCGGCTGTTCGGCTCGGGGTTCGGCTACACGCCGGTCAAGAGCGCCGTGGACGGCGACGGCGACATCATGACGACGCCGGAGGAGTGGGCGAGCAAGGTCGAGGGCCACGGCCTGCGGGCCCTCATCTTCCCCCCGGGCTGGAAGTTCGGTCGCTGAACCCCGCCGCCGGCCACGGCCACCCTGGTCAGCCGCCGCTCTGCGGCATCACATTGAGAATCTTGCCCTTCGTGTCCGCCACCAGGTACCCGGCGCCGTACTCGTCCACGAGGTAGTACATGATGGCCGGCTTGTTGCTCGCGAACGGCGAGGCGCCTTCGACGATCATGTACCGCATGGTCGGCTTCGCGACGCCGAGCCGCCGGTCGGCCGTGCGGCGCAGGCTCGGGAGGAAAGCCCAGTCGATCGAGCTGAGCGTGGTCGCCTTCTGGCCCGGGGTGATCGTGCCTCCGGCGGCCCGGGTCACCTGGCCGTCCCGGTAGGTGTAGCGGTCGTACACGCCCTTCCTGGTGCGTACCGGGGCATCGGCGATCGCGTAACCCTCGTACAGGACGAGCCTGAAGAAACCGGTGCCGCCCGACGCCTTCTCCAGGGCCGCGACGGCGGTGCGGACGCCGGCGGGCGTCGTCAGGTTCACCGCCTTCTCCTCCTCGGTCTCGGTGGGGTCGATGAGCTGGTCGTCATCGGTGCCGGCGCTCCCGGTGGGCGGTGTCGTACGTGAGACGGTGAGGTTGGCGTCGCCCTGCAGCCGGGGGGCGACGATCAGGCCGGCGGTGATGATGCCGCCGACGGCGGCCACGCCGGCGATCGTCACCGCCCGGCTCCAGGCGGAGCGCTTCCGCACGGGGCCCGTGGGCAGGCCCGCGTAGGGGTGCTGCGGTCCGGTCGGGAACGCGTGGCGGGGAGCCTGCGGCATGGCCGCCCCCGCGTTCGCGGGGTGGCCGGCCGCCTGCTCCGCCGCCTGGGCCAGCATCCGGTCCAGGTCGGCCACCGGCGGGCGCGCGGCCGGGTCGGGTGTCAGCAGGGCCCGCAGCACGTTCTCCAGCGGCCCCGCCCGGAGCGCCGGCGGCACCTGGGCGTTCATGACCGCCGCGAGCGTGGCGATCGGGGTGTCGCGGCGCAGCGGGTGGCGGCCCTCGACCGCCACGTACAGCAGCATGCCCAACGACCACAGGTCCGAGGCGGGATCGCCCTCGTAGCCGCGCAGCCGTTCCGGCGCGATGTACTCGGGCGAGCCCACGACGTCGCCGCTGGCCGTGAGCCCGGGGGAGTCGAGCATGGCCGCGATGCCGAAGTCGGTCAGCACCGGGCTGCCGTCGGGGCGCAGCAGGACGTTCGCCGGCTTCACGTCGCGATGGCAGATCCCCGCCTCGTGGGCGGTCCCTAACGCGGCCAGGATCCCGCGCCCCAGCCACGCCGCCTCGGCGGGCGTCATCGGGCCCTGGGCCAGCCGGTCGGCCAGCGACCGGCCGCGTACCAGCTCCATGACGATCCACGGGTGCGCCAGGGCCGGCGTGTCCACGATGTGGTGGATGGTCACCACGTTCGGATGGTCGAGCCGGGCCAGGGCGCGGGCCTCGCGCAGCACCCGTTCGCGCATCATGCGGGCCCGGCTGGAGTCGGGGTCGGGGGAGTCGGACGGCCGGACCTCCTTGAGCGCGACCTCACGTTGCAGGGCCAGGTCGTAGGCACGCCACACCGTGCCCATGCCGCCGCTGCCCAACCGTCCGACCAGCTCGAAGCGGCCGTCGATGACCGTACGCCCGGATGTCACAGCGCACAGCCTAGGGCCGACAAAGGGGATGACTCGGGTTGATCCCCTCTTATGTACCCGGCAAGATATCCGGACGCCCCTTTCCTCCAATTTCTGGATCACATGTCATACCGAAAGCTCCTCCCAGCGATCATCCTGGCGGCCGCGGTCACCACCGTCGCCGCGTCACCGGCCAGCGCCAACGGCTTCGGCTCCGGCAACGGCTGCTGCCCCTTCGCCGACAACGGCAAGCACTGGTACAACTACGCGTCCCTGGAGACCCGCACCCGCACCGCCGTGAAGGCCGCGCTGGTGAACCTGGACTCCCAGACCGACATGACCATCGCCGGCGACAGCACGCCCGACCCGAGCACCGACGTCGAGGCGTTCGACCGCTACTACGTCGACCATTGGGACCTCGACTGGGACGGCTCCAGCACGGGCTACAACCTGTTCGCGTACTCGAAGTGCGTCAAGACCATCGCCCCGGCCACCAGCGGCCAGCCGTGGCGCTGCGACCAGTACGAGATCCGCTACGACCTGCGCGACATCGACTGGATGACCGCGACCCAGCGGCAGGCCCTGGCGTGCCACGAGGTCGGGCACACGGTCGGCCTCGACCACTCCACCGAGTCGACGTCCTGCCTGAAGACCGGCGCGCACAAGATCATCAAGTACAGCGCGCACGACGTCGCCCACATCAACGGCCGCTACTAGGAGACCGGGATGCGAAACCTCAAGCTCCTCACGGCCGCCGTCGCGGCCGTCGCCTCCATCGCCGGCTGCGCGGCCCAGCAGAGCACCGCCCAGCAGAGCGCCGCCCAGCAGCAGCCCTCGCGGTCCTTCTGGTCCCAGCTCCACGCCGAGGCCGGCGGGACCGGACAGTACCTGTTCGACTCGCTCGACGACATCACGCCCGGCGCCCGGTCCTCCGGCGCGTTCCGCCCGGCCGCCGCGCTGGTGGAGGGCACGGTCGTCGGCGTCGAGCCCGGCATCGCGTACGCCTCGGACAACGACTCGCCGACGCCTCGGGTCGTGCCGTACGACAGCGCGGAGGCGGCGATCCGCTGGGCCAGCGTCGTGGTCAAGGTCGACAAGGTCCTCGCCGGCAAGCTCGGCCGCGGCTACACCGGCGGGCAGATCCGGCTGCGGGTCGAGCAGCCCACCGGCACCACGCTCGACGGCCTCCGCCAGTCGATCGGCACGGCCGGCCGCGGGCTGTTCTACGTGGACAGCGCCCTCTCCCGGGCTCGGCGCCGGGCCGCGTCGCCGCAGGCGCAGGCGTACCAGGCGTCCGTGCAGATCCCGATCGGGCAGGGCGTGTTCATCGAGGAGAAGCCGGGCGCGGCGCTGGTCGCCCCGCTCACGGACGAGAACCGTGCCGCCCAGCTCCTCGGGGACGGCGGCGAGCAGAGCGCGCAGCCCACGCCCACGTCGCCGCAGGCCACGCCCACGCCCACGGCCACGGGTGCCTCGCCCTCCGCCCAGCCCAGCTCGACGGCGGCCTCGCCGCGGTCCACGGCCACGGGCGCCACCCCGCAGCTCAGGTCCGCCGGTGACTCGCCGCTGGCCCGGCTCCGCGGCCGCGTCCAGCGCGCCGCCTGCGAGACGGGCACGGCCACGGACCGCTCCGCCTGCTGACGAGCCCGCCTGCTGACGAGCGCGGCTGCTGACGAGCGCACGGCTGAGAGCCCCGGTGGCTCTCAGCCGTGGCTGATGACGACCTTGCCGAAGCCGCCGCCCGCCTCGCAGTAGCGGTACGCCTCGTGGACGTCCTCGAACGGGAACACCCGGTCGATCACGGGACGCAGCCGGTGCGTGGCGACGGCGCGGTTGACCTGGAGGAAGTGGGCCCGGCTGCCCGTCGCCACCCCGCGCAGCACCGCGCCCGCCCCGAACAGCAGCGCCGGGTCGACCGGCCTGGCCCCCTCGGCGCCGGACAGCCGGTAGCCGACGAACGCCACCTCGCCGCCGAACGCCACCGACTTCAACGACTGCTCCAGCGGCCCCGCCGGGTCCACGACGCGGTCGGCGCCCAGCCCGCCGGTCAGCGCGCGGACCTCCTCCGACCACGACGGGTTCGCCCGGTAGTCGATCACCTCGTCGGCGCCCAGCTTCCGCAGCCGCTCCGCCTTGTCCGGGCCGGACGTCGTCACGATCACCCGGGCGCCGGCCAGCTTGGCGAACATCAGTGTGAACAGCGACACCCCGCCCGAGCCGAGCGTCAGCACGGTCTGGCCCGGCCGCGGGGCGCCGCCGGAGGTCAGCGCGTTCCACGCGGTCACGGCCGCCAGCGGCAGCGCCGCCGCCTCCTCGTACGACAGGTGCTCGGGGACGGGCACCACGCCGTCCTCGCCCAGCACCGCGTACTCGGTCAGCACGCCGTCGGTCATGGTGCCGAGCTGGGCGGCGTTCTCCATCAGGAACGGCCCGTCCAGCCAGCGCGGGAACACGGTGGCCGCCACCCGGTCGCCCGGCCTGACCCGGGTCACGCCCTCGCCGACGGCCACGACCTCGCCCGCGCCCTCGCAGCCGGGCACGACGCCTGGCGTGATCGGCAGCGGGTAGTCGTTCGCCAGCACCATCAGGTCGCGAAACCCCAGCCCGTTCGCGCCGATCCGGACCACGACCTGTCCGCGTCCGGGCGCGGGCTCGTCCCGCTCCTCGACGGTCAGCCCGGCGAGACCGCGTCCCGGCCGCAGGTGATAGCTCCTCATCGCACGTCCTTCCTCACGCTTCGGCTACGTGGGGATCGTCCGGGCGAGCCATGGCATCCGGCAATTCCCCTCAGGGAATGGCGTGGCCCCATAAGAGCGGCGCCGGTCACCTGGTCGTGCCGCTGAGCAGCGACGAGTAGTCCTTCAGGGTGATGTTCCCGGCGAAGTCGTCCGTCATCTTCATCATGAGCTTGAGCATGAAGCCCACCTTGAACGTCCAGTTGCGCATCCGGATGCGGGCGTTCGACGGGGGCGCCAGCCACGGACCGGCGTTGCCCTTCTCGGAGACCTTGGCGTACTCGCGGAAGCCCTCCTCGTAGCGCCGGAACGCCACCCGGTGGTCGCCGCCGGCCACCGCCAGCTCGCCCGCCAGCACGTACGCCCCCACCAGCGCCAGCCCCGACCCGAACCCGCCCAGCGTGTTGGCGTAGGCCGCGTCGCCCAGCAGCGCCACCCGCCCCCGGGAGTACCGGTCGATCTTCACCCGGCTGATCGAGTCGAGGTAGAAGTCGCCGGTGCGGCGCACCGCGTCCAGGACCTCGGGCGTCCGCCAGCCCATCCCGGCGTAGGCGTCGAGGACGATCCGCTTCATCGCCTCGGTGTCGTAGCGGTCGTAGTCGAGGCGCGGGGAGGAGAAGACGAAGAAGGCCGACGCCTTGGGGCCGCCGGCGGCGACCATCCTGCCCGGCTCGTTGTAGATCTGCGCCTGCGCGCCGAACCGCTCGGGCACCTCGGCCAGGGCGTAGTAGTGACCGAGGAACTCGACGTAGTCCGACTCGGGGCCGAAGGCCAGGCGCCGGACGTTCGAGTGGATGCCGTCGGCCCCGATCACCAGGTCGAACGTGCGCGGAGCGGACCGCTCGAAGGTGACGTGCACCCCGCCGGGGGTCTCGGTGAGCGAGGTGATCGAGTCGCCGAAGACGTACGCGCAGCCGGCCTCGACGCTCCTGTCGTACACCAGCCGGGCCAGGTCGCCGCGGGCGATCTCCAGCTCGCCGCCGCTGAACTCGCCGGGCAGCACCGCGAGCGCCCGGCCGCGGGTGTCGACGAAGGTCTGGTCGGTGCCGCCGGTCTGCAGGCGGCGCACGTCGTCCAGGATGCCCATGCGGCGCAGGACCGTCAGGTGGACGTCGCCCTTGAAGTCGACGGCCTGGCCGCCGGGGCGCAGGACGGGGGCCTTCTCGATGATCGTGACGCGGAAGCCGTAGCGGGCGAGCCAGTAGCCGAGGGCGGGGCCGCCGACGCTGGCACCGGAGATGAGGACGTTGGTGTTCTGCATGTCCACGACTCTCGCGGTGCGTGCTGACACCCCGGGGACAACCGGCTGACAGTACGGCCCGTCAGCCCACGAGGGCTGACAGCGCCTCCTCGCCGCTGAGCGCGGCGCCTTTGGCGAAGTGCGCGGCGAACGCGTCCGCGCCCAGCCGCCCGGTCGCCCCCGCGGCGACCCTGGCGACGTCCCGATCGCCCGTGACGGTCGTTCCGCGCAGCGCCGCACCCACTCCCAGCAGGTACGCCGCACGCTCGGCCGCGCCTTCGAGCAGCGCCAGCCCCGCGTTGCCCTCGGCGATCCCGGCCGCGTCGGCCGGCACCACCGTGCGCGCCAGCTCCAGCGCCTCGCCGTGCCTGCGCCTGGCCTCGGCGCGATCTCCCTCGACCTCGGCCAGCCGGCCGAGCGCGGTGCACGCGATCGGCCTGAAGCCCTCGGTCACGTACGCACCGGGAACGGCGGCCTCCAGCACGGCGGTGTAGCGGGCCCGCGCCTCGTCGTGCTCACCGGAGAACCGGGACAGGTCGCCCCACGCCATGTCCAGCAACGGCACCGCGCGCGACGTGCCCGTCCGGCGGGCCAGCTCGGTGGCGCGTTCGAGGTCGGCGCGGGCCGCGTCCAGGTCGCCCTCCCGCATCAGCCCCGCCGACCTGCGGCAGAGGACGTCCACCAGCTCCTCCGCCGCGCCGAGCTGCTCGTGCAGGTCGACGGCCTGACCCCAGAGCCGTCTGGCGCCCGCCCAGTCGCCGCGCCGGCTCGCGATCATCGCCAGCCATTCGAGGCCCTGCGCCGTCCCCCAGCGCTCACCTGCGGCGCGGAAGCGGGCCAGCGTCTCCTCCAGCAGGCGCTCGCTCTCGGCCACCCGGCCGCCGAGCAGCAGGATCAACGCCTCTCCCAGCGTGGACACGGCCTGGCTCCACGGGTCGGAGCCGAGCAGCCGCCCGCGCCGCCGGGTGGTCTCCGTCTCGGCCGGCCCCGCCGTCATGCCCCAGAACACGGCCAGGAACGGGTGGCGCAGCTCGCCGTCCAGTGTCTTCATGATGTCCGTGGCCCGCGCCCACTGCTCGTGGGACACGTCCGGCACGGCCTGCAGCACGCACAGGACGTACTCCTCCTCCAGCCCCGCGACGGGCTCGCCGCCGATCCGGTCGAGCAGCCGCGCCGCGGACGAGGTGATCTGCCCGCGCCGCCCGCTCAGCCACGAGTACGCCGCCAGGGCCGCGACCAGCCGCGACGCCGTCTCCGGGTCCTCCTCGACGGTGTGCCGGAGCGCGGCCCGCAGGTTGTCGTACTCCGCGGAGAGCCTGGCCAGCCAGTCGAGCTGCTCGGCCCGCCGCAGCCACGGGTCGGCCTCCCGGGCCAGGGCGAGGAACCAGGCGGCGTGCGCGTCCCGGGTCCGCCGCTGCTCTCCCGCCTCGGCCAGCCGCTCGGCGCAGAACAGGCGGATCGTGTCGAGCATCCGGTACCGTCCGCCGTCGGCCTCGACGAGCGACTTGTCGACCAGGTTGGCCAGCACGTCGCCGTCACCGCAGACGGACTCGGCCGCCTCCAGCGACGCGCCGCCCGCGAACACCGAGAACCGCCTCGCCACCTCCTGCTCCTCCGGGGTGAGCAGGCTCCAGCTCCACTCGACCACGGCGTGCAGGGTGCGGTGCCTGGCCGCCGCCGTCCGGTCGCCGCGGGAGAGCAGCTTGAAGCGGCCGTGCTCGTTCAGCCGGGCGGCGATCTCCGCCGGGGTGAACGTGCGCAGCCGCGCCGCCGCCAGCTCGATGGCCAGCGGCAGGCCGTCCAGGGTGGCGCAGATCTCGGCGCAGGCGGCCGCGACCTCCGGGCCGGCCGCGAACCCAGGCCGGACGGCGGCGGCCCGCTCGGCGAACAGCCGTACGGCCGGGTAGTCGAGGGCGTCCGCGGGGTCGGTGCCCGGCGGCGGCACGGCGAGCGGCGCGAGGGGGACCAGCATCTCGCCGGTGAGCCCGAGCGGCTCCCGGCTGGTCGCCATGACCGCGACGCCGGGGCAGGCGTCCAGCAGCCGCCGGACCAGCTCGGCGGCGGCGGCCACCACGTGCTCGCAGTTGTCCAGCACGAGCAGCAGCGACTGGTCGGCGAGAGCGGCGACGAGGCGGTCCACCGGGTCCGGACGGTCCAGCGCGGGCGCCTGCAACCCGGCCTCGCGCAGCCCGAGCGCGCCCAGCACGGCCGGGGCCACCTGCGGCCCGTCGTCGACCGACGACAGATCGGCGAACCCCGCCTCCCGCCCCGGAGCCGCCCTGTGGACGGCCTCGACGGCGAGCCGCGTCTTGCCCGTGCCGCCGGGACCGACGATGGTGACCAGCCGGGCGTCGCCGAGCGCGGCGATCCTGGCCAGCTCCTCCTCCCGGCCGATCAACCGGTTGAGCGGGGCGGGCACCCGCCGCCTGGGAACCTGCTCCCTCCGCCCCTCGCCGCGCAGGATCGCCAGGTGCAGCGCGGCCAGCTCCGAAGCCGGGTCGGTCCCCAGCTCCTCGGCCAGCAGCCGCCGTACCTCGTCGTAGACCGCCAGCGCGGCGGCCTGCTGCCCGGACGCGTGCAGCGCCCGCATGAGCTGGCCGCGCAGCCGCTCGCGCAGCGGGTGGGCCGCCACCAGCTCGCGCAGCTCGGCGACCGAGGTCCCGCCGGGCAGGGCCAGCTCGGCCTCCGCCAGGTCCTCCCTGGCCGCCAGCCGCGCCTCCTCCAGCCGCGCCGCCTGCGGCGGGGCGAACGGCGCGTCGGCCACGTCGGCCAGCGCGGGCCCGCGCCACAAAGCCAGCGCCTCCTTCAGCACCCGGGCGGCCGGCTCGTGCTGCCCCGCGGCCAGCAGCTCCCGCCCTTCCCGGGCCAGCCGCTCGAACCGGTGCGCGTCGACATCCTCCGGCTCCACCGCCAGCCGGTACCCGGCGCCGTGGAACTCCACCAGCCCGGCCGGCAGGTTCCGGCGCAGCCGGGAGACGTGGGCCTGGATGGCGTTGGCCGCCCCGGCGGGCGGGTCGTCGCCGTACTGGCCGTCGATGAGCCGCTCGACGCCGACCAGCCGCCCGGCGTCGAGCAACAGCAACGCGAGCAGTGCCCGGGGGCGCGGCCCGCCCACGGCGACCGCCTCACCGGCGGCCGTCCGCACCTCAAGCGACCCGAGGATTCCGAACTGCACGGCACCGATTCTGTCCCATCCGCCCGGCATGTTCCGACGGAGATCCGCATCGCTGCTCCTCGAACGCCGTCACATGGAGGTCAGGAAGTCCGCCATGAGCCGGTTGACCTGCTGGGTGCAGTCGGTGGTGAGGGCGTGGCCGCAACCGTCCAGCTCGTGGACCCGGGCGCCGGGCATCAGCCGGCGGAACTCGCGCGCCTGGCCGACGGGGTTGACCGTGTCCTGCCGGCCCCAGACCACCAGGGCGGGCGTGGTGGTGCGCGGCATGGCGGCGATGGTCTCGCTCCAGTCGAGGCCGCGTTCGAGCAGGTACTGGCTCTCCAGGTTGTCGTCGAGGGTGCCGGGCGCCCAGAAGGCGTCCACGTCCTCCTCCGTCACCTGGTCCTGGTGGACGTGGATGCGCTTGAGCGCTTCCAGCGAGCTCGACCTGTCCGCGTAGAACCAGTTGTTCCACAGCTCCCCGATGACGGGATATTTCATGATCTCGTAGACCCAGGTGTCGCGGGTGGCCGCGCCTGAGGGCGCCAGCAGGAGCAGGCCGGCCACTTGCCCGGGATGCCGCTGCGCGTAGGCCAGCGCCCACCCGCCGCTCCACGACAGGCCGCCCAGCGCCGGGCGCTCGATGCCCGCCGCGTCGAGGAAGGCGCCGATCGCCTCGGTCATCCCGTCCAGGTCCCAGGTGAAGCCGCGGTCCTTCAAGGTGGTGAAGCCCTGACCCGGCAGGTCCACCACGTAGACCGTGTGCTCGCGGGCCAGCTCGGGCAGTTGCCGGCGCCAGCCGTACACCCAGGAGGCCCCGGGGGACAGCAGCACCACCGGCGATCCGGTGCCTTGCTTGACGTAGTGGAACCGGGCCAGCGGCGTCTCCAGGAACTGCCCACGCTCGGCGTGGGCGGGCCGGTAGCCGCTCTGCCGCGCCGGGCGGTAGCCGTAGGCGCCGTACAGGGCCGCGCAGACGAGCAGCGTGAGAGTCGTGGCCAGGACCACGAGGGTGCGGGTTCGCATCGGTGTCCTCCGATCGGTGGATGTCCGATCGGAAGAGGGCGGCGGACCCGCCGAGGTTCCCTCACGACTGCCAGGCTCTGCGGAAGCTCAGCCGGGCCCGCGCCAGCCGGGACTTGACCGTGCCCACCGGCACCTCCAGCAGCCTGGCCGCGGTGGCCTCGTCGAGCCCTTCGACGTCACGGAGCACCAGCACGGCGCGGTGCTCGGGCGTGAGCCGTTCCAGGACGTCGCGGATGTCCACCGCATGCTCCACGTCCTGGCGCGACGGCAGGTCGCCCGGCTCCGCGGAGCCGATCCGGTTGTCGCGCCTGGCGATCCTGACGGCCTCTCTCACCGCTATCGCCCGCGCCCAGCCGTACAGCGCGTCGGGCTCCCGCAGCGCGCGCAGGTTGCGGAAGACGGCGATCAACGCCTCCTGCACCGCGTCCTGCCCGCTGTCGAGCGCGATCGGGCCGCAGATCCGGCCGAGGTACGGCGTCAGCTCGCTGAGCAGGTCGTTCATCGCCATCGTGTCTCCACGTTGAGCGGCCAGGACGAGCGCCGCGGTCATCGGGCACGCTCGGCGATCCGCGCGGCCAGCCGCGCGAGGGCCTTCTCCCCGGCCGTCCTGACGCCCAGGGGCACCAGCGCGGCACGTCCGGGCACGCGGATGCCGCCGGTCTGCGCCACCAGCGTGCCTCCCGGAACGGCGGTCGCCGCCAGGCCGACGAGCAGGAACCTGCTCTGCATCCAGCACCAGCCGGGCCGCAGGTCGACGTCGAAGCGGGCACGCATGCCGTACCTGCTGCGGGCCTCGGCCGTCAGCCGCCCGCCCCCGTCGTCCGCGACGATCCGCAGGCGCCGCATGTCGGGCTCGAAGGTGCCGAACTCCCGTTCCAGGTCGCTCACCACCTCCCAGACCAGCTCGAAGGGGGCGGGAAGCATCCGCTCGGCGACACGCGCGCCGGGGACTCCGGCGGCGAGCACGCGCAGCCGGCGCACCGGGTCCAGGTCGGCAACAGGCCAGTTCATGTTCTTCCAGAGGCGGCGCGGGGGCAGAAGGTTCCATGGAACCATCGGCAAGTTCGCCGCCTCCTGGAGGGCATGAAGATCTCACGTCCCGGCGCGTTCGCGGCCGCCGTCCTGCTTCTCGACGCACTGGCCCACCTGTTCTGGCTGGTCCGGCCCGTCGCCGACCCCCGCGCGCTGTCGCTGGCCGTCCTCGACGTCGAGGTGCCCTTCACCGCCCGGGTGCTGCTGCCGCTCGTCCTCCTGCTGAGCGTGGCGGCCGTGTCGGTGGCGGCGGCCTCCGGCGGCCGGGGCGGGTGGGCGGCCAGGGCGATCACGCTGGCCGTGGGCGCCGGTGTGCTGGTGCGCGGTGAGCTCGGCCTGGCATGGGCCTTCGGCCTCGGCACGGACACCGGAAGCGCGTTCTACCGGCTGAACCTGTTCCTCTACACCCCTGTCTGCCTGGCCACGGCGCTCGCGGTCGGCGTCGTCCTGGTGCGCGCACGCCCCGGCCGTCACGACCGGTGACGCTCGGGCGGGGAGCCCGGCACGGGAACGTGCACCGGGGGAAGGTCGGGAAGGGCGGGCGCCGAGAAGGCGTCCGTCAGCATCACCGAGACCGTGTACAGATGCCACAGGACGTCCATCCGGGACTCCGGCAGCCGCGCCACGGCGTCCTCGTCGACGACGCGCGCGAGCCCGTCGCCCTTCAGCGCTCCACCCGCGTCGAGGATGCCCGCGGTCATCAGGTCGACCAGCTCCTGCGAGGGCTTCGTCCGCCAGTTCCAGGGCTTGCCGGCCAGGGCGGGACCGCCGGCCTCGACGGCCCGGGCCCTCGGCGGCCGGAGCCGGTCCATCAGGGTGCGGCGCGACACCGCCTCGGTCGTGAACCGCCACGGCCTGCCCTCCACGGGGACGTCCCGTAACCGGGGCGCGAAGGCGCCGATCACCCCGTGGATGAGCGCCTCGGAGCGCCGCCACAGCGGATCCATGCTCAGCGCGGTCCGTACGACCAGGTTGTCGAGGAACGGCGGGACGGGGTTCTGGCCGCGCAGCAACGACGCGCGGGACGCGGCGTGCCACCGGCCCACGCGGTACGTCAGGTACAGCCGGTCCAGCACGCCCGCGCCGTCCTCCCGGCAGCGGTCCAGCCACGGGGACGCCAGGGCGCGGCCGTGCTCCCTGGCCTCCCTGGTCAGCAGGTCGGCGTTCCTGCCGAAGAGGCCGTCCACCCTGCGCCTGACGGCCTTGGCGTCCAGGTCGTCCTGGTTCTGCAGGAAGCCGCCCCGCAGGATCTCCCCGCCGTGGCCGGACATCCGGGGCGTGGGGTCGAACCGCATGCCGCCGGGGATGTTCTCGTACGCCGAGATCATGCCTTCGCAGGCGAACAGCGCGTTGTGCGTGCGAACACGGGGATGCGGGACGATCAGCTCCGTGCCGCCCTCGGAGCGTTTCGGCCGGGTGACGCGGTGCTGGACGCCGAGCACCTCCGCGACGCGCCCGGCGATCACCACATCGGGGCTGTCGTCGTATCCCGAGGTCGACGTCACGAACGGGATGTCCGCCTTGTGCAGCAGTGCGGCGAGGAGCCGGCTGTCGCGGCCTCCGGTGAGCGACAGACGTACCGGCTCGGTGGTGCTGCGCAGCGGCCGTACGGCGGCGAGCAGCGCGTCGGCGAGCTCGTCGACCTGGGCGCGCGTCGCCCGCCTGGAGACGGGGGCCGGACGCGCCTCGGGGAGCGGGGCCTCGATGACGGCACGGCTACCGGCGGTGATCCTGATCTCGGCGGCGGGCGGCAGCGCGCCGACCCCGTGGAACGGCGTCTCGTCGGACAGGAAGTACCCGGTGCGGACCATCGACTCCATCGCCGGCAGGTCCCAGACGATCTCCGGCCGGCTCGACGCCGTCTCGGCCGCCCTGGCCACCAGGTGGACGAGCAGCGCACGGCTGCCGACGACATGGACGTCCGAGGTCTCGGCGTAGAAGACGGGGCATGCCCGGGTGAGCCCCGTGGCCGCCCCCGCCTCCCCCTCGCCGGCCCGGAAGACCGAGAAGACGCCGCCGGTACTGACTGCCGCCTCCCCCAGCCGGGGAGCGGCCAGCAACCGCTCGACCTCGGCGGGCTCGGCCAGATGCCCGGTGAGGCCCGTCAGCCGGCCGCCGCCCGAGCACACGAGCGGCAGCCCGTGCCCCTCCGGCTCGTTGGACCAGGACAGCAACGCCGTGTCACCGGCGGCCGACCGCCATCCGGCCGTCCTGACGGTCGCGGCCGGCACCGGGAAGGCGCGCGTGATCGCTTCACGCGCCGCTTCGAGCGCCACGGACGGCACCGGGACACCCGCGCGCTTGGCCGCGAGCACTAGATGGACGCGCAACCCGGCCACCCCGCTCGATCCGTGTGCCCGGTGGCCGCTCCGGCAGGAGGCGGAGCCGTTCGACGGGCACGGGATCGTGGGGCGCGAGGCTCCGGTGGGGCGGTCATGCGGCGGGTGTCCCTTCGACGGCGTACACCTTTACTCCGCCGAAGCCCGCATTCGGATTCACGGACGCGGTCGTGCCGGGGTGCCGCGCCTCAGAGCGACCGGGCGGTGAGACCGCCCGGTCTCACCGCGTCAGCCGCGGGATCCGGGCGGCTCGATGCGCACCCGCTCGTCCTCGGGGTGGCTGTCGATGTCGTCGAGCTGCTCGCGAATGGTCTTCCGCAGGTCGTCGTAGTCCTGGAAGGAGTAGTCGTTGAACAGGGTGTAGCCCGTCCACATCAGGTTGGCGCACACCCTCGCCGGCACCCGGCCCGTCGCCGCGCCCATGCCGACCAGCGCCACCGACCCGATGCTGCCCGGCTCCTTCTCGTTCTGCATGTGGACGGCCTGGAACGCGGCGGCGCACGCCAGAGCCACGTTCAGCGTCTCACTCACGTCCTGCGACGACTGGACCATGGTCGGCGTCGAGATGAGGAACTTGGGGTTGACCGCCCCGGACGGCACGCAGACGGCACTTCCGACCGGCAGCGACCCCGCGAACCGGTCGCGGATCGCCCGCTGGACGCGGAGCTGGATTCCCGCCCCGAGGTACTGCTTGATGACCGCGTCGACGCCGCCGTCCATCCGCCCGCGGGAGTTCGTCGGGCTGACCCAGGCGTCGACGTGCTGGTCGAGGATCGAACCCTGGACGATCTCGACCTCAGGGGTGTCGGCGAACGCCGACCGCCACGTCCGCACCACCTCAGTGTTGACGTCTGCCAGCACTACTTTGAGCGGTGGCTGCACGCGCTCGACGGTCATGGCTCACTCCGGTCGCGGGGGAGGGATGTCTCCGGCACCTGCGAAGATATCGCGCCTCGGGGGCGAACGAGATCTTGGACCTCACATACGGGGTCCTCACGCGGCACAATTCCCCCCACCTCGACCACCTCGTGCCGTCGCCGGCACGCCCGCCCAGCCAGGAGTCCCCATGCGCGACACCGACGCCCCCACCCCGCCTGCCCCGCCCGGCCCGGATGACCCGCTGGCCCTCGCCGAGCTGTTCAAGGGCGGCGGCGAGCCGTGGCTGCCGCTCCTGAAGCCGGTCATCGAGGCGCGGCCGGCCGCGGCCACGTTCATCGGCCCGGGCCGGAGCCCGAACGTCGTACCCGTCCGGGAGCTGACCTTCCAGGCGCTCAAGCCCAACCCGCCGCACAAGTGGAAGGTCGTCGTCTTCGGCCAGAACCCGTACCCGCGGGCCGAGAGCGCCACCGGCATCGCGATGTTCGACAACACTTTCCACGACTGGGCCGACAGCCAGTTCGGCAAGGTCATCACCATCCGCTGCATCATCAAGGCGGCGGCGATGTGGAAGCACGGCATCCCCAAGAAGACGCCGATCGCCGCCATCCGTGCCCTCCTGAAGGAGCACGACACCGTTCAGCCGCCCGAGTGGTTCCAGGCGATGCTCACGCAGGGCGTGCTGCTGCTGAACGCCGCGCTCACCGCCAGCGGCGACGGGGCGATGGGCACCGACCAGCACACCGCGTTCTGGCGACCGGTCGTCGAGAAGCTCGTCGAGGAGATCCTCAAGGCCAAGCAGAGCGCCGACGAGGAGGACAGGGGCGTGGTGTTCGCGTGGTGGGGAGTCCACGCCCGCAGCCTGAAGGAGGTCGTCCTCCGGCTCCAGCAGAAGTACCCCGAGGTGGACGTCCGGCACATCGACCACCCCAACCCCGCGGCACAGGGCGACATCTTCTGCGACGGGGACCACTTCGCCGCGGTGAACACGGCGCTCAGGGAGCTCGGGACCGGCGAGATCGACTGGCTGCCCAGCAAGGGCTGGAACAGGCTCACGGCGCGGCCCGGCGGGGCGGACGCGGACACGGCCGACCGGATGGGGGCGTTCATCGCCTCCACGATGGAGCTGCACAAGCTCTACCTGGAACGGCTCGCCGGGGTCAAGGACGAGGGGCTGGTACTGCCCGCGATCACCGGCGTGTTCGACACCCCGCTCATGGACTTCCGCGAGGCCATCACCCCGGCGGCCGAGCTGCTGCCGGGCCTCGACTGGCACGTGGAGCAGTCGCACCGGTTCGGTGAGAAGCAGGCGGAGGGAGCGGCCGCCGGCCTGTCCGCCGACGAGGTCGCGGCCCTGTACCTCTACACCTGCGAGTCGGCGTTCTACCGGCAGATCAACGCGACCCTGCGCAACCCGGACCGCACCCAGGTCGTCCCCTACCTGCCGTATCTCCGGCTGCTGTTCTCGGCCGTGTCCCGTCTGCCCGCCCGCAAGGAGCCGCTGTGGCGCGGGGTGTCGCTCGACCTGCGGGCGCAGTACCCGCTCGGCCGGACCGTGACGTGGTGGGGCGTGTCCTCGTGCACGTCGAAGCTGAGCGTGGCCCAGGCGTTCCTCGGCCGCCGCGGCAAGCGGACGCTGTTCGAGGTGCTTCCCGCGCGGGCCGTGGGCATCCGCAGCTTCTCCGCCTTCACCGGCGAGGAGGAGTTCATCCTCGCCCCCGGCACGCAGCTCAAGGTGACCGAGGTGAAGGCCGAGCGCGGCGGTCTCTGCACGGTGAAGCTGGCCGAGCTGCCGGAGCAGGGCCTGGTGGCGTGACAGCGAGGCGGACGGCTCGTCTCCTTCACGTCCGTCCGCCTCAGTGCCGCGCGGGGACGGTGCCCGGCTCCGTGGGCGTGTGATCGAGCAGGTGCCTGCGCAGGAAGGACAGCTCGACGTCCACGGCCCGCTCGTGCATCTCCATGAACGGCGCGTAGTGCCTGCCGGGCATGCGGACCAGCTCTGCGCGGGGTGCTCGCCGTGCCGCCTCGACGGCGGGTCCGGGGGGAGCGGTCTGATCCTGGTCGCAGGTGAGGACGAGCAGCGGGCACCGTACGCGGGGCGTGTCGCGGCCGGGCTGGTAGAACGCGAGACGGAGCGCGGAGCGGGCCGCGACCCGCTGTTGCCAGTGCGCGTGCCTGTTCTCCGGATCGAGCGCCTTGGGGCCGTCCCCGACGTCCGGTGTCGTGAGCATCGCGACGGCGCCCGGCTCGCCGGCGAGCGGCACCAGCAAGGGCGGGCGGCCGACGAGCGCGCCGAGGGCGTCGGCGATGCCCCGGCCGGTGAAGCGCAGCATCCCGAAGGGCTTCTGGAAGCTCGACACGCTGCGGGTGGCGGCCGGGCCGCCGACGTTCGGCGTCTGGGCGATCACCGCGGCGAGCCGCGGGTTGCGCGCCGCGACGCGGATGACGTGACCGCCGGATGCGGAGAAGGCCCAGAGGGCGAGCCTGGCCGGATCGACCTCCGGCAGGGTCGCGGCGAACGCGATCGCGGCATCCCAGTCGGCCAGCTGGCTCCTGACGGGGAGGACGAGACGCGAGCGGCCCCCGCTCTCGCCGAGACCGCGGTAGTCGAAGGCGAGGACGCTGAAACCGGCCTCCTGGAATCGCTGCGCGAACAGGTCGGTGGCCGGCTCCTTGGGCACCGCGAAACCCCCGGCCATGATCACGCAGGCGCCGTTGGTCCCCGGATAGTGCCAGGCGGCGCACTCGGTGTCGCCGCTGGCGAAGCGCACCTTGGCACGCTTCGCGGGCATGTGTTCCATGCAGAAAGTGAACCACGTGGTTCGCATGGTGTCCATGCTCGATGCCGCCCAGGCGGGCTACTCGCCGGCGGCCTCCTCGCGTTCCAGTGCCCGGACCAGGGCCGCGAACCCCGCGGCGATCCCCTCGGAGTCCCCGCTGGTCCGCCACTCCACCAGGAACCCTCGAAGCGCCCCCAGGACCATCTCGGCGACCTCGAACTTGCGCCGGTCCGACCAGTCCGCCGGACAGAGCGACACCAGCGACGGCAGATAGAGCCGCGACGCCTCCCGTCCGAGCCACGCGTAGCGGCCGGGGTCGTACATCGCCAGGCCGATGGCCTGGTCGAGCACCCGCAGGCCGGGATCGTCCCCGCCGATCATGGGCCACATGGCGCGCACCCGATCCGCCAGCGTCCGGCCTCCTACGGTGGCGGCGGCCATCGCGTTGACGGTCCGCTTCTCGCGCAGCCCGAGTATCGCCTGCTTGAGCAGGTCGTCGGCGCCGTCGAAGTGGTAGAGCAGCACCTTGTGCGTGGTGCCGGCCGCCCGCGCGGCACGCCGGAGCGAGAAGTCCACGAGCCCGTTGACCGCGATGTCGTCAGTGATCCGATCGAGCAGTTCCCGACGCCTGGCCTCACCACGCGGCGACCCTGCCGATCGCCGGTAGCCTGCCCGTCCCGATGAGCCGTCGTCGGCGGAGGTGTTCATAGCGAAAGCTTCCACGATCGGAGACCCTCATGCGCGAACCAGCGACGGCGGCGCCGCGCCAATATCGGATCGCCTGCCCGTTCGGACCGCGCGATCCCGGCACGCAGGGGCCCATTTTTTCTCGAACTGAATCTACCTCGTGCCGGGTTATGCGATCGTACGCCCCGGGTATTTCTAACCCCGGCCGGAATGGCCGGGAATTCATGAGCATGTCACCTCCCTTTTCGGCATGGTCCGACTCCTGGAGTTCCTCCTCATCATCGAACCATCCGAAAGGACCGGTCATGGAAAATCTGATGCAGCGTCGCGGCGAAGTGCTGGCGCGGGTGCACGAACTCCGTGGATCGAAGGCCAAGCCGCAGGACAACGGGGAGAAGCTCGATCGGGAGCTGGCCGACCTCTACCCGACGCTTCCGACCAAATGGCTGACCTCCTCGCTGTTCGCCACCGGTACGGCCTTCGTCGGCTTTCTGTACAACACCGGGTTCAGCTCCTACGTGTCCGCGGACGGCGACGACAAGTGGCTCTTCGCGGCCAAGAGCACCACGGACGGGGCCGTCCGCTGGACGCTGTACAAGGACTCCGTCGGCAACCTCGTGATCAATGCGACGCTCGGCGGAGCCACCTTCTTCTTCAACTGGCGGAACACGACGGGGGCCTGCAAACTGTACGACAGTTACGACAAGATGACCGCACAGACCTGGGTGAAGAGCGGCGTCTTCGACGGTGACACGTTCCAGATCCAGAATTCCGACAACAAGGAGCTCATCGGAGCCTGGTCCAACACCGACAACGAGCTGTACAACAGAACGAACATCGTGCGCCGCGAGTTCGGGTTCGAGTTCTTGGACAAGGACTCGTTCTCCGCGGACGACAAGCTCATCTACAGCGCGTACATGAAAGAGAACGGCAGCATTCACTGACGTGATCCGCAGCTTGCGGACGGCCTTCAAGGCCTCTGGTCGCGACATGTGGTGGGCGTGTTACCGAACCGGCCATCACATGACGCCCCGGAGACAGCCGGGACCGCCGTGCGCCGGCCCTCAGAAATGGCCCACATGTGTCTCCCCGAACGGATCCCAATCGACGGCGACGAGCCCGCCGTATTTCCTGGCCAGCCTGCGGCGCAGGTCCTGGTCGAAGGTGTTCGTTTCGAGGACGACCCTGTTGAGCTCCGGGCGGATTCCCATGGCGGACACCCCAGGCTCGTCGAGGGGCCAGGGTCCCTCCTCTTCCATCAGTGCCCTCAGCGCGGCGTGGCTGTTCTCCGCCGGCCGTACCTCGGGCACGATCCGGTACGGGACGCCTCGCCCGTCGGACCAGCTCACTCCCGAGATCGGTGGAGCCGCCAGCTCGCGCCCGCGGGGGGTGACGTAGGGCGCGACGAGCCGGTACGGCTCGTGCAGGATGTACGGCGGCGCGAGATCATGGGGATGGGCCTCGGCCCGGAGCTGCGCGGTCTCCTGCGCGCGCTGAAACGCTCCGATGCCGTCGTACGACCTGAGCAGCGCGGGGGACACGGGCTGGTAGTAGACCTCCACCGCGTCGTCCGTCGAAGACTGGACGATCACCCGCCACTCGCCCGGCAAGAACTCGGGCGCCGCTGTGATGGCGTAGAGAACGACCAGCATGAAGATCAGCTTCAGCCGCATGCGCGACGAGTGTAATGCCTCCTTCGCACCATGATCAGTTACACGGTGCGTCGAAGGAAGGACGCTCGGGGGTTCGTGAACCACTGATCAACGCAACGGTTTCGCCAGTTCCTCAAGCTGCTGGACGACCCTGTCGATCGGCGCAGAGGCGTCGATCTCGACAGTGGAGGTAGCCCTGAGCAGTGGCTCCACGTCGGCCAGGTCACGCAGGATGGCCTCACGTTCCTCAGGGCGCTTGCCGAACGGGTTGTCGGTTCGGGCAGCGATGCGGGCGAGTATGACGTCGGCGGGAGCGCTGAGCAGGACGACATGGTCGAATCGAGAGTAGAACCGACCCTGATTGGATTTGCAGCCGGCCACGAACAGGGCTCCCTCGCGGTGATCGGCGAGCAGGTCGCTGATGGCTTGCTCCCGCCACACCCAGTCGGTGGATCCGTCCGGCAGGGTCACCCAGTGGCTCCACCGGTCGGTGTCGGTGTCGACGGCGCCATGCCCCCGGGCCGCCAGCATCTCCAGCGCCGTGGACTTGCCGGTTCCCGACATCCCGGTGACCAAGATCCTCGCCATCGGCCGAGACTACTGAACGGCCCGTGCCTCCCGCGTTGGGGGACGCGGAACCGGCCGCCGGACGCCGGCGTGGAAGAAGTAGCCGTAGTCACGACACCTGGGCGCTGAACACGATGTTGCGGCGCAACTGTTCGGCGCACCATCGGAAGTGCCCGTCGTTGTCGGCCATACCGAAGAGATCGTAAGTGGTGAGGGCGTACACCGCCTGGTAGACGGCGAGGGTGGCGGGTGCGTAGCCAAGTTCTTGTGCGAAGAACCGGGTGAGTTCCGCGGTGTGCTCCTCAGCGTGCGGACCGTACATGTCCCAGATGGCTGCGGTGACGGCCGCCTCGAATGCCGGGTCGCCTGCGGTCGTGTAGAAGCCGAAATCGAGTACGGCGACGGGTCGGCCGGCGGCGTCGGTGTGGATGCTGGGCGGGACGAGATCGCCGTGGATCGCTGTGACTGGAGCGTCAGGCAGCGACTGCAGTGCGTTCAGCGTGCGTTCCACCCCCGCGCTGAAGTTCGGCACCTGCCCGGCCAGCGCAGCGCCGTGCCGGGCCGCTGCTCGAACCACGAGCGCCGCGAGCGCGTTCTGGAAGCGGTCGTGATTCTGCCACAGCGGACGGTCGTCGCCCTGGACGGTCAGCTGGCGCATCCCGTCTGTACCCGGCACCGAGGCGAGACCACGCAGGACGGCAAGCAGCGCGTTCCTGTGGTGGACGGGCAGCTCGCGCTCGTAGTCCTCGTGCGCGGAATCGCCACGCATGGGGACGCCGGGCAGCTCACGCTCATACGTCACCACGATGCCCTCGTGCTCCTGGACCTCGAAGATCTCCGGGGTGGCGAAGGGCAGTCGGTGTCGTGCGATGTCCGCGTACACCTGGCGGGTGAGCTCGGTCGGCGGTCGACCGGCCCACACCTTGGCGACCTGGCCGTCGCCCAGCCTGTAGACGACGCCCTCGACACCCGCACCGATTCGGCGGGCCCCCGGATGTCCGTGGCCGGCGAAGTATCTGCACCACGGATCAGCGTCTGGTGCCGCTTCGGCCATCGGTGAGATCCCCATCTGCGCATCAGATCAGCAGCCGTACCGGCCGACCAGGCGTTTTCGGGTAGTCCCCAACAGCACCGATCTGTCGGTCCACACCCGCGACCAGCTCGACGCCGTCGCCGCCGAGCTGAACGCCCGGCCTCGCCTTCAGGTAGCGGCCACGCGCGAGCCTCTCTGCATGGGCCAGGGCCACGGGTACCGATGGAGTATCCGTGGCCCTGGTCTGCTTCCCCTTCGGGCGGGCCGACAGCAGACGGGATGAACGGCCAGGCGGATGAGGGTGTGGTTGGACAGCCGAATCGAGGCACGGTGATCGGAGTGGCAGCACGGCTGCGACGATCCACACGCCTATGGAGAGAAGTGGCACTTGCACGGCGGGCAGTTGTGGCGGAATCCCATCGCACGGGGCTGTCGCAGTAGCCCACCATCCCCTTCTCCTCCCCGTCTTCCCTTGTAGTTCCCGCTCCCAGGACGAGGCCGCCGCGCCGACCCCTGCAAGCCCACCTGTCCCAATCTGCGACGGGAACCCGTCGCATGGAGCGCTTCGCGGGGCACAGCATCTGGGCGCTCACTGCGATGCCTCCTTGCGTCCGAAGGCGCCCGGACCCGCATGGAACAGACCGATGAGCAAGACGCCCACACAGATGGAGGCAAAGGACAGCACGGGGTATCGGTCGATATGCGCCCGCCACAACAGCAGGCCGCCGACGACGAGGCCGGCCCATCCTGCCACGAGGTTGGGGATGGGCCCATTGCCCAGGGCGCACGGATAGCGCCTTCTGGTGATGCCGCGGATGAAATGAGGCAGTCCATTGCCGGCGACGAGGCTGCCAAGGAAGCTGAGAACAATCGTCTGCCACATTGCGTGAGGTCCTTATCGTCGGCCGAGTTGATGGCTGAGCATGGGAAGCAGCACCGCGTCTACGAGCGTGTGCAGGAACAGGTCGTCGAGGGGTTCACCGGTGACGAGGAGACGAGACAGCAGCGCTGCCGAGCTGATCTCGGCGAGGAGTGCGTGGTCCATCGTTGCGGGGATCTCGCCTCGCTCGACGGCCCGGGCCATGACGGCCGCGAACACATCGCGTTTGTGGTCGAGGACGTGTCGGCGTACGGTGTGCGCGAGATCGGGGTCGCGGCGCATCGCGACGAGCAGTCCAAGAATGAGCGCGCTGTCTTGACCGGAGAGGCTGGCACGCAGGCCCAGCAGAACCGCCACCAGGTCGTCACGCAGGCTTGCCGTGTCGGGTGGAGCGGTCACCGGTGTTCCCGCATACCTCCGTATGGCCGTCGCCACCAGGTCGGCCTTGCCCGGCCACCGCCGATAGATCGTGGCCTTGCTGGCGCGGGCCCGTTCCGCGATGGCCTCGATAGTCAACTGGTCATAGCCGACTTCGCTCAGCAGACTCATGGCTGCGAGCAGGATGGCTTCTTCTCTGATCTCACCCCGTCGGCGCGCTGGCATGGCTGATCCTCATCGAAACGGTGCCGTTCACATTCGAGAAGTGTACGCAAGCGTTTCGTTCTGCGGAAGTGCCCTGCGTGAACCAGTCACGAGATCGGCGGCCACCGCGACTGTCGGCCGGATCGGCGGCAATGACTTCGTCCAGAGATGGGCAGCGACACCTGGCTCATCCGCTGCAGTCCGCCGGTTCAGAGGTCAAGGTCGGCGATCAACCACCTTGCTCGGTGAGCCAGGGTGAGGAATGAACCCTGGATCGTCGATCGTCCCCAAGCACGTACGGTGGCCGGCCACGCCGTGGCGATCGTAAGGGCGGTATCTGTGCGGCGGCGCGGCAACCTTGGTCGGAGCGTTCCGTCGGTACGGCGGTGCTGCGTGCGGCGGCCGGACCGGGGTCCCGCCGCCGGCCGGGACCGGCCCCCAGGCCGCACGCCCGGACGGCGGGCGGACGGAGGGCCGGAAGTACGGCGGCTCTCCCGGGGCCTGAAGGTGGCGGTCCGACGCGACAAGGTCACACGGAACGTGGCCACCCTCGTGGAGGCGCCCACAGCCGCGGAAACCGAGATCGAGCCACTGACGCGCGAGGAGGCTCGCCGCATTCTCGACGTGGCCAGGACCAAGAGGAACGGCACCCGCTGGGTCGGTGGCGCTGGCGCTTGGTATCCGCCAGGGCGAAGCTCTTGGGCTCCGCTGGGCGTACATCGACATGGACACCGGCGAGATCCGCGCCTGGTTCCAGGTTCAGCGCCAAGAGTGGCGGCACGGCTGCGAGGACCCGCACGCCTGCGGTGAGAAGTGGCACCGCCGGCCATGCCACACAAGAAATGCAAGATCCACGGCCACCGGCCGACCTGCAAGCCGAACTGCGTCAAGCCCGGCCACGTCTGCTACAAGCGGCCCTGCCTGAAGGACTGCACCGGCCACGCGGACAGGACGTCGAGCGCGAGAAGGCGGGGGAGCGCTGGCAGCACCACGACTTGGTGTTCGCCACCAAGCACGGCACTCCCATCGAACGAACCGAGGACCGGAAGCACTGGAAGGCCATCCTCAAGCCGGGCCGGCGTCCGAGACGTCCGCGTTCACGACGCCCGCCACACCGCCGCGACACTTCTCATCGAGCAGGGTGTGAACATCCGAGTCGTCCAGCAGGTCCTCGGCCACACGAGGGTCACGACCACCGAGCGCTACACCCACGTATCCACACCGCTGATGCGCGACGCGGGGGAGCGCCTGGCCTCCGCGCTCTGGGGAAATCCGTAGCCGTTGCAACTAGCACTGCAACTATGACCCCCGAAAAGATCGAAGGCCCTCTCCCCGTTACCGGGGCGAGGGCCTTCTACCTGCGGAGGATCGGGGATTTGAACCCCGGATGGTGTTGCCACCAAACCGCATTAGCAGCTCGGAGGACGATCGTCCCAGGGCGTTCAACCTGGACCGACACGACTGGACGATCATCTTGGGACGCGGTGGTACGGCGCGGAACTGCAACCCAAACTGCAACCCGTAAGCGATCTCCAGTCGGCGCGGGAAGCTGGTAGCAGACCAACTGGACACGGTTTTACAGCTCGTGACCGTTGCGACCCCCGCATAAAGCTTTGACCTGCGGCAGATTCTCCTCCGCACCCTCCAGCAGGCAAGATCATTGCACGTATGTTGGTGGACCAGCGACAACAGCCCGCTCAGAGCGGCATTCGGCTGCACCCCGAAAAGCAGAAGAGGCCCCGTAGGGCCTCTGAGCTGACCGGTTCCGTCCAGGTGCCGCGGTCGTTGACGACCGCCCGCCCGCCGGCTGCGGTGGATATGGCTGCCAGGGCGATGCATCCGGCAAGGTCCACCGGGGTCTGGGTCTCCGGCCAGGGCGCGCACGAAGTCGGCCAGTCAGGCGGGGAAGGCGTGGGCGGGAAACGCCGGTAGGGCCGCGCGCGTCCCCAGCGCTATCGGCGTTTCCCATGTGCTGGCATGCCGCCACGCTCCGCAGGCGGCAGCCACCGGCTCGGCAGGGCCGCCGAGGGTGCTTCGACGCCGTCTTCCCGCAGACGGGATGGCCAGAAGGTGTCTCATGCCCGGCTCCCACAGGTCCAGGACGTGAACCCTTCTCCAAACGGAGGACGGTATGTCGACTCTCATCTGCATCGCCGATTGGTACTAGCATGTTGATCGTTTTGCCACGCCCTTCGCGCGAAAGTGACGCAGCATGGCCCGCGAACCTGTCCCTTCCCAACTATGGTCCGGCTGGTCCGGGGAACCGAAGCTGTCCCGCTCGTGGCCGTCCGTCCACGACATCGATGTCGACCGCACGAAGCTGAAGAGGATCGGCCTGGAGATGCAGGACGACGCCGGCATGACCCTGAAGCAGGGCGAGGCCCTGCACGGCCAAGACGTCCGCGGTGGCTGGAAGCTGCCTGTCGTCCTCCCAGAGCAGTTCGATGGGCTGCGGAACCTGGTCAACTGGGAGCCCGGGGACTCCACGATGAACCACGGGGTCTTCCGTAACACCGCGAACTTCTTGAAGTGGGATTCTTTGGTGCGGCTGGACAACAACCTCATGGGCTTGGGGGAAACCATCAGGGACACAGCCATCGTCCTCTACCGCAACTACTCCAACATCGGCTCCCTCGCCTTGGCCAGCGGTGTCAACTACGACAGAGCGGAAGGGCTCTTCGACTCGTACAGCTCGGCGACGGATTGGCTCACCAACCGGCAGGACGACGGGCATGCGACCTTGTGGACAAAGGAACCCTGGGTCGAGGAGGACGTCTCGCAGCACGACGCGCCGGCTGTCAAGTTCTACCTGGACAGTGGCGACTGGAACGCGATGAGCCGGCGGGGCACGCTCTGCTCCGACCTCGCCAGACTGTTCGTCGACTTCCAGCAGACCGTCGAGGACCGCGCCCGGCAGTTCTCGGACGCCTGGCCGGGACGGACGTCGCAGTACGCGCACGCGTACCTGCGTGTGATGCATGCGGACGCGCGTGTCCTCGCCTACGCCTGCGGAGCCACCGGCCAGGCATTGTCCTGGCTCTCCGGCAGGTTAACGCAGTACCAGGCGGAGTTCGAGAGCACCGTCAAGCTCGGCGACATGGAGATCGACGACGACCTGCCCAACTGGATGTGGCCCTCGGGGGGCGGGGCCCACGACCGGGCCCGCGACTACCTCCGCGAGGTGAACCTGTCTATCGCCGCCGCGCACGAGATGCTCCCGGACGGGCTGGACCGCGGGTCTGGTGGAGGCATCGATGCCAGCCCGGCAGTGAGCTGGTACCAGGACGGGAGACTCCAGGACGGCTACTGGAGGGAGCTGGAGACGGAGCTACGCTCGATCAGCCCTCTCCCTTCATAGGCGACATGCATTCGCTCGTGCGACTCCGGCTTGTTCTCGCTGGTCGGTCGCCCTCGCGCTCGGCAGGCGGACGTGAGCATCCGAGTCTCTGCCACCGCGACTCCTGCCATCGAAAGACCACGTTGCTGCTCCACGCTACTGTACGGAGATCACAAAGGCCCTCCGGGATCTCCCCGAAGGGCCTCTGAGCTGCGAGCCGACGAGGGAAGTGAACCCCCGACCTTCTGTTTACGAGGTCCCCAAACGATCTTCTCTGGCGTTCGTATGCGTTCGCCACCTCAGTGGACGGCACTCTCGCCGTCCAGTCCCGTTCGCCACAGTTCATGATCGTCCACTCGGGTGGCTCCCAAGGTGGCTCCCACTGGATTGGCAGTCGCTTTCCCTGTGATCAGCCCGCTCACCTGTGCCCCTGGCTACCACTCGCCAAGAGACTTCACGTCCCATGAGAGCCGGATTGTGGGCTTGGTCTGGAGCACAACCGGCTCCTTGCAGTCCTCTCGGAACCACAGCTTCAGCCCTTCGTAGCCGGACCGCTCGCGCTCAACCGAAAGTCTCCCGAGGCGCCGCAGCCGCTTGATGTACGTGATCTCCTCGCCGTCCACGTAGAGGCTGATATGCGCCTCACTCGCCGTGGGATCGATGGAGAAGAGGACCGATATCGCGCTTCGGGTAGTTGACACGAGTGGAGGCCGACTGGCCCTCGACGGTCGGCGTGTGGGAGCGCAGAACGCCGGCGAATCGGGCGGCGCGTTCCTGCATCACGGTGACGGCCTGGTCGAGCAGGTCAGCGCACTCTTCCGGCGTGGCCGCGTACCGGTCGCCGAACAGTCCGCGCCCGTACGACAGTCACCAGCACACTCGGGACTGCAAGTCGGACTGCAAGAAGCGCGCCCATACCTGCTACCGGCGTCCGTGCCAGAAGGACTGCACTGGCCACGCGGACAAGTGCCCGAAACGGTCCCGCGGCGGCCTGATCTTCGGCAACGCAAGGGCAAGAGCAAGCTCACGCTCCAGTGCCCGCCGGCACTCCTGGCGCTCCTCAAAGCGCACAGGAAGATCCAGACCGCCGAACGCCGGGGTCCCAGTAGCAATGAAGAAATTTTCAACGAAGTAGCGTCTGACCTGCGATAACACGGGAGTCTCCGATTGGTGTCTCGGTTTGATCACCGTGTTGGATCATGACCACGGGCAGTTCGCGGCTCGGGTACCGGTCAGGGACTACGGCTGTTGCTTCGCATCGTCGGCTCCGGCGCCCAGCTCGGCAATGCTGGTGTCGTGGTCGCGGAGCATGCGCATGACGGTGGCCGGGGAGGGGTGCCGGCCCCTCTTGGCGCCCTGGGTGATGACCAGGCGGGAGGCGATCTCGCGGAGGCTGAGGTCTTGGTCGCGCAGATGCAGTGCCATGGACAGCATGGCCTCATCGGTGACGGCGGCGCCGCCGATGGCCTTGCCGTTCTTGCGGGCGGACTCGTGGCCTTCCAGGGTGCGGTCGCGGATGTATTCGCGTTCCATCCCCGACAGGGCCGCGAGCACGGTGAACACCACGCCGGACGGATCGTGGCTGCCTTGCAGCTCGCCGGTGAGGAACTCCAGGCCGACGTCGCAGGCGCGCAGCTGTTCGGCGAGCTCGGCCAGGGCCAGGCCGCGGCCGAGCCGCTTGTGCTCGTGGACGACCAGGGTGACCGCGACGCCGGAGGCGCGCATCTCTCGCGCCAGGGTGACGGCCCGCTCGAGTTCGGGGCGCCGCGTGGCGCGGGTGGAGATCTTCTCGGAGAAGATCCGGGTGACCCCGGCGGCCTGGAGGGAGTCGAGCTGGGTCTGCAGAGACTGGCGCACCGTCGAGGCGCGGGCGTATCCGATCTTGGCGTGCCCGGACGTCCGGGTGCCGGCGGCGGGGCGGGGTAGTTCCACCCATGCGGTCCCGGGTTTGCGCAGCGCCGGGGTCGGCACGTTGAGCACCTTGGCCAGGGACGGCACGAGCCGGAACCGGGCAGTGTGGTACTGGGCGGCCACCTTGCCCCGGCCGGTGCGGCACGGCGATCCGGCCGGGGCTGCGCAGGAGGACATCGGGCAGTCGAAGGCTTCCACGCGGGAAAAGTCGTCATCGTTCACGCCGCGATCGTTTCATGGATGCGTTTCAAAGCTCCAGGAATTTGAAACGACTCATGGAACAAGATCAGGGCGGGAGCGCCCTGGACGACCGGACGCCGGGCCGCTGTTTCATAGGTGAACGCTTATGAAACACCTCTATGGTTTGAGGGCCAGCCACCGAACCCCTTGCGATGTGACCTGAACGCGGCGGAGCAAGAGCCATGGCATTGAGGGGCAAGCTGCGCGCCAGCGAGGACTCCTCCGGCTACCGGCTGCTGGGATCGCTGTGGTCTCGGTGACCTGGGGCGGTGAAGCGGATCTCGTGTGACGCTTTGGGGGCGAGCAGGTCCAGCAGGCCGCCGCCCTCGACGGTCAACGCGTCGCGGTCGAGCGCGGACAGCGGTGCGAACGGGTGCACGGTCAGTGTGGCTGCCCCGTGCGCTGTGGTGAATGTCCAGGTCGCTGCGGTGAAGCCGTCGAGGAGTACCAGTCGGGGAACGGGTCCGTGCGGAGGGAAGTTCTGCCGGCGGAGGCCGTCGGTGATCACTCTGGAGCGGTCGTGGTGTGACAGCAGCAGGTTGTCGAAGTCGTACAGGAACCGGGCGGGCGCGTTGACCTGTGGATCAGGCCGGGGCGCGTCGGGCAGGTCGAACAGTTCCGCGCCGTTCTCGTCGCGGAACGTGACCAGGCGGGGCCGGAGCCGGTCGAGCACCTCCGCCAGCCGGGTCAGACCGCACCAGGTCTGCACGTCACGGACGGTCGCCGGGCCGAACGCGGCCAGGTAGCGCAGGACCATTCCGTCGATCGGCTGGTCGGTGCGCAGGGGCGCGCCCACCCACGACTCGAGCGGCGCGTGGACGGGCCGGCCGCTCGCGCCCCACACGCCGCGTGGCGGGGTCTGTACGACCGGCAGGAGGTTGCGCACCGCGTAGGCGAGGCTCGCCGGGTTGCGGTCCGGCCACCGCTGGGCCAGCAGCCGGCCGAGCTCGCCCGGGGTGCGGGGCCGCTCGTCGAGCAGCTCCCGGCTTGCGGCCATCACCTGGCCGGTGTCCAGCCCGCGCATCGCCCGGCCATGGGTGTGGTTGGCGAACAGGTCGCGGTCCAGTACCGGCTGTAGGAGCGGACGCAGCGTGAGCGCGTCGGCCGTGCTGACGAGGTGGATGGTCGAGCGCATGAGGGCGATCCGCACCGCCTGCCGCTGGGTGAGCAGCGCCGAGACCTCCTCGGGCCGGCACGCGGTGAGCCGGCTCCACAGCCCCACGTACCAGGTGTGCGGGGTCTGCGCCTGCAGGCCCACCAGGTGCTCGATGGCTTGCAGCGGGGTGAGGTCGGCGCGGCGCAGGAGCAGTTGCCGGTCGAGGGTGGCGCGGTTGAGGGCGCGGCGGGTCAGGATCTGCATGACGGTACTCCTGGAAGTTCAATTCAGGGGTGCGCGCGGCAGGGTGCCCGCCGCGCGTACCACCCGGTCGGCACGGTTCAGCGCAGTTGACGGAAGAAGCCGCGGATGTCGTCGACCAGCAGGTCCGGCGCGTCGTGCGCGGCGAAGTGGCTGCCCGTGTCGTAGACGTTCCAGGACAGGATGTTCTTGTGGTCGCGTTCGGCGAACGGGCGGATCGACTGGAAGTCCCAGGCGAAGTTCGCCAGCCCGAGCGGCACGGTGGTGGGTTCGGTGGGCTTGTCGGTGGTGTGGAAGTCCTCGTAGTAGAGGCGCGCGGAGGACGCGGCGGTGTTGGTGAGCCAGTAGATCATGGTGTTGGTCAGCACGTAGTCCGGGTCGAGGTTGGGGCCGAGCAGTTGCGCGTTCCAGCCCAGCTGTCCCACCGGCGAGTCGGCCAGCGCGTGTGCGAGGGTCTGCGGCGCGGTGGACTGCAGCTTGTCGTACGCGCCGCCGTTGTCCAGCCACCACTGCAGGAACTGGACCTTCTTCTGGTCCTCTTCGGACAGGCCGGCCAGCTCGGCCGGGTCGCCGGAGGGGAAGGAGAAGACCTGGGTGACGTGCACGCCGATGACGTGATCGGGATCGTGTCGGCCCACTTCGGGGGAGATGAGCGAGCCGCCGTCGTTGCCGTGCGCGCCGTAGCGCGCGTAGCCGAGGCGGCGCATCAGCTCGGCCCACGCCTTCGCGATCCGGTAGCGGTTCCAGCCCCGATCGGTGGTGGGGCCGGAGAAGCCGAAACCGGGCACCGAGGGGATCACCAGATGGAAGGCGTCGGCCGGGTCGCCGCCGTGCGCTCGGGGGTCGCTCAGCGGGCCGAGCACATCGAGGTACTCGACGATGGTGGTCGGCCAGCCGTGCGTGAGCAGCAGCGGTGTGGCGTCCGGCTCGGGCGAGCGGATGTGCAGGAAGTGCACGTTCTGCCCGTCGATGGTGGTGGTGAACTGCGGGTGGGAGTTGAGTTTCGCCTCCCAGGCGCGCCAGTCGTAGCTGTCGCGCCATCGCTGGACGAGGTTCTGCAGGTAGTGCAGCGGCACGCCGTAGTCGTTGCCGGCGTCGGGCAGTTCGTCGGCCCAGCGGACCTGGGCCAGGCGCTCGGTCAAATCGTCCAGGTCGGCCTGCGGGATGTCGATACGGAAATCACGGATCTCGGCCGTGTCGATCTCGGTCATGTCATCGACTCTGCCGGACCATTAGGACGACATCGTTCCTAATGGTCCGGCATGCTTGACGAATGTTGGAAACCTCCGCCCGCCTCCTGCGGTTGCTCTCCCTCCTGCAGACCCCACGCGAGTGGACCGGCGCCGAACTCGCCGACCGCCTCGGGGTGAGCGGACGGACCGTGCGGACCGACGTGGAGCGCCTGCGCACCCTCGGCTACCCGGTACTGGCCACCCGCGGTTCCGCCGGCGGCTACCGTCTCGGTGCCGGTGCCGCGCTGCCGCCATTGCTGCTCGACGACGAGGAGGCGGTCGCCGTCACCGTCGGCCTGCGGACCGCCACCAGCGGCGCCATCGCGGGGATCGAGGAGGCGTCCTTGCGGGCGCTGGCCAAGCTGGAGCAGGTGCTGCCGTCGCGGCTGCGGCGCCGGGTCAACACTCTGCAGACCTACACGGTGCCGGTGCCCCGCGACGACGCCGGCCCCCGCGTTGACCCGTCGATCCTGACCACGTTGAGCGCGGTCTGCCGCGACCGGGAACGGCTCCGCTTCGACTACCACGACCACGCCGGCGCGGCCACTGTGCGCACCGCCGAGCCGTACCGGCTCGTCAACTGGGGCCGCCGCTGGTACCTGCTGGCCTGGGACGTCGAACGGAGCGACTGGCGCACCTTCCGCGTCGACCGGATCCGGCCCCGCACCCCGACCGGCCCCCGCTTCACCCCGCGCGACCTGCCCGACGTCGACGTCGCCGCTTACGTCTCCCGCCGGGCATCCGCCGCCGCCTGGCGCTACCGGGCGCAGGTCACCGTGCACGCACCGGCCGAGGTCATCGCTGATCGCATCGGCCCGGCGGCCGGCACGGTCGAACGCCTCGACGAACGCACCTGCGTCCTGCACACCGGCGCGGACACCGTCGAGACCCTCGCCGTCCATCTGGGCCTGCTCGGCGCAGACTTCGACGTCACCGGACCGCCGGAACTCCTCACGCACCTGCACCGTCTCGCCCACCGATACATCCGCACGATCACCTCGTCTGCACCAGGTGATCGGATCGGGTGAACGCCCGCCGCAGCATGACTACAACACCGCCGGCTCCGGAAGCCATCGGGCAACCGGCCACGAGTTGACGGGGGGCGGCCGGTCGCCGGAGCAGGCAAGAGCCGCTTGCCGCCGAATGGTGGGGCAGCCCCGTCCGGTCACGCAGTTGGTCACAGTCCTCACGGGGGGAGGACCGCGACCAGCAATGACGCGGCTGACCTAGCTGTACTGAACGCAGACGTTTGGTTGATGGCGTTCAGCCCTGTGCATTACGATACGGGACGTGACGTATCGAAATGGTGTCGAGGGGGAGGCGCGCGGCCGTCCTCGTGATGCGGCTCTGGACCAGCGGATCACTGCTGTCGTACTGGAGGTGCTGGCGGAGTCCGGTTACGAGGGAGTGTCCT
>NZ_JBFAHO010000024.1:0-123312 GCF_040654215.1 Nonomuraea sp. NPDC050733 | reverse complement strand
TCGCGGCGAGCAACATCAAGAGGGCCGGGCTGGTCCTCCGCGACGCCCGCGCGGCGTAGCGAGAAGCCACCCCGTTTACGGGGTGGAGGAGTCACGGTCGTTGCGTAATCCCGTAATAAGAAACCGGACAGCGCATGGTGGGCCGGCCGCGTCTCGTGATCATCGGAGCCGGCATCGTCGGCTGCGCCCTGGCCGACGAGCTCACCGGACGCGGCTGGACCGACGCCCCGGGCCTGGTCTTCCAGACCAACCCGTCGAAGGCCATGACGGAGTTCGCCGCGTACACGGTCCGCAAGTACGGCGGGCTGACCCTCGGCGGGGGGCCCTGCTTCGACCGGGTCGGCGGGCTTGAGGTGGCCACCACCCCCGAGCGCTGGGCCGGCCTGCACCGCAAGCACGGCTGGGCCGAGGCGTGGGGAGTCGAGGCCGAGCTGGTCGATCTGGCCCGGTGCGCGCGGCTGTGGCCGTTGCTCGACGCACGCCGGGTCCTGGGCGGTCTTCACGTACCGGGCGACGGGCTGGCGGCGGCGGTGGCGTGCGGTGAGGCGCAGGCACGGCGCGCGGCCGAGCGGGGCGAACTCGCCACGGAGGGGCCGGGAGAGCTCGCCACGGAGGGGGCGGGAGAGCTCGTCACTGACGGGCCCGGGAAGAGCCCACCGGAAAGGCCGGGGAAGACCACGCCGGAGCGGACGGGCGCGCGGGAAAGGACGGGCGGCCCGGAGCATCGGGTCATCGCGGCCCACGTGGTCGTGTGCGCGGCCGGGTTCCGGGGGCCGTCGGTGCGCGCCATGGCCGGGGCTGCCGTGCTGGCCGGCACGGCTCCCGAGGAGGGCGTCAACGGCGTCTTCTCCTTCACCCCCGACGGCTTCCCGCTGGTGGGCGAGGCTCCGGACCTGAACGGGTTCCGGGTGGCGGAGGCGGTGTGGGTGACGCATTCGGCAGGCGTGGCCAAGGCCGTGGCGGAGCTGCTCGTGGCGGGTCGTTCCAGTGTCGACCTGCACGAGTGTGAGCTCGATCGCTTCGAGAAGGTCCAACTCGCCCCGGTCTTCGTCGAGGAGCGCGGCCAGCGGAACTTCATCGAGGTCTACGACGTCCTCCACCTTCTCAAGGGTATGGATTCGCCCCGGCCATTGCGAACCGCCCCCTACCTCTGCCGCCGGCGTGAGCTCGGGGTTCCGGATCCACGTCCGCGCCTCGTACGCCGCGTATCTGGCGGAATGGCTCCTCGACGCATGGCGGGATACTTAGGCAATTAGGGGTAATTGCTATACCTAGGCTTTACACAAATCTGAAGTCTGGGGTGGGGACGTGCGGGTTCGGGCGGGTTTGGCCGGAATGGCCGCGGTGGTGGCACTTGCTGGGTGTGGTGGGTTAGCAGCCCGGTCGGGGGCGGACTCGGACACCTCGTCCACGTCCTCGAAGTCCGACAAGGCGGACGTCGGCGAGGCGCGGAAGAAGCTCGGCAAGCTGGAGGTCAAGGGGCGGGCCCCGCGAACCGGGTTCGAGCGGGAGAAGTTCGGCCCCGCGTGGTCGGACGTCGACCACAACGGCTGCGACACCCGCAACGACATCCTGAAGCGGGACCTGCGCGACGAGAAGTTCAAGTCCGGGACGCACGACTGCATCGTGCTCAGCGGCGTCCTGGACGACCCGTACAGCGGGAAGACCATCACCTTCAAGCGCGGCCAGGACACCAGCACGGCGGTGCAGATCGACCACCTGGTGCCGCTCTCCGACGCCTGGCAGAAGGGCGCCCAGCAGTGGACGGCCGCCAAGCGCAAGGAGTTCGCCAACGACCCGCTCAACCTGCTCGCGGTCGACGGCCCGCTGAACAACCAGAAGAGTGACTCCGACGCCGCCACCTGGCTGCCCCCGCGCAAGGCGTACCGGTGCGCCTACATCGCCCGTCAGATCGACGTGAAGGCGAAGTACGGCGTGTGGGTCACGAGCGGGGAGAAGGACGCCATGCAGGGCATCCTGTCCTCCTGCTGACCCCGCTCCCGCCTGAGACGCCCTCCGGCCGGTCGGCCGGAGGGCGATCGTGTCACGTGGCGGGGCTCCGGTGCCGGAGCGGAGGCGCCCCGTCAGTTGCCGTCGTCGTCGTGGTCGTCGTTCCGGTCGTCCCGGCCGTCGTTGTCGTCCCGGTGGTCGTCGTCGGCCTTGTTGGACAGGACCTTGCCGGTGGTGGCGTCGATGTCCAGGTCGCTGCGCGTGTCGCCCTTGACCACGTCGACGTCCCAGACGTCCTTGCCGTTGTCGTCCCGGTCGAGCGACAGGTCCGCGACCCAGCCGCCCGGCACCTCCTTGGCCGCGATCTTGAGCGCCTGCTCGGCGAGCACCTTGGGCGCGGAGGGGGCCGCGACGGAGACGGCCCGGTCCCGGGCCCCGTCCTCGGAGGTGGCGGCCGCCGCCAGCGCGTAGCTCCCGCCCGCGAGGGACAGGACGACACCGGTACCGACGATCATGAATCTCTTCGTGAGCTGCATGTCCTCAGGTAAGCGCGGCGGGCGGTAAGCCGACGCTAAGCCGTGGTTATGGACTTCATAGCGCCGTACGCGGCCGGGTCCCGGACGGGCTCTCAGGCCGTCTCCTCCCCGGCGTCCGCCGGGGCGTGCAGCTCGGCCAGGTCCACGATCTCCTGGAGCTGGTCGAGCTGGTAGTAGCCCGTGCCGAGGGCGTGGCCGTGCCGGGTGACCCGGTACCAGACCTCCCCCGGCCGGGCCGCGGGCTCGATCATGCGCGCGAACAGCCAGTGGACCGTGTCCACGCGCAGCTCGACGGGCTCCACCCGGAGCCCGTCCGGCCCGACCAGGTACGGCGTCATCCCCCCGGTGTACCGCGCGAGCACCCGATGACGCCAGCCGCACTCGCCGGCCGCCCGCCAGGACCCCGCCTCGCCTCGTGACGCTCGTCAGGACCCCCGCCTCGCCCCGTGGCGCCCGCCAGGGTCCGTTCGCCGCTCGACGGCGCCGGCCTCAACCGCCGCCGAGGACCACCTCGACCACCGCGCCGCCGTCCGGGCCGCGCGAGACCCCGAGGGAGCCGCCCGACGACTCCGCCGTACGGCGGGCGATGTCGAGCCCGAGTCCGGTCGAGCCGCCTCCGCTGTCGCCCCGCCTGAGCAGCGCCGGCTCGAACCCCGGCCCCTGGTCGGCCACCACCAGCACCACCCCCTCCGGGCGCGGCCCGAGCCGCACGGACAGGGCCGCGCCCTCGGGCGTGTGCGCGAAGACGTTGCCCAGCAGCGCGTCCACGCACGCCGCGAGGTCCTGCGCGCCCACCGCCACCGGCAGGGCCGTCCCGGGCACGGACACCTCCACCTCACGCCCCTGGTCCTCGGCCAGCACCGACCAGAACCGCACCCGCTCCCGCACCACCGCCGCCGCGTCGCACGTCTGCCGCCCGGCCGAGCGGCGGCGCGCCCCGGTGATGACCGCGCTCACCACCCGCTCCAGCGCGTCCACGCGTGCCCCCAGCCGGGCCGCCTCCTCGGGGTCGCGCAGCGACTCGGCGTCCAGCCGCAGCGCCGTCAGCGGCGTGCGCAGCCGGTGCGACAGGTCCGCCACCGACTCGCGCTCGGCCGTGAGCAGGTCGCCGATCCGCCCGGCCAGGTGGTTGAGCGCGAGCGCCACCGAGCGCACCTCCGGCGGCCCGCCGGGCTCGGCCCGCGCCTCCAGGTCGCCGCCCGCCAGCCGGTGCGAGACCCGGGCCAGCCCGTCGACCGGCCGCGTCACCGCGAGCGCGAGCCGGTCGGCCAGCAGGATGCCGAGCACCACCAGCGCCAGCCCGAGGCCCGCCAGCGCGCCCCACGCCTCGCGCACCCCGCGCGTCAGCTCGTCCTCGCTCACGAACACCCGGGTCACGACCGTGCCCTGCGGCGACTGGGCCGCGGCCAGCACCTCCCTGCCGCCCGGCGCCTCGGCCGTCACGCTGCGGCCCGTCGCCGCCAGTCGTACCGCCTCGGAGCGCGGGGCGGGGGCGCCCAGGGTGCGCCCGTCCGGCAGGAAGACCGTGACCGGCAGCTCCACGCGCTCCACCGCCAGCGGCAGGTCATCGGTGCCGGCCGCGACACCGACCGACGCCGCCGCGCCCGTGGCGCGGCTCATCGCGCCGTTCTCGGCCACGGCGCGGATGAGCAGCGCCATCGGCACCAGCAACGCGATGAGCACCACCGACGTGGTGGCCGCCACCAGCAGCGCGAGCCAGCGCCTCACGACGGGTCGACCAGCTTCACCCCGACCCCGCGCACCGTGTGCAGGTAGCGGGGCTCGGAGGCGGTCTCGCCGAGCTTCCTGCGCAGCCACGACAGGTGGACGTCCACGGTCTTGTCGGCGCCGCCGTACGGGAGCTGCCACACCTCCGTCAGAAGCTGCCGCTTGGTCACCACCTCGCCCGGCCGGGCGGCGAGGTAGTGCAGCACGTCGAACTCGCGCGGCGTCAGGTCCAGCGGCGCGCCGTCGAGTGTGGCGGCGCGTCCCCGCGGGTCCACGCTGAGGCCGCCGACGCGCAGCGCGGCGGGCGCGGGCTCGCCGGCGCGCCGCAGCACGGCCCTGACCCGCGCGTCGAGCTGCGCCGCGCTGAACGGCTTGACCACGTAGTCGTCGGCGCCCGCGTCGAGCACCGGCACCATCTCGGCGTCGCCGTCGCGGGCGGTCGCCACGATGACCGGCACCCGGCTCACCGCGCGCAGCATGCGCAGCAGCTCCACGCCGTCGAGGTCGGGCAGCCCGAGGTCGAGGACCACCAGGTCGGGCCGGTCATCGACGGCCAGCCGCAGCCCCTCGAACGCGGTGGGGGAGGAGGAGACGGCGTGGCCCAGGTCGCGCAGCCCGCGGCTGAGCGCGGTCCGGATCGCCCCGTCGTCCTCGATGAGCAGGATGTCAGCCATATGAGGAAACCGTAGACGGTGCGGCCGGGTGGTCCGGGTCTCTTATCCTCGCGTTAACGGCGGCTTAGCGATGGACGGGGGAAGCTGGGGCGGTGAAGAGGTACGTCGTGGCGTGGGCCGCCACCGCGGCCGCCGCGACCGGCGCCGCAGTGGCGGTGCTCGGCCTGCTGGGCGGCTCCCTGACGGGCGGTTCCGGGCGGGTGCTCGACCGGGACGACGTACGCGCCGCGCTGGCCTCCGCGACCGCGCGCCCCCGCCCCACGGGCACCCCCGCCCCCTCGACCGGCACGTCCGCGCCCCCGACCGGCACCCCCGCACCCTCGCCGGGCACCGCCGCTCCGGCGGCGGGCGGCCGGCTCCTCCAGACGGCCGGCGGCACGGTCATCGCCTCCTGCGAGGGCGACCGGGTACGGCTGCGCTCCTGGAGCCCGGCGCAGGGCTTCTCCGTGGACGGCGTCGAGCCCGGGCCCGCGCTCCGCGCCAAGGTCGAGTTCGAGCCGGAGGAGGGCGAGGAGGTCGAGGTGGTGATCGTCTGCTCCGGCGGCCGACCCGTGAGCCTGCCGAAGCACTGATGACCGCGGCCCGCCGTCTCGCAGGCGAGAGGGCGGGCCGCGGTCACGTGAGGGTGCGCGGATCGGCCGCCCGTCAGGGGAGCGGGCGGCCGTCGGAGATCATCCGCAGTGCTCGAAGGGGCTGGTGTAGGTGGCCGTTCCGGCCTTGCCGCCCCACCTGACGCACTTGCCGGACGCAGTGGCCTTCACCGGGCCCGCGTAGTAGGTGAAGCTGCCGCTGTCGGTCGTGCGGGTCTTACCCTTTACTTCCAGGAAGGCGCTGGTGGCGGTCTTCGTGCCCAGCGACGTCTTCTTGAGGGTGGCGACGCAGTTCTGGCCGTTGGCGCTGTTGTAGGTCAGGTAGACGGTGCCGGCCGTGCCGAGCGCCTGCTGGTCGATCACCTTGAAGGCGCTGCCGCACACGGACGCCGGGGTCTCCGGGTTGCCGGGGGTGCCACCGCCGCCGCCGCAGTTCCTGGAGGTCAGCGTCTGGTTCGGGTAGCCGAAGGTGACGCCGTTGAAGACTGCCCTCTGGATGTTCGACGGGTAGCTGCTGCCCTTGCGGATCTCGAAGTGCAGGTGCGGGCTGATGTTGTTGCCCGGCTTGCTGGTCTTGCCGAGCGTGCCGATCTTCTGGCCCTGGGAGACCCGGGCGCCAGCGGAGACGGAACGCGAGTTCAGGTGCGCGTAGAAGGAGGTGTAGCCGCCCCCGTGGTCGATCTTGACGAGGTTGCCGTAGCCGTTGGTCGAGCCCTGGTGGGCCGAGATGACCACGGTGCCCGCCGCCGCGGCCACGACGGTGTCGCCGAGGTCGGCGTCGGCCGAGCTGCCCCGGTTCCAGTCGATCTCGTAGGACCGGTGGGCGCTGCTGTTGCTGGAGTTGCCGGTCCACGACTGGCCGCAGGGGAAGGGCATCTGGAACTTCGGCGCCGCCAGGGTCGAGGCGAGCGGGACGTTAACCTCGTTCGCCGGGTCGCCGCCCTCGCCCTCGTCCTCCGCGGGAGTCGAGGGTGAGGGAGTGGCGCTGGGAGTGGGCGTGGCGACCGCCGTCTTCGGCGCGAAGGTCGTGCTGGCCGACGCGGCCTGGCCCGATGCAAGGCCGACTAACAGGGCGAAGCCCAGCGTGAGCATCCCTCTAGATCTCATGCGAATTCCTTCCACGGGTGCCGGGGACGAGTCCCCAGGTGGCACCCGAGCTCTGTTTGCTCTGTCGAAACGCGCTTGCTGGAGATCTAGATTGCGAGTCGCGTGTACAGAGAACATCCAGAAATCCGCATAAGACCCGCGCGGCGAGCTCAGGACTCCGCGCCGAGCGCCGCCTTCGTCAGCTCGGCCTGCCGCCTGATCAGGCCTAACACGACCGGGTTGACGCCCTTCTCTTCGAAGATCGTCACCATCCGGTCCATCACGGCGCCGGCCCGGTCCAGGTCGCCCTGCCGCGCCTCGGCCCTGGCCAGCCGCCGCATCACCATGTTGAGCGTGATGTTGTCGATGAGCCCGCCGGACCCGGCCGCGCGGGCCACCGCCGACAGCTGCTCCACGCCCTGCCGGGGGTCCGGGGGCCGCACCCGCAGCCGCCTGCCCGCCGTGATCGTCTTGAACTCCCGCTCGGCGTTGAGCCCCTTGACCATCCGGGCGTACATGGTCAGGGGGTGCGTGCCGTACCGGTCGATCAGCTCGTCCAGCGCCTCGTTGCCGGCGCGCAGCGCCGGCGAGTCGGAGCCGAGCAGCGAGAACAGCTTGCCCTGCTCCTCGCCGAGCATCAGCTCGGCGACCCGGTGGTCGTCGGCGCCGGCCGGGTAGCGCACCCGCACCAGGCAGGGGTCGGAGACGATGCGCGAGCCGTCGGCGCCGATGTACTGGCCGCGCACCCGGTACTCGCCCGGCTGCTGGAAGTAGTGCCCGTCACGGCCGTGCCCGATGTACGCGCTGCGGTACAGGGCCGGGCTGCCCGCGTCGAGCCGTACCTCGGTGGCGTGGTCCACGCAGTGGCGCATCATCGGCCGGTACAGGAGGGTGCGGCCGCTCGGCTGGGTGACGCAGATCTGCGTGAACTCCGTGTCGGGATGCAGGTGGCCGTGGGTGGCGCGCGGCTCGCCCGTGACGGACAGCTTCAGCTCCACCACCACCGGCTCGCCGAAGCCGAACCCCTCCTTGGCCCGCACCTCCAGCCGCAGCCCGGACAGATCCTCCACCGGCTGCTCGAACGGCGCGATCTCGGCCGCTCCGGTGCCGAAGGCGTTGGCGCCCATGGCCACGTCCCGGTAGAAGCCGTGGCGCAGGTGCACCAGCTCGGCGTCGGTGAACTGGAACGGGAACGCCGCCCAGTAGCCGGGCTCGCCGCCGGGGCGGTAGTTCTGGACGTAGTTCATCCATGACAGGTCGCCGAAGCCGCCGTCGGGGCCGAGCGGCTGCGGCGGGTTGCCCAGGTTCTTCTGCCAGGAGTGCAGCAGGTTGAACGCGTGCCCGAGCTCGTGGACGTACGTGCGCAGCTGCGCCCGCTGGGCCTGCGGCGTGTCACCCCTGATCGCGTCGTAGAAGACGGCGGAGCCCTGCCGCTGGTGGGCGTCGTTGTAGTCGAACATGATGCCCCGGTAGCCGCCCACGTGCCGGCTGGCCACCAGCAGCCACACCCGCCAGGCCACCGTGTCGGCGAACCGGCTGAACTGCTGCGTCATCGCGTGGTGCAGCTCGGCGTCGTCCCAGGCCAGGTCCGCGCCGGAGCCGTCGGCGGGGATGACGCCGGGCTCCGCCACGGTCAGCCCGATGCCGGCCTCGGCGTAGGCGGCGGCCACGCTCAGCTCGCGCGGCGCGCAGCCGGCCGGGGCGGGCAGGGCCGCGGTGTGGTAGCCGGCGAACGGCACCGTCCCGGCGACCGAGTCCACCTCCAGCAGCACCTGCCGGAAGTGCGCCGAGGCGAACGCCACGGGGAGGACCCGGCCGGCCACCTCGGCCGTGCCGGAGCCGCCGGTGAGCGTGACCGTCACGTCCCTGGCGGGCGTGTCGAACGTGAACGCCCCCCGCCCGGCGATGCGCGCCTCGTCGCCCTCCGCGCGGACGGTGGGGGAGTGCACCACGAACGAGCCGGCGTAGGTGGTGGTCGAGCCGGCCACGGAGAACAGGTCGCCGCTCACCCGGCCGGTGGGCCGCGCCCCGTCCACGTCGATCCGGAGCTCCAGTCGCGATCCGCCGTCCTGACCCTGGTACAGCCCGCTGATCATGGCAGCTCCCTGGCGTCCGATGGGGGTACACCGGGGACACTTCTCCCGGCGGGGGCCGCTGTCAACGACCCCCGCGCGACTCGCCGGGACGGGTCAGCGGGTCCCGCGGACCTTCAGCGCGCCCAGCAGCTCCTCCGAGGCCCGGGTGATCTCCTCGACGGCCCGCTCGAACGCCTCCGCGTTGTGCGGGGCGGGCGACCGGAAACCGGAGATCTTGCGCACGTACTGGAGCGCCGCGGCCCGTACGTCGTCCTCGGTGACGTCCTCGGTGTACGGCGGGCGCAGCGTCTTGATGCTTCGGCACATGCCTCAACCGTAATAGCCGAAGCGCCGCGCGATCCCCCTCGCGCCGGGCTGTTGCTCATGGTGCGACACGACAGCCGGGCGCGGTCACCTGCCCGTCGTGACCGGGGCCAGCTCGGTCCCGAAGGCGCGCGCGATGGTGCGCAGGCCCTCGGCCAGCTGCTCCCGGTCGACCGCGTCGATCCGCTCGGCCGGCCCGGACACCGACATCGCGGCCACCACGCGCTCTCCGTCGCTCACGGGCACGGCCAGGCAGTGCACGCCCAGCTCCTCCTCGCCCAGGTCCAGCGCGTAGCCGGCCGCCCGGACCCGGTCGAGCTCGGCCAGCATGGCGGCGGTCTCGGTGATCGTGTTGGGCGTGCGGCGCGGCATGCCGGTGCGCTCCAGCAGCGTCACCGCCTCCTCCGCGCCGCGGCCCGCCAGCAGCACCTTGCCCACGGCCGTGCTGTGCGGCAGCACCCTCCTGCCCACCTCGGCGAACATGCGCAGCCGCCGCGGCGACGGCACCTGCGCCACGTACACCACGAAGTCGCCCTCCAGCACGGCCAGGTTCGCCGTCTCGCCGGACAGCTCCACCATCCGCGCGAGGTGCGGCCGCGCCCACTCGCCCACCATGCCCTCGGCCACCCCGCCGAGCCGCACCAGCCCCGCGCCGAGCGCGTAGCGGCGGTCGGACTCCTGGCGCACGTAGCCGCGCGCCAGCAGCGTGCGCAGCAGCCGGTGGATGGTCCCGTACGGCAGCCCGGTCTTCGCGGCGATCTCCGACAGACCGGCCGCGCCGCCGTGCTCGGCCAGGGTCTCCAGCACGTCCAGCGCCCGATCGATCGACTGCACGCTCACGCGCCCGCCCCCTCGTCCCCCATGTCGTCCCGGATCACAGAGACACCCCGCGCAGCGAGGCGTCCAGCACCTCGGCCGTGTGCGCCACCCGGATCGTGGCCCCGGCCCGGCGCATGGCCGCGGCGATCTGCATCGTGCAGCCGGGGTTGGCCGACACCAGCAGCTCCGCGCCGGTCGAGGCGACCCCCTTGGCCTTGCGGTCGCCGAGGTCGCGGGCGGCCTCGGGCTGGAAGATGTTGTACGTGCCGGCCGAGCCGCAGCAGATGGCCGACTCGGGCACCTCGCGCAGCTCCAGCCCCGGGATGCCGGCCAGCAGCGCCCGCGGCTGAACCCGTACGCCCTGCGCGTGGGCCAGGTGGCAGGCGTCGTGGTAGGCCGCGACGACCGGCAGCGGATGCCGGGGCGCGACCGGCCCCAGCTCGGCCAGGAACTCCGACAGGTCACGCACCCGGAAGGGCGGCTCCGTGCCGAGCAGCTCGCCGTACTCCTTCATCGACGAGCCGCAGCCGGCCGCGTTGACCACCACCGTCTCCACGCCGGCCCGCTCGAAGGCGCGGACCGTGCGGCGGGCCAGCCGCCTGGCCTGGTCGTCGCGGCCGGAGTGGACGCTGAGCGCGCCGCAGCAGCCCTGACCCGCCGGGACGACCACGTCGCAGCCCTCCAGCGCCAGCACCCGCGCGGTGGCCGCGTTCACCTGCGGGAAGAACTCCCGCTGCACGCAGCCGGTGAGCATGCCGACGACGGCCCGGCGCGGCCCTCTGGCGCGGACCACGCGCGGCAGGCGCTGGCGCCGCTCCACGCGGGGCGTGAGCGCGGCCATCGCCCCCAGGCTGGGATGCGCCCGCTCCAGGAACGGCGCCAGCCGCCGCGTCAGCCCCGTCAGCGGCCTGGTCAGCCCGAGCCGGCGCGGGTAGGGGAACAGACTGAACACCAGGCCGCGCACGGCCCGCTCACGCGGCTCCCGGACGTGGACGCGCTCCACCTCGGCCCGTGTCTGCTCGATCAGCCGGTCGTAGCGCACCCCGGACGGGCAGGCGGTGACGCAGGCCATGCAGCCCAGGCACGCGTCGAAGTGCCCGGCCATCTCGGGCGTCACAGGAGTGCCCTCGACGTGCTGGCTCATCAGGTGGATGCGGCCGCGCGGGGAGTCCATCTCCTCGCCCCACAGCACGTACGTGGGGCACGTGGGCAGGCAGAACCCGCAGTGCACGCAGTCGTCGATCAGCTCCGGGTCCATGTCAGATCCCTCCCGCGAACCGTCCCGGAGACAGCCTCCGCCCGGGGTCGAACTGGTTCTTGACCCGCCGCATCAGCGGCAGCGCGCCGACCGGGCCCCACCGGTCCACGCCCTCGTACGGCGAGGCGAGCACGACGACGGCGTGCGCCCGCTCCCGCAGCGCGGCCACGGCGCCGGCCAGCCGCTCCCCGGTGACGTCTCCCGCCGGGGCCAGACGCAGGCGGCCGGAGACCGGCGAGCCGCGCAGCCACAGCCCGTGCTCGCCCGCCGCCTCCAGCACCCCGTCGAGCGCGGCGGGCACGAAGCGGGCCTCCAGCAGCACCTCGTCGTGCGGCGGCGGCGCGCCCCACCAGGAAGGCGCCCGCTCGGTCACCTCGCCGGCCCCCACCGCCTCGCGCAGCGCCCTGGCCCGCGGCTCGGCCGCCGTGCCCTCCACCAGCGCGGCCAGCGTCACCGGGGCCGCCCCGCCGGGCCGGTCGAGCTCCACCGCGACCGGCTCCGCCTGGGAGGCCGCCAGCAGCGCGGCCGTCTGGCGCGGGCGCTCCACCCCGTCCACCACCAGCCAGCGCCGGTCCGGGGGCAGCGGGTGCAGCCGGAACGTGGCCTCGGCGATCACGCCCAGCGTGCCGTACGAGCCGGTGAACAGCTTGCCCAGGTCGTAACCCGCGACGTTCTTGACGACCTTGCCGCCCGACCGGGCCACGGTGCCGTCGGCCAGCACGACCGTGACGCCGATGAGCAGGTCGCGCGGCGTCCCGTACCGGAAGGCGCGCGGCCCGCACGCCGCGGTGGCCAGCGTCCCGCCCACGGTGGCGTCCGGGGGCGCGTCCAGCGCCAGCTCCTGCCCCTCGGCCGCGAGCACGCCGGCCAGCGCGCCCATCGTCACCCCGGCCTGGGCGCGCACGACCAGGTCGCCCGCCGCGTGCTCCAGCACCTCGTTCAGGCAGCACAGGTCGAGCAGCACGTCGCAGCGCTCGGGCGGCGCGCCCCAGTGCAGCTTCGTGCCGCCGCCCACCGGCGTGAGCGCGAGATCCTGCTCGGCGCAGGCCCGCAGCACGGCCGAGACCTCCCCGACCGTCTCCGGCAGCACCACCCAGCGCGGCCGCACCCCGGCCACCGCGTCGCCGGCCACGGCGTCCCTGACCGTCACGCCGGTCTTCTCCAGCAGCTCGCGTGACATCAGAAGTGCTCCGCCTCCCCGGACTCGACCAGCGGGTGCACGCCCTTCCGCACGCCCGGGACCTCGCCGCACAGCCGCGGCGTCGGGAACACCTTGCCCGGGTTGGACAGGCCCCTCGGGTCGAAGGCGCACCGGACGAGCTGCATGGTGTCGAGGTCGTCGACGGAGAACATCTTCGGCATGTAGCGGGCCTTGTCCACCCCCACGCCGTGCTCGCCGGTGATCGACCCGCCGTGCTCGATGCACAGGTCGAGGATCGCGCCGGACACCACCTCGGCCCGCTCGCCCGCGCCCGGCTCGGCGTCGTCGAACAGCACGAGCGGGTGCAGGTTGCCGTCGCCGGCGTGGAAGACGTTGGCCACCCTGATGCGGTGCTCCGCCGACAGCCGGTCGATGGCGGCCAGCACGCGCGGCAGCGAGGTGCGCGGCACCACGCCGTCCTGCACGATGTAGGCGGGGCTGATGCGCCCCACCGCCGCGAACGCCGACTTGCGGCCCTTCCAGATCGCCGCCCGCTCGGCCGGATCGGCCGCCACCCGCGTCTCGAACGCGCCCGAGCACAGCTCCCGCAGCCGGCCGAACTGCGCCGCCACCTCGTCCTCGGGCCCGTCGAGCTCCACGATCAGCACCGCTCCGGCGCCGCGCGGGTAGGAGCAGGCCACGGCCGCCTCGGCGGCCTCGATGGACAGCGCGTCCATCATCTCGATCGCCGCCGGCACGATGCCCGCGCCGATGATCGCGGACACGGCCCGGCCGCCCTCCTCGATACTCCGGAACGCCGCCAACACCGTGGTCACCGCCTCGGGCGCGCGGCTCAGCCGTACCGTGACCTTGGTGGCGACGCCCAGCGTGCCCTCCGAGCCGACGAACGCACCCAGCAGGTCGTAACCGGGGTCCATGCGGTCGAGCCGGACCAGGTCGCCGTCGGGGGTGACGATCTCGCACGCCTCGACATGGTTGACGGTGAAGCCGTACTTCAGGCAGTGGGCGCCGCCGGAGTTCTCCGCCACGTTGCCGCCGATGGAGCAGACCTGCTGGCTGGACGGGTCGGGGGCGTAGTAGTGGCCCTGGTCGCGCACGGCCTCGGTGATGGCGAGGTTCGTGACGCCCGGCTCCACCACGGCCCGCCGGTTGGGCAGGTCGATCTCCAGGACGCGGCGCATCTTCGAGGTGACGATGAGCACGCCGTCCTCGCGCGGCAGCGCGCCGCCCGACAGCCCGGTGCCGGAGCCCCGCGCCACGAACGGCACGCCGTGCTCGTTGCACAGCCGCACCACGAGCGCCACCTGCTCGGCGGTCTCCGGCAGCGCGACCACGCCGGGCACGGCCCGGTGGTAGGTCAGGCCGTCGCACTCGTACGTGCGCAGCCGTACCGGATCGGTGATCACCGAGTCGGCGGGCAGGCCCGAGCGCAGGGCGGCCGTCAGGGGAGCGATGGCGGGGGACGGGCTCGGTGTCATACGGCTCCTTCTACGGCATGCGCGCGTACGCGGGAAGCGTGAGGAACTCGGCGAACTCGTCGTCCAGGGCGACCTCCTTGAACAGCGCCGTGGCCTGAGCGTACAGCTCCTCGTCGTGGCCCGGCTCGGCGGAGATGCGCTCCAGCTCCTCGCCGATGATGCGCTCGACCAGCTCCTTGGTCACCTGCGCGCCCGTGTCGGCGAGCGTGATGTCGTTGTGGATCCACTGCCAGATCTGCGAGCGGGAGATCTCGGCGGTGGCCGCGTCCTCCATGAGGTTGTGGATCGCCACCGCGCCCAGCCCGCCCATCCAGGCGGCCAGGTAGCGCAGCGCCACGTCCACGTTGTTGCGCAGGCCCGCCTCGGTGATGTCGCCGGGCGTCTTCGCCACCGAGAGCAGGTCGGCGGCCGAGACGCTGACGTCCTCGCGCTTCCTGTCGATCTGGTGGGGCCGCTCGCCGAGGACCCCGTCGAACACCTCACGACAGACCGGCACCAGGTCCGGGTGCGCCACCCACGAGCCGTCGAACCCGTCGCCCGACTCGCGCGTCTTGTCCGCGCGGACCTTCTCCAGCGCCACCGCGTTGACCTCGGGGTCGCGGCGCGACGGGATGAACGCCGCCATGCCGCCGATCGCGTGCGCCCCCCGCTTGTGGCAGGTGCGCACCAGCAGCTCGGTGTACGCGCGCATGAACGGCGCCGTCATCGTGACCGCGTTGCGCTCCGGCAGCAGGAACTCCCGGCCCCGGGTGCGGAACTTCTTGATGACGCTGAACAGGTAGTCCCAGCGGCCGGCGTTCAGCCCCGCCGAGTGCTCGCGCAGCTCGTACAGGATCTCCTCCATCTCGAACGCCGCCGGGTACGTCTCGATGAGCACGGTCGCCCGGATCGTCCCCTGGGGGATGCCGAGCAGCTCCTGCGCGTGGACGAACACCTCGTTCCAGAGCCGCGCCTCCAGGTGCGACTCCATCTTGGGCAGGTAGAAGTACGGGCCCTTGCCCTTGTCGAGCTGGCGCTGCGCGCAGTGGAAGAAGTAGAGGCCGAAGTCGAACAGCGACGCCGAGACGGGCCGGCCGTCCACCTTGGCGTGCTTCTCCTCCAGGTGCCAGCCGCGCGGGCGCACGACGATCGTGGCCAGCTCGGCGTCCGGTCCCAGCGCGTACGTCTTGCCGCCGGACTCGAAGTCGATGGTCCGGTCCAGGGCGTCGCGCAGGTTGAGCTGGCCGCCGACGCAGTTGGCCCAGAGCGGGGAGTTGGCGTCCTCGAAGTCGGCCAGCCAGACCTTGGCGCCGGAGTTGAGCGCGTTGATGGTCATCTTGCGGTCGACCGGGCCGGTGATCTCGACCCTGCGGTCCTCCAGGCCCGGGGCCGGCGGGGCGACGCTCCACTCCTCCTCCCTGACCGTCCTCGTCCCGGGCAGGAAGTCGAGGGTGCCGCCGGCCGACAGCTCCTCCTGCTTCGCCCGGCGAGCCGCCAGCAGCTCCAGGCGGCGGGGGTCGAACTCCTTCTGGAGCGCCGCCACGAAGCCGAGCGCCTCCGGCGTGAGGATCTCGTCGAACCGGTCGAGGATCGGGCCGTTGATCTCCATGTCGCTCCTCTTTTCCATGTTGTGGAAAGCCTCTTCTGGATTATGGAAGCGAAGCTACTTCATGCCCGCTCCAGGGTCAAAGGTGGGGGTACCCCCGGGGGCGCTTAGGGGGCATCCCCGATGTCACGAGACCCGTGGCGGGGGAGGATCCAGGCATGAAGAAGATCGTGATCGCGGGCGGGCTGCTCGCCTCGGTGGCGCTGCTGACGGGCTGCGGGCTCCAGGGCCTGGCCGGCCCCACCAATCAGGACACCGTCGACTACCAGGTCACGGACAAGGTGGCCCGCCTCCAGGTGAAGAGCGGGTCGGGCGACGTCGCGGTCACCGAGTACGACGGGGCCGCCGTACGCGTCACCGAGACCATCCAGTGGCGCGACAACAGGCCCAAGACGCAGCACAAGGTCGAGGGCGACACGCTGCTGCTCAGCTACACCTGCGACAACGCGCTCAAGAGCTGGGGCGACTGCGACGTCAACTACAAGGTCGAAGTCCCGAAGGGCCTCGCCGTCACCGTGAAGAACGGCTCCGGCGACATCACGCTCCGCTCCCTCACCGGGCCGATGGAGGTCTCCACCGGCTCAGGTGACGTGGACGGCACCGGCCTGGGCGGCAAGACCGCCATCGCCGAGGCCGGCTCCGGCAACGTCGAGCTCAAGTACGTGACCGCCCCCGACAGCGTGCAGGCCGACGCCGGCTCGGGTGACATCGGGCTGCGCGTCCCCGACGGCTCGTACGCCGTGACCACCAAGGTCGGCTCGGGCGACGAGAACATCTCCGTCAAGGACGACGACACCTCCACGCACAAACTGACCCTGGAGGCCGGGTCGGGAGACATCACGGTGTCACCCTCCTGACGCTCCCCGGTAGCGAAGGTCACCCGTGTTGCCCCGATAACAAGGTGCTCGCGCCAGGGATGTCGTGCCACCATCGGGGAAGACACCACGGTGTCCAGACGTTGCCTATTAGAGATGACACGAATGCACGAATACTCCGCGCTCGACGAGTTCGAGACCGGCGAGATGGATCTAGAGGAGCGCCAGGCGCTGCGTCGCGTGGCCGGACTCTCCACCGAGCTCCAGGATGTCTCCGAGGTCGAATACCGGCAGCTGCGGCTCGAGCGGGTCGTCCTCGTCGGCGTCTGGACCTCAGGCACGGCGGAGGACGCCGACAACTCCCTGCTGGAGCTCAAGCTCCTGGCCGAGACAGCCGGATCAGAGGTCCTCGAGGGCCTCATCCAGCGCCGGCAGAAGCCCGACCCCGCCACCTACATCGGCTCCGGCAAGGCGCTGGAGCTGCGCGACGTCGTCGAGGCGACCGGCGCCGACACCGTGATCTGCGACGGCGAGCTGACCCCCGGCCAGCTCCGCCAGCTGGAGGAAACGGTCAAGGTCAAGGTCATCGACCGCACCGCGCTGATCCTCGACATCTTCGCCCAGCACGCCAAGAGCCGTGAGGGCAAGGCCCAGGTCGAGCTGGCCCAGTTGCAGTACCTGCTGCCGCGCCTGCGCGGCTGGGGCGGCAACCTGTCGCGCCAGGTCGGCGGACGCGCCGCGGGCGGCGTCGGCATCGGCGGCCGCGGCCCCGGTGAGACGAAGATCGAGCTGGACCGCCGCCGCATCCGCGAGCGGATGGCCAAGCTGCGCCGCCAGATCAGCGGCATGTCCACCTCGCGCGAGACCATGCGCCAGCGGCGCGCCAAGCGCGAGGTCCCGGCGGTCGCGATCGCCGGCTACACCAACGCGGGCAAGTCCTCCCTGCTCAACCGCGTCACCGGCGCGGGCGTGCTGGTGGAGGACGCGCTGTTCGCCACGCTCGACCCGACCGTGCGCCGGGCGCGCACGCCGGAGGGCAGGCTGTTCACGATCGCCGACACCGTCGGCTTCGTGCGGCACCTGCCGCACCAGCTCGTCGAGGCGTTCCGCTCCACGCTGGAGGAGGTCGCCGACGCCGACCTGATCCTGCACGTGGTCGACGGCTCGCACCCCGACCCCGAGGGCCAGCTCGCGGCCGTCCGCGAGGTCTTCGCCGACATCGAGGGCGCCTCCGACGTGCCCGAGATCGTGGTGATCAACAAGGCCGACGCCGCGGACCCCGACGTGCTCGACCGCATCGCCCGGCGCGAGCGTGACAGCATCGTGGTCTCCGCGCGCACCGGCGCCGGGATCCCCGAGCTGATGGAGCTGGTCGAGCGCCGGCTGCCCCGGCTCGACCACGAGGTCACCCTCCTCGTCCCGTACGAGCGGGGAGACCTGATCTCACGGGCCCACAAGGAGGGCGAGGTGCTCTCGCTGGACCACGTCGAGGACGGCACCGTGCTCCACGCGCGGGTGCTGCCCAGCCTCTACCAGGAGCTGGAGCGGGTGGGCAAGCCCATCGAGCGCGTCTCTTAGTCTGATGGGCAGGGCAGCTCTGTCGAAATAGCGCGCAGAGCTGCCCAAAAGCGGCAGTGGCCGTGGAACTCTCGGATTGCTAGGATATGCCGAGCCTTACCACACTAATGTCGCGGGTTTCAGATGACGGCTGATGCGATTCATGGTGCCTGCGGGGGTCCGAGGGAACGATCGGGGCTGGGTGACCGCTGGGATGATTGGGCTTTCTTCCGAATAACCCTGTACACCGAGCCAGCCTGTGAAATAACGTAACTGAACTGAAATCGCCGGATCATGAGTCCGGCGATACGGTCACCGCCCAGCCAAGCGGATGAGAAGCAGGAGACCCCCCATGTCGTCCCTACCCGGAGCCGACTCAGTGGGCTCGGCCCGAGCCGTGCGCTGGGTGACGTGCTCGTGCGGGGTGGTGATGCGGTGACCGTTCGGCTTCTGACCAACATCGGCCGCCTGTGGACCGGCAACGAGGTCCTCAGCAACGCGGCCATCCTCGTGCACAACGACCGGATCGCCTGGGTGGGGCGGGCTCCCGACCTGCCGCAGAGCGTCCCCGGAGTCGTCGACGACATCGTCGACGTCGACCACGTCGAGAACCTCGGCGGCGCCCTGGTCACACCCGGCCTCATCGACGCGCACACGCATCCCGTCTACGCCGGCAACCGCTACGCCGAGCTCGCCATCCGCACCAGCGGCTCGACCTCCTCCGCCATCACCGCCGCGGGCGGCGGCGTGGGCTCCACCGTCACCGTGACCCGCGGCACCGACCCGTGGACCCTGTGCAACGGCGTGCGCGAGCGCCTTCGCGGCTGGCTGCTCAGCGGCACCACGACCGTCGAGGCCAAGACCGGCTACCACCTCACGCGCGACGGCGAGCTGGCCGACGTGCGGCTCCTGCGCGAGCTGGAGAAGGAGCCGATGATGCCGCGGGTGCACGTCACGTTCCTCGCGGGTCATGTCGTGCCGCCCGAGTACTTCGGCCGCCAGCGCGAGTACGTCGAGGCGGTGGGCGCCTGGTGCGCCGACGCCGCGGCTGCGGGCGCCGACAGCGTCGACGTCTACTGCGACGAGGGCCACTTCACCACCGAGGAGTCCCGCTGGGTGCTCGCCTCGGGCCGCAACGTCGGCCTGCTGCCGCGCGTCCACGCTGGTCTGTTCAGCCGCCGCGGCGCCGTTCAGCTCGCCGCCGAGCTCGGCTGCGCCTCCGCCGACGGACTCCACCACATGTCCGACGAGGACATCGCGATCATGTCCCGGTACGGCGTGCCGGCCGTGGTCTGCCCGGCCACGGCACTCCAGCGCGGCAAGCTCCCGCCGGTGCGCCAGATGATCAAGCACGGCGTGCAGATCGCGCTCGGCAGCGACCACAACCCCGGCTACTGCGGCATCACCTCGATGTCGCTGGTCATCGCGATGGCGGTCTCGGCGTTCGGGATGAGCGTCAACGACGCGCTGCGGGCGGCCACGCTGGGCGGCGCCACGGTTCTCGGCGCTCCCGACCGCGGCGTGCTCGCGCCGGGCCGCCTGGCCGACATCGTGCAGTGGGACGCCGACCACGAGGGCGCCTTCGCCTGGTCCTTCGGCCTCAAGCCGCGCCGGGTGTGGCGCGGCGGCACCCCCGTCCAGTAACCCTTCCAGGGCAGGGTTGAAATCCGCCCTAACTGGCTAGTCTCCTGATATGTCACCCTCCGTCGCGGTCGTCACCGACTCCACCGCCTACCTCCCTGCACTGCCGGGAGTCTCGGTGGTGCCCGTACAGGTGCTGTCGGGCGGCGTCTCGTGCGACGAGGACGCGTTCACCGGAGACCTGCACGCGGCGACCACCTCCCGCCCCGCCCCCGCCCGGTTCGCCGAGTGCTACGCCTCCCTGGCCGCCGCGGGCGCCACCGGAGTGGTGTCGATCCACCTGTCGGGCGACCTGTCCGGCACGGTGGAGTCGGCCCGGCTCGCCGCCAAGGAGGCGCCTGTCCCGGTCGAGGTGATCGACAGCGGCTCCATCGCCATGGGCCTCGGCTTCCCGGTCATGGCCGCGGCCGACGCCGCCGCCCGGGGCGCAGGGCTGGAGGAGGTGGTCCAGGCGGCGCTGGGGTGCGCGTCCGGTACCCGTACGTTCTTCTACGCCGACACGCTCGACTCCCTGCGGCGCGGCGGCCGCGTGGGCACGGCGGCGTCGCTGGTCGGCTCGGCGCTGGCCATCAAGCCGCTGCTGCACCTGGTGGACGGGCGGGTGCTGCTGCTGGAGAAGGTCCGCACCGCCACGCGCGCCATCGCCCGCCTGGAGGACCTGGCGGTCGCGGCGGCCGGCCGGGGACCGGCGCGGGTGGCGGTCCAGCACCTCGCCGCCGGCGACCGGGCCAGGGCCCTGGCGGAACGCCTGCCCAAGCGCCTGCCGGGGCTGACGGACTTACGGCTGGTGGAGGTGGGGGCGGTCGTCGGGGTCCACGTGGGGCCGGGGATGCTGGGCCTCACGGTCAGCCCGGACACCTCCTGACGCCTGCCGTTCTGAAGCCTGCCGTTTCGACGGCCGCCGTTCTGAAGCCTGCCGTTTTGATGGCCGCCGTTCAGAGGCCGTCGTCGTGACGACTGTCGTTGTGACGCTCGTCGTCGTGACGCCCGTCGTCCACAGCCCCGGCGTGCGCCGCCCCTCCATCCCCAGAACGCCGTTCGCCTCGCTTCCGACGCCCGGCGGGGCCGTACGTTCTGGGACGTGCGTTCCCAGGACCCGACCACCGAGCGGACCGTGGCCGAGGCCCGGTTGCGCTCCCTCACGCCTCCTGCCCGCCGCCACCCTCGCCCGATCACCGCCCTCCAGAACACCCCCGACCACCAGCCCCCGGCGTTTCCCCGAGTCACCGCTGCCCTCCCCGCCCGAGACGCGCAATCCCCCGGGCCCCCTGACCCCGCCTCACCCAGCCCCAGAGCCGGCCACGGGAGACACCCTTACCCGCCCCTCAGCACCGGCGGATCAGTCCTTCGCGACGCCCATCCCGGAGAGGCTCCCGCTCATGAGGCCCGCGCACGTGACGCCCATGCTCATGCCGTCCACTCCCATGACGTCCACTCTCACGACGCCCGTCGCGGAGACGCCCGTTCCCGTGGCACCCGCCCTCGCGACGCGCGTCCTGACATCGCCCGCTCGCAGGACACCTACCTGCAGAGCTCCTATCCGCAGAGTGACTACCCGCAGCACGCCCACCCAGAGGACACCCACCCGCAAGACGCCTACCTCCCTGACACACACTCTCGCGACACTCACCCGCAGGGACGTCACCGTCGCGACGCCTATCGCCTGGACGGCCACGCCCGGGACCTCCACCCCCAGGGCATCGACCCTGGGAGACCCCACTTGCAAGGTCTCCACGACCGAGACACCCACGCCAGTGTTGTCCGTGAAACGGGGCTCTCCCATGACACGGACCTTGCCGGTGGCTCTGACCTTGCTCGTGCGGCGTCCTCTGCCCGTCCAGCGCCCCCTGCCTGTTTCAGGGAGCTTGCCCGTGACGCGGGGCTTGCCGGTGACGCGGAACTCGCCCGTGTGACAGCCCCTGCCCGTGAACCGAACACCCTCGCCCGTGAAACCAACGCCGATCCCACAGCCGACCTCACCCCAGGGACGGTTCGAACGCCACTGGCCCCAACCTTGCCCCCCTCCTTCCAAGCCTTCCGCGCCGCCGTCTCCACCAAGGCGCCCGCCCTGGACCCAGGCCGCCCAGGCCTACGCGTACTCCTGACCCTGGCCGTCATGGCAGCACTGGCCGCCGGCATCTTCCTTTGGCGCTCGGAGCCAACCCCCGAGCCGCTCCCGGTCGCGTCCCCCATCGCGTCCCCCGTCGCCCATCCACCCCGTCCGGCGGCCCCATCGGCAGTCACCCCCGCTGCCGAGATCACCATTCACATCACCGGCAAGGTACGTAAGCCCGGCATCTACACCCTCCCCATGGGCGCACGCGTGGCCGACGCAGTGAAGGCCGCCGGGGGAGTGCGTCAACTCGAAGCCGCTGCCTCGGTCAACCTGGCGAGACGCCTGACTGACGGCGAACAGATCACCGTAGGCGCCGCCGGCCCCGGCAACGCTCCCGGCCCGCCTCTGAGCGACCCCGCCACCACGGTGCTCGACCTCAACACAGCCACCCCCGACCAACTGGACCAACTGCCCGGCGTCGGCGAAGTCCTGGCGGCACGCATCGCCGACTTCCGCACCGCCCACGGCGGCTTCACCAGCGTGGAGCAACTCCAGGAAGTCCCGGGCATCGGCGCAAAGAAGTATGAAGAGATCAAGGACAAGGTCCGCATCTGACATGCCCCGCGACCCCACTGCCACCGACCCGGCCCCCAGCACGCCAGGCGCTGAGACACCAGCAACCGCGGCGACAGCCGACGGCACCGCCCCCTTCGCGGCGACAGGTCCCAACCCCCTGACCTCCGACAGCAAGGGCCCCAGAGGGGGAGCAAGCGACCTCAGGGCACTCGGAAGCGCCGGCACCACGAGGACCGGAGGCATGAGAGCCGGCACCATGGACTCCGACACCCCGCCGCCCGGCCCCCGAGGGCCTGAAGGCACGGGACTCGACTCCGCGGCATCGGACTCCCCGGCACCCGGAGTCCAGATGATCGGCGGCCATACGTGGATCCTCACCTGCCCCGCCTTGGCCGTCTGGGCCGTCACCCTGGCCCTCCTCAGCAGCCCGCCCACAGCCGGCCTGACAGCGTCGGCGTTGTCGGTGCTGGGAGCCTTCGGCACAGCAGCCCTCGCCCACCGCCACCACCGCTGGCGGCCCTGGCGGAACGTGATCATCGCCACCCTGGCCTGCACGGCCGCCGCCTCGGCGTCGGTCGCGACCCGCGTCCACGCCGTCACCACCGCCCCCATCGCCGACCTCGCAAGGCACGGAGCGACGATCACCGCCGAGATCACTCTCGCCGACGACCCCAAGATCAAGCTCGGCCGTTTCCGCCAAGAACAGGTCGTCGTCCACGCCACTCTCGACACCTACCGGACGCCCCGCCTCCGCGAAGCCGTGAGCCTCCCCGTCCTCGTCCTCGCCCACGGGCCCGAATGGCGCCCTCTCCTTCCCAGTCAGCGCGTCCAGGTAGTCGCACGGCTGGCCGAGCCCATCCCCGGCGAACTGACCGCCGCCGTGCTTCTCGTCCGCGGGACTCCCGAGGTGCTGACATCCCCGAGCCGCCTCCAAGCGATCGCGGGCACGCTGAGGGCCGGTCTGCGGACGGCCACCGACGTTCTCCCACCGGATCAGCGCGGCCTGCTGCCCGGGCTCGTGGTGGGCGATGTCTCCCGCATGGATCCCCAAGTCAGCGCGGACCTCAAGGAATCCGGCCTCAACCACCTCAATGCCGTGAGCGGCACCAACTTGTCCATCGTGGCGGGCGCAGCGCTCGCCCTGTCCCGCCTGGCCGGACTTCCACTCGCCCTGAGAGCCGGCCTCGCCGCCGTGGCGATGATCGGCTTCGCCGTGGTCGCCAGACCGTCCCCGAGCGTGCTGAGGGCGCTCCTCATGGGCCTGGTCGCCGCCATCGCCCTCGGCACCGGCCGCCCCAAGGACGGAATGGCCGCCCTCTCGGCAGCCGTACTCCTACTGATCCTCTTCTCGCCCGACCTGGCCAGCTCGTACGGCTTCGCGCTCTCGGTCTGCGCGACGGCCGGCATCCTCCTCCTCGCCCCGCGCTGGCGCGACCGCCTGACCCGCCACCCCCAGACCACCGCCGACACCCAACCCGCGGCCACCTCCCACGCCGACACATCTCCAACCGCCACCCTCCACACCGGCACATCTCAATCCGACACGCGCCCGCCCCCTGCCCACACCCGTGATCCGGCCGCCGCCCCGTTAAGCAGGTCGTCCACCGGCCCGTCGGGCGGGTCGTCTGTCGGTCCGTCAGGTGGGTCGTTCGCCGGCCCGTCGGGCGGGTCGTCTGTCGGTCCGTCAGGTGGGTCGTTCGCCGGCCCATCAGGCAGGTCGTCCGTCGGTCCGTCAGGCGAGGCGCCGTCCACGCGGAGAGGCCGGTTGCCCAGGTGGGTGGCCGAGGCCGTCGCCGTTCCCGCCGCCGCGCAGGTCGCCGTGACACCGATCCTCGTACTGATGGCTGGTCAGGTCTCCCTGGCCGCGATCCCCGCCAACCTGCTCGCCGGTCCGGCGGTGGCGCCCGCGACACTGCTCGGGTTCGCCGCCGCCCTGGTGGCGCCGTTCTGGCCGGAAGCGGCCCGGATCATCGTCATCCCCGCCGGCTACGCGGTGGGCTGGATCATCATGGTGGCCCGCTGGGCCGTGAACCTTCCACTCGCGACCCTGCCCTGGCCCGGCGGCCTCGCGGGTCTCGCGCTGCTGGCCCTGGCCGCCGTCGCAGTGACGCTCCTGGTCAGGCGCCGCGCCTGGATGGTGGTGGCGTCGGCGGTGGCGGTCGGGGTCTTGGTCGCGGTGCTGTTCGTACGGCCGGTCGTCGCCCCATGGCCGCCCAGGGCGTGGCTGATGGTGGTGTGCGACGTGGGCCAGGGTGACGGCCTGGTTCTCGCCGCAGGCCCCGGACGAGGTGTCGTGGTCGACACCGGTCCCGATCCCGTCACCATGGACCGCTGCCTGCGACGCTTGGACATCACCGACGTCCCGCTCGTCATCCTCACCCACCCGCACGCCGACCACATCGACGGGCTGTCCGGCGTCCTGAGGGGCAGGCGCGTGGGCGCCGTCGTCGTCAGCCCGCAGCGGACCCTCGACAACCAGGCGTCGCGCCTGGCGGCGGACCTCGCCCGGCGACGCATCCCGCAGTGGACGGCGCCACCGGGCACCCACTGGCGGCTGGGCCCCTCCGAGCTGACCGTCCTGGCGCCCGAACCCGCCCGCGCCCCGCCCACCGGCCAAGGAGAGGGCAGCGCGGCGAACAACTCCAGCGTCGTGATCCACGTACGCTGGCGAGCCGGCTCGGCGCTGCTGAGCGGCGACATCGAAACCGAAGCCCAGGATGCCCTGCTACGCGGAGGGCTGCTGCCACCGGCCGACATTCTCAAGGTGCCGCACCACGGGTCGCCCCGGCAGGATCCCGCGTTCTTCGGCGCGGTGGGTGCCCGTGCCGCGCTGATCAGCGTGGGGGAGGGCAACGACTACGGTCATCCGGCGCAACCCACTCTGTCGCTCCTCCAGCGCCTGGGCGCGCGGGTCTACCGCACGGACCGCTCGGGCGACCTGGCCGTGGTGGAACGTGAGGGACGCCTGGCGATCGTGACCCGCGGCCCGCAAGGAGGCGATCGGCCCCCCTGATACCGCAACCTCGCGGCACTCCTCCCCTTGCGCCACGGGGATGCGTGCGCGTGTCCGTGTGGGGCGCGGGCGGCTGACTCGGTGGCTTGCGATCTCCCACGAGCACTCCTGCGCCGATCTCCCACGAGCACTCCTGCGCCGATCCCATCAGCGCCTCCGCGCTGCTTCCACCAGCGCTCCCGCAGTCCTCTCCCGATAAATGAAGTGGTACGGATCCTCGCGTCTTCTACGCTCAAGCCTATGAATGAGGACATCTACGCAGTCGCCGTGCCGTTCTACGACCTCTTTCACGAGGACGGCCACGTCCCGGGGATTCGCGAGCTGCTCCCGCCGTTGCTGGCGGGAGTGCGGCGGAGCGTGATGGAGATCGGCGCAGGAACGGGCCTGATCACCGAGCTGATCGCGCGCGAGACACCAGCCGAGATCTACGCCGTCGAGCCGTCCCTGGGGATGCGGTCCGTGCTGGTCTCTCGCCTGGCGGCCGAGCCTGACACGTTGCGCCGGGTGACCGTGCTGCCCTGTGGGGCACTGGACGTCGAGGTGGAGGAGCCCGTCGAAGCGATCGTGATGATCTCAGTGCTGCAGAGCTTCCCGGTGGCGGAGCGGGCGAAGCTGTGGCGGGTGCTGGCCGGTCAGCTGGAACCCGGAGGACGGCTCATCTTCAACTGGCGAGATCCGGTCGCGTCGGCGCCCGACGAGTTGCGGACCATGGGCTCGTACCAGGTGGGCCGGCATGTCTACGAGGTGGCCGGCCAGGTACTCGAGGTCGCGGGCGAGAGCACCACCTCGCGCTTCGTCTACCGGATCAGGCGGCGGCACGACGACGTGGTGCTCAGTGAGGATGAGGTGGTCATCACGAACCATCGGCCTTCGACCGGGAACCTGGTCGCCGAATTGGAGGCGGCGGGGTTCGCCCGTGAACAGGCGCCTCCCGGGATGCACGTGTGGCGTCTGCCTGTGTGAGGACCCGGCTCACGCCCGCGCCCGGCCGTGGCGGACGCCCGGGTGCGGACGCCGGAGCCGGCTGCCGGGGGCAGGTCCCATGTCTCATCGGGCAGCAGCCGCAGGAGGAGGGCTTCCCCCGAGTGATCCGACGGGTGATCGCCAGGCGGCTTCGCCGAGTACCGGGTTGTCGGTGGAGCGTGGGATGCTGCTGGACATGGCGGGAAGCGATCCAGCACTCGTGACCTTGGTCGTCGGCGACGAGGAGTTGCTGGCCGAGCGGGCGGTCGGCGCCGTCGTGGCGGCGGCCCGGGCCGGTGACCCCGCAGCCGAGGTTCATGATCTCGTGGGGTCCAGGATGGGGCAGGGCGAGCTGCTCCAGCTCACCTCGCCGTCGCTCTTCGGTGACCGGTCCGTGGTGGTGATCCGGTCCGCGCAGGATCTGCCCAAGGAAGTCGCCGCCGAGGTCGTGGCGTACGCCTCGCACCCGTCGGGCGACACCGTGCTCGTGCTGGCGCACCCGGGCGGGGCGAAGGGCAAGGCGCTCGTCGACGGGCTGAAGAAGGCCAAGGCGAGCGTCGTCACGGTCGTCAAGCCGACCAAGGCGGGGGAGCGGCTCGACTTCATCAGGACCGAGTTCAAGCGGGCGGGCCGTTCGATCGCGTCCGACGCCGCGCAGGCACTGCTCGACGCCGTGGGCAACGACCTGCGCGAGCTGGCGGCCGCGTGCAACCAGCTCATGTTCGACACCGAGGAGAAGACGGTCTCCGTCGCCGCCGTGGCCCGCTACCACAAGGGGCGGGCCGAGGTCACGGGCTTCAACGTCGCGGACTCGGCGGTGGAGGGGCGGCTCGCCGAGGCTCTGGAGCAGTTGCGCTGGGCGCTCGGCACCGGGGTCGCGCCCGTGCTGCTGGTGAGCGCGCTGGCGGGTGGGCTGCGGTCGATCGCCAAGGTGGCCGGGGCTCCTCGCAACCTCCGGGGCGGCCAGCTGGCAAGCCACCTGGGCATGCCGCCCTGGAAGATCGACCGTGTCAAGCGGCAGCTCAACGGCTGGGGGCCGCAGGGGCTGTCGCAGGCCATCCAGGCCGTGGCCGAGGCGGACGAGCAGGTCAAGGGCGGCGGCGCCGACCCGGCGTACGCGCTGGAGCACGCGGTCCAGGTCATCGTGGCGAGCCGCACGGGCCGCTAGCTCGTGCCGTGGCCGGTCATGTTCACCCCGGTGCGAATCGAGCAGAAGCCTCTGACGCTGGTTGAGCTCGGTCGGGTCGGCGTGTGGCGCGGGGACGCCAGGGTGCTGCCGCCGCTGGCACAGGCGGGCCGGAGGCGATCCTGACGTGGAACAGGTGGCGAAGGCCGTCCGCGCCGATCTCGGCGTCGCCGGCTACGAGGCGGCGTACACGGCGGGAGCCGCACTGAGCCACCTCGACGCACTCGCACCGGCCGGTATGGCGCGGGACCGGCGCACCGCCGCTGACGATCTGCCGGGGACGCTGCCAGCGGTTGGTGCGTGATCGGTCAGCACCCCCAAGCAGCATCAAGGCCATGAACGAACTTTCCATTGTGGCCGGTGGCCGCGACGACTTCATGACCGTTCGGTATCTGGTCATGAGGGGTGACCACCTGACGATCGGCGCGGCGCTGGCCGAGGAGGCTCGCGCCGGCGCCGGATGGGTGCCCACCGAGATCGACCCTGTGATCGACCGGGCGCGCTGGACGTGGTTCGGGCGTAACTGGCCGCAGCAGCACGCGCGGATCCCGGGGGCGGCTGGGGCGCTCGGGGGCGACGTGGACGACGACAGGCTCTGTCTCGACGGAATGCCCACACTTCCTGCGGGCTCCGGTTGCTCGGCGGTGTGGTGTCCGCCGGAGATGGCCGCTGAGGGTCGTGGCCGGGTGGCCCGCAACTGCGACCTCTTCACGCTCAGCGAGCAGGCCCTCGCGGTCATGGCCACAGATGGTGATCCAGCGGCGGCGGGTGGGTTGCCCATGGCATCGCGTCCCTACGTGGTCACGATGTACCCCGAGGACGGGCTCGCCTCGACCGCTGTCGCGATGTCGGAGTCGGACGGCTGCACCGAGGGCATCAACGAGACCGGCCCGTGTGTCGTGCTGCTGCTCGCGGAGGTCGCGGACGACGAACCGCCCACTGCGCCGATCGGTCCTCAGGTCGGGCTCCATGTCACGCAGGTTCCCCGCTTCCTGCTCGACACGTGCGAGAACGTCGAACAGGCCAAGCAAGCGCTGCTCGGCGCCGAGCACTACGACCAGGGCGTGCCGTGCCACTATCTCGTCGCGGACGCCTCGGGCAAGGCGTTCGTGTGGGAGCGAGGCCGCGCCGACACCGAGCACATCCTGTCCGCGGCCTTCGGGGCTACCGGATGAGTGGCGCCGGACCGAGGCAGTGGCTGGGTCTCGCGGTCCTGCTGCTGCCCGGCATATTCGTGTCGATGGACATGTCGGTGCTGTTCTTCGCTCTGCCGTCGCTGGCCGCCGACCTCGAACCGACGAGCGCGCAACAGTTGTGGATCGCCGATGTGTACGGGTTCCTGCTCGCGGGGCTGCTGATCACGATGGGTGCCCTGGGCGATCGGATCGGGCGCCGGCGGCTCCTGCTCATGGGAGCGGCGGCGTTCGGGGTCGCCTCGATCGTCGCCGCCTGCTCGACCAGCGCTTCGATGCTGATCGCGGCACGGGCGCTGCTCGGCGTCGGCGGCGCCACCCTCGCACCGTCGACATTGGCGTTGATCCGCACCCTGTTCACCGACGCGCGGCAACGGACGCTGGCCATCTCGCTGTGGACGGCAGGATTCGCCGGAGGCTCGCTGCTCGGGCCGATCATCGGCGGTCTGCTGCTCGAGCGGTTCTGGTGGGGCTCGGTGTTCCTGCTCAACGTGCCCGCGATGGTGCTGCTGCTCGTGCTCGGCCCGATATTGCTGCCCGAGCACACCAACCCGCGGGCGGGCCGGTTCGACCTGCTCGGCGTCGTCCTTTCACTCGCCGCGGTGCTTCTCGTGATCCACGGGATCAAGAGCGTGGCCGGACACGGCGCCACCCCCACCGCCGCGCTGTCCATCGTGGCCGGAGTGCTGCTCGGTGTGGTGTTCCTGCGCCGCCAACGGCACGGGCCAGCGCCGATGATCGACCTGGCGCTGTTCCGCCGGCGCCAGTTCGGGGCCGCCATCGTCACCGCGCTGTTCGCCGTCTTCGCCGTGCTCGGGTTGAGCCTCGTGTCCGCGCAGTATCTGCAGTTGGTGCTCGGCATGCGCCCGATCACCGCAGCGCTGTGGTCGGCGCCCAGCTTCGTCGGGATGGCAGCCGGCACCACGATCGCGGCCGTGTTGGCCCGGCGCGTACGTCCCGGCGGGGTCGTCACCGGTGCGCTGGTGCTCGCGGCCGGCGGGCTCGCGCTGATCACCGGGGTGCGCGTGGACGGGGGGCCGGCGATCCTGGTGACCGGCAGCGTGGCCATGGCCGCGGGTGTCGGCGCGGTTGTCGCGCTTGCCACGGACCTGGTGCTGGCCGGCGCACCGCCGGAGCGGGCGGGCAGCGCCTCGGCGCTCTCGGAGACCGGCACCGAGCTGGGCGGTGCCCTGGGAATGGCGGTCCTCGGAAGTGTCGGTGTGGCCGTGTACCGGGCGGAGCTCGCCGACACCATGCCCGCCGGCCTGCCACCGGACACGGCCGCCGCCGCCCGCGACACCCTCGGCGGCGCCGTGGCCGCGGCGGCCGGACTGCCGCACGAGACCGGCGCACGGCTGACCGAAGCAGCGAACGCGGCCTACGTGTCCGGCGTGCACGTCACCGCGATGATCGGGGCGGTGGTGCTGCTGGGCGTCGCGATTGTCGCGGCGACGCTGCTGCGGCACGTTCCCGCATCGTCCCGGAGCGGGTGACCACGCCTTGACAGCTGCACCAGTTTTGTCAGCAGGCTCTTCGTGGTTCAGCGGGGGGTTTCGACGTGGTGGAGGAGGCGTTTGAGGAGGGCGTCCAACGTCTCCTGTTCCGCCGTGTCCAGGGCCGACAGCAGGTCCGACTCCACCTCCCCTCGGATGGCCATCGCGTCCGTCCACAGCTCGTGCCCCTTGGCGGTCAGCTCCACGTCCACCCGGCGGCGGTCGCCTTCGCCGCGGACCCGCCGCACCAGGCCCGAGCGCTCCAGCGTGTCCAGGCGGCCCGTCATGCCCGCCGGTGACAGCAGCAGCTCCGCCGCGAGCTCCGACGGCGTGGCCGAGCCGCCGGCCGCTACCAGCCGGTGCAGCGTCTCGAACTCGAAGTCCTGCATGCCGACCTGCGCCAGCGCCGCCTCCTTGGTGTGCGCCAGGTGCTTCACCAGGTGCTGCATGCGCGTGACGACGCCCTCCACCCGCTCCTCGTAGGGTGCCTTGCCACGCCAGCGCGCCAGGTGCCGATCGACCGAGTCCTCCACGGGCCTGATCATACGCAGCAAAAGTATTTCGTTGACGAAAGGTTCGCTGACGAAATATCGTGGCGAGCCATGATGAGTCGTCTGCTGATCGGGCGCGGCCTCTCCGCCCTGGCCACCGCTCTGATCCCCACCACCCTCACCCTTGCCGTCCTGCGCACCTCCGGCGGCGCCGACGGGCTCGGGCTGGTGCTGGCGTGCGAGCTGGTGCCGCTGCTCGTGTTCCTCCCGGTCGGCGGGGTGCTGGCCGACCGGCTGCCACCCGCGCGGGTGATCCTGCTCGCCGATCTCGTACGCTGCCTGGCCCAGGTCGCCATCGGTGCCGAGCTGATCGCCGGGTCCGGGCGCCTGGCCGTGCTCGCCGTGCTGTCGGCGGTGTCCGGCGTGGCCATCGCGTTCGGCATGCCGGCGGTGCCGCGCCTGGTGGCGGCCGTGGTGCCCGGACCCGAGCGGTTGCGCGTGAACGCGCGGATCGGCGTCGTCACGAGTGTGTCCGCCGTGGCCGCCCCCGCGCTGGCCGGCGGGGTGGCGCTGGTGGCGGGGCCGGGCTGGGCGGCCGCGCTGACGGGCGTCCTGTTCGCCGGGTCGGCCCTCACCCTGGGAGGAGTTCGCGCCGGTGGAGGCCCGGTCGACGCGGCGCGTCTCCAGGGCGAGGGGAAGGGGTTCGGGCGCGAGCTGGCCGAGGGGTGGCGGGAGGTCAGGGCGCGGCCGTGGTTCCTGCGCGGCGTCCTCGGCCACGGCGTCTGGCACTTCACCGCCGGTCTCTTCCTCACCCTCGGCCCCATGGCCGCCGTCCGGAGCCTCGGCGGCGAGGGCGCGTGGGTGCTGATCGCCCAGTGCGGCACGGCCGGCCTGGTCGTGGGCGTGCTCGCCGCGCCGCGTCTGCCGGTCCGCCGGCCGATCGTCGCGGTGCAGGTAGCCGCCGCCCTGTACGCCCTGCCGTTGGTCGCCCTGGCCGCCCCGGCTCCCGCCTGGGCCGTCGCGGGGGCGTACTTCGTCGCCATGTGCGGTCTCGGCGTCCTCAGCCCGCTGTGGGAGACCGTCGTGGCGCAGGAGATCCCGGAGGCCGCGCTGGGCCGGGTGCGAGCGTTCGACCAGCTCATCTCGTTCGCGTCGCGGCCGTTCGGACTGGCGGTGGCGGCGCCGGTGGCGGGGCTCACGGGCGCGGCCGGGCTGCTGCTCGCGGGCGCCGCCCTCGTCGCCGCGGCGAACCTGGCGGCGATCGTCAGGACTCCTGGGGTACCACCTCGTGCAGCACTCCGTCGGCGATCTCCAGTACGCGGTCCGCGAGTGTGATGAGCCCCGGGTCATGGGTGGCGACCAGCGCCGTCACGCCCTCGCCGCGTACCAGTGCCCGGATCAGCTCCATGATCTGCCGACCGGTCTGCGAGTCGAGCTGCCCGGTCGGCTCGTCGGCCACCAGCAGCCGCGGCCGGTTGGCCAGGGCCCGGGCGATGGCCACGCGCTGCCGCTGCCCGCCCGACAGCTCGTACGGCCGCTGGTTGCCGTGCCGCTCCAGCCCCACGAGGGCGAGCAGCATCCGCACCCGCTCCTCCCGCTCGGCGGCGGGCGCGCGGGTGAGCCGCATCGGGACGCCGACGTTCTCCGCCGCCGACAGCACCGGCACCAGCCCGAACGACTGGAACACGAACCCGACCACGTCCCGGCGCAGCCCCACCAGGTCGTCCTCGGCCATCGCCGTGACCTCCTGCCCGGCGACGGTCACCCGGCCGGCGTCGGGCCGGTCGAGGCCGCCGATCTGGTTGAGCAGCGTGGTCTTGCCGGACCCCGACCGCCCCCGGATCGCGATCAGCTCGCCGGGGAACGCCTCGAACGTCACCTCCCGCAGCGCCACGACCTCCTTCGGCCCGGTGCGGTAGACCTTGCGCAGCCCTTCGACCACGACCAAGGGCTCACTGCTCACCCGAGGGCTCCTCTCTCGCCGGCCATACGCCGATATGGTCGGATTCGAGCTCCAGGCGTACCCGTCGCTCCATCTGCAGCGCGTTCATGAAGTCGCGCGGAAGCTGCAGCCGCCCGACCCGGTCGAGCACGGCGTACTCCTCGGCCACGACCTGGCCCTCCGCGCCCTCCCTGCGCAGCGTCTCGCTGCTGGTACGGCCGTCGCGGATGCCGATCGTCCGGTCCACCTGCTCCGACACGAGCGGGTCGTGGGTCACGATGACCACGGTCACGCCCAGCTCCCTGTTGGCCGTGCGCAGGGCGTCGAACACCTCCTCGGAGGTGTCGCTGTCCAGCTCGCCGGTCGGCTCGTCGGCCAGGATGAGCTGGGGGGAGTTGGCCAGCGCGACCGCGATGGCCACCCGCTGCTGCTCGCCGCCGGACAGCTCGCCGGGTCTGCGCCCGGCACGGTCGCCGACGCCGAGCAGCTCCAGCAGCTCCATCGCCCGGCCCTGCTTCCGCCGGCCGGCCAGCCGTACCGGCAGCTCGGCGTTCTCGCGGGCGGTCAGGTACGGGAGCAGGTTGCGCGACGTCTGCTGCCAGACGAAGCCGACCACCTCCCGCCGGTAGCGCAGCCGGTCCTTGGCCGTCATCGACAGCAGGTCCATGCCCGCCACCCTGGCCACGCCCGCGGTGGGCACGTCCAGCCCGGACAGCACATTCAGCAGCGTCGACTTGCCGGAGCCGGACGCGCCGACGACGGCGACCAGCTCGCCCTTGTCGATGAGCAGGTCCAGCCCCTGGAGGGCGACCACCTCGACGCCCTCGGTCTTGTAGATGCGGACGAGGTTGTCGCAGACGATGTGGGCGTCGCCGCCGAAGGCCGCCCTGGGCGCGCCGGCCCGGGCCTCCAGCTCGGACAGCGTGGTGTTCATGCCGGGATCACCTGCTCACGGAGGGGTTGTGGTCGGTCGTATGAGCACGGGCACGGGTACGCCGGTCTCGTGGAGCGCCGCGTCATGTGAGGTCGCCCGCTCGCAGGAGCGTCCCGGAGCCGCGCCGGCGACCCGCCGCGGTGTGGACGTACGCGCCGAGCCCGGCGACGACGGCGAGCCCGGCAGCCAGCAGCAGCGGCACGGCCAGGTCGGGCGCGTACCCCTCGACGGCCACCCCGCCCGCGTACGACGACAGGTCGATGCCGGGCCCGAGCGCCGCCGGGAGCGCGAGCCCCAGCCCGAGTCCGGCCAGCGCCGTGACGAGCACCAGCGGCAGGATCTCCAGGACGGTCAGCCCGCGCGCCTGCCGCTCCGACAGCCCGAGCGGACGCAGGAACGCCAGCGCCCGCGCCCGGTCCGCCGCCCCGATCACCAGCATGACGACCACGGCGACCAGCGCGTACCCGGCCAGGGCCAGGGTGGTGATCCACAGGACGGTCTGCACGGTGCCGGTGAGCGGGGCGTCCCGGATGGTGGCCAGCTCGGCGGCCTGGGAGGTCACGGCCGCCAGGGGCTGACCGACGGCCCGGGCCACCGCGGCCAGGTCGGCGTCGCCCTTGACGAGCAGCGTGTTCACGGACGGCCGCGCGTTCACCCGCAGCGGCACCACGAGGAACTTGCCGCGTGTGAAGAACCCGGGCACGGCCGTGACCACGCCCCGTTCGGTGACCTTCGTCCGGGCCTGCCAGCCGATGTCGATCGTGCCGCGCCCGCGCAGCTCCGGCGACACCAGCGCGGGCACCCCGGAGGCGGTCTCGGACAGCGCGGGCAGGGGGATCGGCGAGTCCTCCAGCACCCGCCGCCAGGCCGCCACGTCCACCGCGATGGCCTCGGCCCGCTCACCGGTGTAGCCGAGCTGCACCTGCCCGGTCTGCGCGGGTACGACCAGCTCCACGCCCGGCACCGCCTTGACCCGGTCCACCGCGCCGGCGGGCAGCTCGACCCGGGACGTCACCTTGATCGGCGCGCCGGTGGCCTGCCAGGCGGCCTGCCGCTGCGCCATCTCCACGCCACTGGAGATCACCGCGGCGAACACCGACACGGCCAGCGCCGGCAGCAGGATGAGCACCGGCAGCACGCTGGCGGGCCGCGCCCGGGCCGCCCTGATCAGCCCGAGGTACGGCACGGCCGCCCGGCCGCGGGAGGCGAACCGTACGAGGAGACGGAGGGGGTAGGGGTAGCAGCGGATCGTGACCAGCGCGGCCGCGACGGTGAGCGCCACGGGCACGACCAGCAGGAACGGGTCGTCGCCCGCGTCGCCCGCGAGGCTGCGGGAGCGCAGCAGGTACGCCCCGGCCAGCGCGAGCACCACGACCAGCGCCTCCAGCGTGGTCCGGCGCAGCGGCGGCCGGGCGGCGGCCACGTCGTCGCGGCGCTCGCGCAGCGGCGTGCGGTGGGCGACCACCGGCCGCGCCGCGGCGAACCCCAGCGCCACGGCGAGCACCAGAGCCGGCCCGGCGTGGACGACGAGCGTGGGCGGGCCGGGCACCAGCCAGGACAGGGCGTACCCGGCGACGGCGGCCGGCACCGCGGCGATCGCCACCGGTCCCGCCCCCGCGGCCGCCAGGCGCCACAGCGACGCGCCGCGGGCCCGCGCGAGTGCCAGGGCGGTGTCCGCGCGCTCCGACAGCAGCCGCACGGCCAGCACGATCACGCCGGCGGCCACGGCCAGCAGCCCGCCGAGGACGAGGACCGTCACCGTCCGCGCCGTGCCCTGCGCGGCGAGGAACCTGTCGAGCAGGCCGGCCAGGCCCGTCGCGAGCCGGTAGCGACCGGCCGAGGTCGCCGGCTCCACCGTCACCGCCCGCGCGTAGCCGGCGACCGCCTCTTCGACGCCGGTGGCGTCGAGCGAGGTGGGCCTGTCCGGGTCGAGCCCCAGGACCCAGGTGTAGACGAGGTTGCGGTCGTTCCCGTCGAGCCGGGTCAGACCCGCGGCGGGGATGAGCGCGGTCGCCCGCCGCTCCATCTCCAGCTTGCCGGGCGGCTGCGTCTCGACGACCCGCACGGTGTCGCTGTGGTGGGTCCAGTAGCGGTCGGCCGGATTCACGGCCGCGAACACGCCGACGACCTTGACGGCCGCGTAGTCGCTCTCGCCGAGGATCTGCGTGGTGCCGATCTTCAGCCCCATCCTGGCGCGGGCGTCCTCGGAGACGCCCACCTCGAACATGGGAATGGTCTGCCGCTCGTAGGTCATGGAGGCCGGGGCGCCGGGCGGGCGGCCCTCGGTCCAGTGCACCCGCCGGTCGGCGTCGGACAGCCAGCCGAGGTTGAGGTAGCGCATGCCGCCGGAGCCGTGGACCGGCGTGTCGTACGTCTCGGCGCTCATGTGGCTGGTGCCCTGCCCGGGGGGCAGCACGAGCGGCCGCAGCGGCGCGGGCAGCAGCGCGCGCAGCCGCGCGTCATTGGCGGCGAACTGGGCGGGATCGCGCAGGCCGTTCCCGCCTGGGGCCGCCTCCATCTGCGCGAGCAGGTCGGTCTGGGACGCGGGCGCGCCGCGCAGCGCCGCGTGCAGGGCCTCGTCGAAGGACGCCTGCAGCGCGCGCGGCAGCCCGCCGACGAGCAGGCACGCGCTCAGCGTGAGGACGGCGAGCAGCGCCACCGGGCCGAGGTGGACGCGCGCCGGGATCAACGGCCTCATCGCGCCCTCCCGAGGTGGACGCGGGCCGGCACCAAGGGCTTCACTGGAGCTCCCCGAGGCGGGCGCCGTGGCCGCGCGCCGTGCGCGCGAGCCCGGCGACGATGGCGAACAGCAGAGCCGTCACGAGCGCCAGCAGGCCGGCGGTGGCGGCCCACGGGACGTCGAGCACCACGTCCGGCGTGACGGCCGACGCCTGCCCGGTGAGCACGATGTGCGGCACGACCAGCACCCCCATGACGGCGGCGAGCGCGGTGCCGGCGACCAGCGACAGCCCGACGACGAACGCCTGCTCGACGGCCAGCAGCCCGAGCAGCTGCCGCGAGCTGACGCCCAGCGCCCGCAGGACGGCGAACTCCGCCGCCCGTTCCCTGACCGCGACCGTGGCGTTGACGAGGAACCCGAGGACCGCGAACACCAGCGCCGCCACGAACCCGAGGATCAGCGCCCCCTGCAGGCCGCCGGCGAGGGGGTCGTCGCGGAGCGCGGCGGTCAGCTCGCGCCGGTCGACCGCGGTCACGTCCCACTCGGGCCGGCGGTCGAGGGCGGCGCGGGCGGGCGCGGTGGCGCCGTCGCGCACGGCCAGCCACCATTCGGTCGCGGGCCTGGGCTGCTGCCCGGCCGCCAGGGCGCGGGCCTGGAGCGCTGCCCAGTCGGCGAGGACGGCCTGCTGGTCGCCGGCCGTCGTGGGCATCCCCTCGACGATGCCGGCCACCTCCACCTCGACGACGTCCCGGTCGAGCGTGACGCGCCCGATCTGTCCGGTCCGCAGCTTCAGCGACTCGGCGAGCCCGGCGGTGAGCACCACGGGCAGCGGTCCCTGGTCCGCCGCGGGGCCCGGGGTGAGGACAGCGGGCCGGATATCCGTGACCGGCAGGGGCCGGTCGGCTCCCGGCGCGCCGAACGGCCGGCCATCGGCGCTCAGGCCGGTCAGCGTGACCTCGCCCGTGCCCTCCGCGACGGGCCCGGCGGTGACGCCGCGCACATGCAGCGGATAGGCGATCCGGCCGCTGCGGCCGGCCAGCCCGCCGAGGTCCGCCTCGAAGCGGTTGGCGCCGGGCCTCAGCGTCCCGAGCGGGAGTTCCCGCCACACGCCGAGCGCGTCGGAGACGGTCAGCCGCAGCGGCGCGGCGGCGTCCGAACTGACCTCGACGGCGAGCGCGGCGGGCCGGCCGGGGATCTCCAGCCCTCCGGAGCCCGGCCCGGCCGGGCGCAGGGCCCGGGACAGCTCGCCCGGGTCACGGTCGGACAGGTCGGGGCGCAGCCGGAACAGCTCGGTCAGCCGCGAGGCGTCGAGCCCCAGCAGGACGGCGTCGTCGCCGCCGAACTCGGCCTGTCCCCGGAACGCCGGGGAGATCGCCGTGACGCCCGGCAGCGCGGCGAACGCCGTCCCGCGCCCCAGCGCCCCCAGCTCCGGTCCGTCGGGCGGGCCGGACAGCCGCAGGTCGGCGCCCGCCCGGTGGGCCGCCTGGTCCTGCTGCGAGGTGCGCCAGGTGGCCGCCGTGGCCATCGACATGACGCCGATCGCGATGGCCATGGTCAGCAGCAGCGCGGGCCCGGAGTAGCGCAGCGGGCGCCTGCTGACCTGCCAGGCGCCGAGCGCGGGGGCGAGCGAGTGACGGCGGGCGGTCAGCCGCTCGGCGAGCCGGGACACGCGCGGCACCAGCCGCAGGCCCAGCATGCCGCCGGTGAGCAGCGCCAGCGCGGGCCCGGAGACGATCAGCGGGTCGACGCCCAGCTCGCCGGTGGCCGTGGCGGTGACGGGCGCGCCGTACCGGCGTAGCTGCCAGATGGCCAGCACGGCCACCACGAGCAGCGCCACGTCGGCGCCGGCCCTCTCGACCAGGCCGCGCCCGCCGCCGCGCCCGCGCTCCGCCTGCTCCTCCACGTACGTGCGGCGGGCGCCGGCGAGGGCGGGCAGCATGAGCAGCCCGGCCGAGGCCAGGGCCACGCCCGTGGACACCAGGAATGTGCCGAGATCGGCCCGCGGCGCCAGCCGCACGCCCGAGGCCGCGATCCACGGCAGCGAGCCGATGAGCGACAGCAGCGGCGGCGCGAGGAAGGGCGCGACGGCCGCGCACGGCAACGCCACCAGCAGCGCCTCGCCGGCCGCCAGCGCGGCCAGCCGGGGCGTGCCGGCGCCGCGCGAGCGCAGCAGCGCGACCTCCATCCGGCGGTGGTCGGCGAGCAGCCGCGCGGTGAGCATCAGCGCGTACGCGGCCAGCAGCAGAAGCTGGAGCACCGGGATGAGCATGGTGGAGCGGGCGACCAGCGCGGCGGTGCCGAGCTGGGTCAGCAGCTCCGGCAGGCGGCTCGTGGCGGTGCAGGAGGGGCAGCCGCTGTCCTGGAGGGCCTGGCGCAGCCCGGCCACGCGGGCGGCGAACGGCCGCAGCGCCTCCGGCGTGAGGCCGCGCAGGTCGGGGACGGCGGTCCAGGTGGCGGTCACGTTCGTGGCGAAGCGGGCGAGGAAGGTCTCGCGCGGCACCATGAGCGGCCCGTACGTGGTGAAGTCACCGGTCTCCACGCCCCGGCTGAGCAGCTGCTCGCCGGCCCAGCGGTCGCCGAACGGGTCGTCGAGCTGGAAGACGCCGGTGACGCGCACCCGCACCCGCCGGTGGCCGAGGCGGCCCTCGGTGGTGAACTCCTGCCCGGACTCCCACCCGGCCGCCGACGCCGCCGAGAGGGACACGGCGGCCTCGACCACGGACTCCCCGGCCGGGGCCGGCCGGGGCCAGGAGCCGGTCACCAGCCTGGCGTGCCGGTCCAGGGCGTCGTGGGAGCCGAACCTGAGCAGGCCGGGCCGCTTGCGGCGCTCCTGGCCGGGCAGCATGTACGAGTCCGAGCGGAAGGCGGTCGTGATCGTGACCGGCGCTCCGGCGTAGGCGGCGCCGACCCGCTCGCGGACGGCCGCGTCGAGCCGGGGGAACGTCCGGCCGGTGACGGGAGTGGAGATGACCGCGGCCACCTGCCCCAGCGGGGCGGTCTCCATCGCGCGCCGCAGGCCCGCCTCGGCCGTGGACGTGGCGTACATGGTGAGCGACACCAGCGTGGTCGTCGCCAGCAGGATCGACCCGAACGCCGCCAGCAGCAGCAACGGCTCGCTGAGCGCGCGCCTGACCACCCACGGCCCCCGCACGGGGTCCCCCTTCCGCCGTCCTGTGTGAACTCTGGGGACTCACCGGAACGAGGGCAAGGGATCTTGGCAACGGTGACGCAGCCGATACGGTGCGGCGATGCCGATGTGATATCGAAACTGTGACACGGAACGGCTGGACAACGCCCTTATCGGCAGATATGGGGCACTGAAACGCAAACGCCGCACTTCACAGGTGAAGTGCGGCGCTCGAAGGAACCAGGTTACTTGGCGGCCAGCGCGGCGGCCTGCTTGGCGATCGCCGACTTGCGGTTGGCGGCCTGGTTCTTGTGGATGACGCCCTTGCTGACAGCCTTGTCCAGCTGACGGGCGGCGATGCGCTGCGCCGCGGCGGCCTGCTCGACGTCGCCCTGCTCGGCGGCCTCACGGAACTTGCGAACGGCCGTCTTCAGGGACGACTTGACCGCCTTGTTGCGCAGGCGGGCCTTCTCGTTCTGCTTGTTGCGCTTGATCTGGGACTTGATGTTCGCCACGAAGAAGCCTCGAAGAAAGTCTGGGTGATGGATGGGGCGCGCGGGCTCGAGAGAGGGCGCGCCACACGCAGTTGTACAGGATACCAATAACCCAGGTGGCTGCTCAAATCAACGACCTGGGTGCGCTCCGTCAAATGAGCCACTGCGTAGCGTACTCCCTCCAGTCCTCCTCCGTCGCCGCGAAGTCCACGTACAGCGCGAGGCCGAAATTCTGCCGCCGGCCGTGCTCCGACAGCGCCAGCCTGGCGGCGCGCGCCGCGTCCGCCACGCTCTCCGCGCCGTCGCTCCAGGAGACGCCGTGGTCGTGGTACGCGGGAGCGCCGACCAGCAGGTGGACCCGCTCCGGGACCAGGTCCAGGGCCAGCTCGGCCTGGCGCGCGACGAAACCGCCGTAGAGCGGCCCGGACGGCATGAAGGTGTCGTACGTCATGACCGCCACCTGGTCCACCCGCTCCGCGACCCGCCGGAAGTAGTCCTGCGACCAGTACTTGTCGTGGGAGATCGCCGCACGGGCGGTCAGGCGCATGAGCGGGTACGGCTCGACCTGCGGGGTCGAGGTGGACAGCAGCCTGGTGAGGGGCCTGGTCCGCGCCAGCAGGTCCAGGAACTCCTCGTCGCCGCTGCCGACGGGCTCGAAGTTGTAGTGGACGCCGTCGTAGCCGGCCGCGACCACGTCCCGGACGCCGTCGAGCACGTTGGCCCGGGACTCGGCGTCGTCGAGGTCGAGGGTGCCGTCGACCTTCTGGCCGAGCCAGGCGGAGACGCGGACGCCCGGCAGCGCCTCACGCACCCACGCCAGGAAATCACGGGCGGCGGGGTACTTGGCGGGATCCAGGCGGCCGTCGGCCTCGAACGGACCGGAATGGACGTACAGGTCCTTGATGCCCGTGCCACGCAGCCGTACCGCCAGATCCTGGACATCCTGCCGCTTCCGGCGCCCGTCCACCCACATGTGGCCCAGCCAGAGGGCGTCGTTACCCGTGCTCTTCGCCCAGCCTGCCGGCGCGCCGGTAAACTGGACACGGAACGCGGCGGCCAGGAGGCCGACCAGCGCGACCACGACGACCAAGGCAAGCGCGAGCAGGCGCAGGCCGCGGCGGATGACGGTTCGGGGGATCACCCGGGCATGTCACCATGAAAGACGCTTGACCTCAACCCTGTCGAAACGGACTTCGGTGCGCACTCAGCCTGGCCAGACCGACCCCGCGTTGATCCGCAACTTCTGCATCATCGCGCACATCGACCACGGCAAGTCCACCCTTGCCGACCGGATGTTGCAGATCACCGGCGTGGTGGACGACCGTTCCATGCGCGCGCAGTACCTCGACCGGATGGACATCGAGCGCGAACGCGGCATCACGATCAAGTCCCAGGCCGTCCGGCTGCCGTGGGACGGTCACGTGCTCAACATGATCGACACACCCGGCCACGTCGACTTCACCTACGAGGTGTCGCGCTCCCTCCAGGCGTGCGAGGGCGCGGTCCTGCTGGTCGACGCCGCCCAGGGCATCGAGGCCCAGACCCTGGCCAACCTCTACCTGGCCATGAACGCCGACCTGCACATCATCCCGGTGCTCAACAAGATCGACCTGCCCGCCGCGCAGCCCGAGAAGTTCGCCGAGGAGCTCGCCGGCCTCATCGGCTGCGAGCCCTCCGACGTGCTGCGCGTGTCCGGCAAGACCGGCGCGGGCGTGCGCGAGCTGCTCGACCACGTGGTCACCTCCGTGCCGGCGCCGGTGGGCGACGCCGACGCCGCCGCCCGCGCGCTGATCTTCGACTCGGTGTACGACACCTACCGGGGCGTCGTCACGTACGTCCGGGTGATCGACGGCCACCTGAGCAAGCGCGAGCGCATCCTCATGATGTCCACCGCCGCCACCCACGAGACGCTGGAGATCGGCGTCATCTCGCCCGAGCCCAAGCCCGCCGAGCGCGGCCTGGGCGTCGGCGAGGTGGGCTACCTCATCACCGGCGTGAAGGACGTCCGCCAGTCACGTGTCGGCGACACCGTCACCTCGGCCGCCAAGCCGGCCGGCGAGATGCTGGCCGGCTACGAGCACCCCAAGCCCATGGTCTTCTCGGGCCTGTACCCGATCGACGGCGACGAGTACCCCGAGCTGCGCGAGGCGCTCGACAAGCTCCAGCTCAACGACGCCGCGCTGGTCTACGAGCCGGAGACGTCGGCCGCGCTCGGCTTCGGCTTCCGCGTCGGCTTCCTCGGCCTGCTGCACATGGAGATCGTGCGCGAGCGGCTGGAGCGCGAGTTCGGCCTCTCGCTGATCTCGACCGCCCCCAACGTCGTCTACCGCGTGGTCATGGAGGACGGCAGCGAGCTCACGGTCACCAACCCGTCGGAGTTCCCCACCGGCGGCAAGATCGCGCAGGTCTTCGAGCCGGTCACCAAGTCCACGATCCTCGCGCCGTCCGAGTTCATCGGCGCGATCATGGAGATCTGCCAGGGCCGCCGCGGGCAGCTCAAGGGCATGGACTACCTGTCGGAGGACCGCGTCGAGATCCGCTACACGCTGCCGCTCGGCGAGATCATCTTCGACTTCTTCGACCAGCTCAAGTCCCGCACCCGCGGCTACGCCTCGCTCGACTACGAGCCCGCCGGCGAGGAGGAGGCCGACCTGGTCAAGGTCGACATCCTGCTGCAGGGCGAGCCGGTCGACGCCTTCAGCGCGATCGTGCACAAGGACAAGGCGTACGCCTACGGGGTCGACATGGCCAAGAAGCTGCGCGAGCTGATCCCGAGGCAGCAGTTCGAGGTGCCCATCCAGGCGGCCATCGGCGCCCGCGTCATCGCCCGCGAGAACATCCGCGCCATCCGCAAGGACGTCCTCGCCAAGTGCTACGGCGGCGACATCTCCCGCAAGCGCAAGCTGCTGGAGAAGCAGAAGGAGGGCAAGAAGCGCATGAAGATGGTCGGGCGGGTGGAGGTGCCGCAGGAGGCGTTCGTCGCCGCCCTGTCGACCGACTCCAGCGCCGACAAGTCCAAGCGCTAGCTTTCCCCCGGCCCCACCCCCCGCCCGGCCCATGCGGTGGCCGGGCGGCGGGCGATGTTCGGCTCATCGGGCGTTCGTGGCCGTTCGCGCTCTCAGCAGATAGGCCGCGAGTACCGCCGCGCCCGCGACGGCCTGGACGGTTGATCGGCCGCCGGCGCGCGCGGCGGTCGTCCAGGCGGCGGCGAGCAGCGCGGGCAGCACGGCGCGGGAGGCCAGCAGGTCGCGTCCGGGGCGGACACCGCGAGGGGCCCGCGGCCCGTGCGACGGCGACGAGTCCGGCGAAGGTCAGCACGGCCAGCGCCGGTCCCGCGCTCGTGCGCGCCGGCGTCATCTGCCCGGCCATGCCGGCGATCAGCGAGCAGACCGGCTGCCCGGCGATCGCCGCCACCAGGGCCAGGGCGAACCCGGTGACGTACCGGTCCAGCGCGCTGGCGCTGGCCCGTGGACAGGTTCTGCGACGGCGCGTCGGCGCGCCCGGCTGGCTCGAAGAGGTCGAGAGCCGTCCCGGCGGTCATGCGGGGCGTGCCGTGGACGGCCTCGACGAGTTCGAGGTGCTCGCGGCTGGTCAGGCCCGGGTACCAGGCGGGCTCGTCGGTCAGCAGCGCCACGTCCCGCCAGAACGTGGCGTCATCGGCGGGCGCTGCCCCGAACACGGTGACCCGGCCCCGGTCGGCTGGCTGCAGCCCCGTCAGGCAGCGGAGGAGGGTGGACTTGCCCGAGCCGTTCGGGCCCACGACGGCGACGATCTCGCCGGGCGAGGCGCTCAGCGCGAACCGCTGGAGCACCGGGTCGCCGCCGAGGGCGACATGGAGGTCGTCGGCGATGACGGACTTCGCGTACACCGTTCGAGGCTGCTTGGAGGATCTTGTCGAGCGCGTCGCCGAGGGGAGGCCTGGAGCGCGGATTCTGTCGGTGCTGGAGGCTAGCTTTGGTGTTCCCGAACACCTGTGCGACTGGAGGGTGACATGCTTGCTGCCGAGAAGTTCGAGTACGCGGCCGTGCTGGGGGTCGCCATGGCCGAGGAGATGCGCCGGTTGCTGCGGTTGCACCTGGTGCCCGCCGACCGGGCCAAGGACGGCGCGATCGTGATCGACGTGCCGTATCCGGACGCGGCGGTGGTCATGGCCGTGCTCGACGTGGCGGCCGACTGCTTCGGTGAGCGGGGCGAGACCGTGGAGGAGACGCGGCAGGCCGCGCTGGAGAAGTTGTTACAGCTCGCCGGCTTCGACGCCGAGTCCCAGCTCAACTTCGCCGCCCCGGTGACCCGCGACCGCTTCGGCGCCCGGGGATGAGACCGGGGCCGAGGTGGCACGGTTCCGCGGCCCCCTCCGGTGCGGGGAGGCGGCGGCCGGCGAGTCCCGGCCGGGTTCTGAAGGGCCGGTCCGGGAGGAGTCCGCAGCCCGGGTCCCGGGGTCAGGGGGAGGGGTGGGGGAGCAGGCCGCGGACCAGGGCTCGAATCCCCTTGTCGAACGTGTCGCGGGACGTCAGCTCCTCCCAGCCGGCGCCGAGCGCGGCCAGGCGGGGGAGCCGGGTCGCGTCGAGGCTCTCGAACACCTGGCTGCGGTGCGTCGGCCTGCCGTTCTCACGCCGGCGCGCGGCGGCCGACCGTGCGGTGATCTCTCCGGCCGTGTAGTGCCAGATGATCCGGTACGCGTCCACGGCTTCCTCCGGCGTCAGCCCCGCCTGGACGGCCGCGTCGATGATCTCCTCCGGGTACCACAGGGCGCGGGCCGACATCAGGTCGTCGGCTCTGAGCACCTCGACGATCCACGGCACCCCCATGAGCGCGTTGCGCATGGTGACGGCGGCCGCCACGACGCGCTCGCCCGGCCCCGCCCCCGCCGGCGGCTCCGGCCGCGGGAGGCTCGCCGCGTAGTCGTCCAGGAGCAGCAGGAGCAGCTCGTCCTTGTCGCGCACGTGGTGGTAGAGCGCCATCGGCGTGGTCCCCACCTCGCGGGCCAGCCTGCGCATGGTCAAAGCCTGTGTGCCCTCCTGGTCGATGACGCGGTGGGCCGCGGTGAGGATGTCCGTCTTCGAGATCTTGGGGGGTCGCCCCGTGCGCGCCGGCATCCTGCCATGTTACTTTTTATACATGTATAGAAACTCTCCCCGGGCGGCCGTGGGCGTCCTGGCCTTCGGCGTGGCCGTCGGCACCCTCCAGATGACGGCCGTGGTGCCGATGCTCCCCACGCTGCAGAGCGACCTCCAGGCGCCGCTGACCTCCGTCTCCTGGACACTGACCGCCTCGCTGCTGTCCGGAGCGATCTCCATCCCTCTGCTGGCGCGCCTCGGCGACCTGTACGGCCGGCGGCGCCTGGCCATCGTCTCCCTCGGCCTGCTCGTCGTAGGGTCGGTCGTCGCCGCCCTGGCGACCACGCTCGCCGGTGTCATCGCCGGCCGGGTGCTCCAGGGCTTCGCCGCGCCGTTGCTGCCCCTGGCCATGGGGATCGCCCGGCAGGAGGTGCCGCGTGACCGGCTGCCCACGGCGATCGGCGTGCTGAGCGCCATGATGGGCGTCGGCAGCGGAGGCGGCATGATCATCGCGGGGTTGGTCGGAGGCGGCTACCAGGCGCTGTTCTGGATCCTGGCGGGTCTCGCGGCCGTCGGAATGGCGCTGGTGGTCCTGTTCGTCCGCGAGCCGATCCGCCGCCAGTCGGCTGCCCTGCCCGACTTCGCGGGGGCGGCGCTGGTGGCCGCCTGGCTGGTCTGCCTGCTGCTCGCCGTCAGCAAGGGAGCGGCCTGGGGCTGGACGTCGCCGATCACTCTGGGGCTGCTGGTCGCGAGCGCCGTGCTGTTCGGGGCCTGGGTGCTGTCGGCCCGGCGCGCCGCGGCGCCGCTCATCGAGATCCCGATGCTCCTGCACCGGGGGACCGTCGGGGCGACCGTGGCCTCGATGCTGCTCGGCTTCGCGCTGTTCGGCGTGATCACCACGCTGTCGTCCGTGGCCCAGGCCGGGCTCGGCGCCTCGGTGCTCCAGGTCGGCCTGTACCTGCTGCCCACGGCGCTGCTGATGCTGGGGGTCTCGCTGCTGGCGGGCCGGCTGATGCGCCGCTTCAGCGCCTCGTCGCTGGTCGGCGCGGGCTCGTCGGTGGTGGCCGTCGCGGCGCTGTGGCTGAGCCTCGCGCACGGGTCTTCGGCGGCCCTGTACGGGGCGGCGACCGTTCTGGGCCTCGGCATCGGCCTCGGGTACGCGGCGCTCGGCACGATGGCGGTCGAGCACGTCGAACCGGCCAAGACGGCCGCGGCGGGAGGCGTCAACTCGCTGGTCAGGGTGGTCGGGAGCAGCCTGGCCGGCGCGGTGACGGCGGCGCTGCTGTCGACCGCGGGAGCGGGCTGGAGCTTCGCCGCCTCGGCGATCGCGGCCCTGGTCTCCGCGCTGTTCGCCTTCGCGCAGGGCGTGCTCGACCGGGCGCCGGCCCTCGTGGCGGGGGAGGCGGCATGAGCGGCGGCGGGCACCCGGCCCACGAGCGGGGCGGCAAGGGGAACGCACCGGGCGGGAGCGCGTCCCACGAGCGGGCGGTCGCCTGGGGTGACGAGCTGGTGAAGCTGCACGACACGTTCCGCCGCGACCTCGCGGAGCTGCGGAGCGGGTCGATGCGCGCGCCCGACCTGCGGGCGCACTGCCTGAGGTTCTGCGAGGCCCTGCACACCCATCACACCGGTGAGGACGACGTGCTCTTCCCGCACCTGGACGGCCTGCACCCCGAACTCGCCGCCGTCCTGGGCCGGCTGAGGGATGAGCACCAGGTCGTGGGACGTCTGCTGGCCCGGATCCGGTCCCTGGTCGCCACGGGTGACCCGGTGGAGATCGGGGACGAGCTGGAGCGGCTCGCCCGTGAGCTGGAGGCACACCTCGACTACGAGGAGAAGCAGCTCGTACCGCTTCTCAATGCGATGACCGACATGCCGGAGAACCTCTGATCGGCCGTCGGACGATTCCCCGGACAGGACTTCCGGGCGGAAAAGGGATCGCCGTCGCCGGACCGCTCGGTTACCGTCAGCGCCATGCGGATCATCTCGGTAAATGTCGGAAAAGTGGTGGACGCGGCCTGGGCCGGCAAGACGGGGCGCACGGCGATCGACAAGTCACCGGTGCTCGACCGGGTCGAGGCGCGCCCCGGCGGGCTCGCCGGCGACGGGCGAGGTGACCTGGTCAATCACGCAGGTGAGGGCCATGCCGTCTACGCGTACGCGCGCGAGGACTACGACTGGTGGGAGGGTGAGCTGCGGCGCCCGCTCCGTGACGGCCGGTTCGGCGAGAACCTGACGACCGAGGGACTCGACGTCAACGGCGCCATGCTCGGGGAGCGGTGGCGCATCGGGTCGGTCGTGCTGGAGATCAGCGGCCCCCGGGTGCCGTGCGTGGTGTTCCGCAATTGGATGGACGAGCCGGGATGGGTCCGCCGGTTCACCGAGGCCGGGCGGCCGGGAGCGTACCTGAAGGTCGTGGAGACGGGGGAGCTGGGCGCCGGCGACGGGGTGCGGATCGTGCGCCGGCCCAGCGACGGGGTGACGGTGGCCGAGGCGTTCCGGGCCTTCCACGGCGACAAGGAGCTGCTGCGGCGCGTGCTGGCCGTACCAGAGCGCGCCGCGTTCTGGGACGACGTGGCCACCCGGGTGCTGGGCGGCTCGCCGAGCTGAGGACGACGCAGCGGAGGTCACCGGGTGGCTCGCCGAGCTAGGGGCGACGGAGCGGCGGTCACCGGGCGGCTCGCCGAGCTGAGGACGGTTGCAGGAGCGGTCGCCGGGCGGCGCTGTCCCGTGGTCGGGGCAGTGGCCGGTGGCGGGCAGACTGGAGGTGTGCCATCCACCCTGCCCGACGGCGAAGCCGCGCCCGCCTCGGGCGAGCTCCCCGAGAGCGCGCTGCGCGGCCTCGGCGAGCGCCCGTTCGGCTTCTACGTCCACGTGCCGTTCTGTGTGACGCGCTGCGGCTACTGCGACTTCAACACCTACACCGCCGCCGAGCTGGGCCCCGGCGCCTCGCAGCGCGACTACGCCGACACGGTCGTCGAGGAGGTGCGGCTGGCGCGGCGCGTCCTCGGCGACGCCGATCTCCCGGTCCAGACGGTGTTCTTCGGCGGCGGTACCCCCACGCTGCTGCCCCCGGCCGACCTGGTCCGCGTCCTCGCGGCCGTCAGGGACGAGTTCGGCCTCGCGCCGGGAGCCGAGGTCACCACCGAGGCCAACCCCGAGTCCGTCGACCCCGCCTCGCTGGAGAGCCTGCGCGAGGGCGGCTTCACCCGTGTCAGCTTCGGCATGCAGAGCGCCCGCGAGCACGTGCTCAAGGTCCTCGACCGCCACCACACCCCCGGCCGGGCCGGCCAGGCCGTGAAGGAGGCGCGCAAGGCCGGGTTCGACCACGTCAACCTCGACCTCATCTACAGCACGCCGGGAGAGTCCGACGACGACTGGCGGGCCTCGCTCGCCGCCGCCATCGAGGCCGAGCCGGACCACGTCTCCGCGTATTCGCTCATCGTCGAGGACGGCACCCGCCTGGCGGCCCGCATCCGGCGCGGCGAGCTGCCCATGCCCGACGACGACGTGGCCGCCGACCGCTACCAGATCGCCGACGCGATGCTCGGCGAGGCCGGGTTCCGCTGGTACGAGGTGTCGAACTGGGCCACGTCCGACGCCGCCCGCTGCCGCCACAACCTGCTCTACTGGACCGGCGGCGACTGGTGGGCCGCCGGCCCCGGCGCCCACAGCCACGTCGGCGGCACCCGCTGGTGGAACGTCAAGCATCCCGCCGCCTACGCCCAGCGCCTGACCGCGGGCGTCTCGCCCGCGCACGCGCGGGAGGTGCTGACCGCCGACGACCGTGAGACCGAACGCCTCATGCTGGAGCTCCGGCTGGTGTCCGGCTACCCGCTGGCCGACGTCGTCCCCGGCGCGCGGACGGCCGTCGCCGCCGCGCTGGGGGGCGGGCTGCTGGAGCCGGAGGCGTTCAAGGCCGGCCTCATGGTCCTCACCCTGAAGGGCCGGCTGCTCGCCGACGCGCTGGTACGCGACCTGGTCAGCTGATCAGGCGGACGGAGATCGGGTAGCGGTAGTTCTCGCCCCGGTTCGCGGCCAGCGCCGCCTGGATGTGGAAGACCAGCGACACGATCCACACGACCGGGAACAGGAACAGCCCGATCACGAAGATCGACAGGATTCCGGCGACCACGTAGCCGATGAACATCGTGATCTGGAAGTTCAGCGCCTCGGCCGACTGGTCCCTGACGTACGGGGCCTCGTCCTTCTTCATCATGTAGATGATCAGCGGGCCGACCCAGGAGACCAGCAGGCCCAGCAGGTGGGAGAGCATCGCCATGGTGGTGTCGTCGGTGCCGGGGCGCGGGCCGTACACACCGGGCTGGTGCGGCGGGCGCAGGGGCGGCGGCGGGTAGCCGTAACCGGGCTGCTGGTATCCGGAGCTGCCTGGGTAACCGGGCGGCGGGTGGCCAGGCTGCTGGTAGCCGTATCCAGGCTGCTGAGGCCCGGGCTGGTGAGGGCCCGACTGCGGGTGACCGGGCTGCTGGTATCCGGGCCCCGAGTATCCGGGCCCCGAGTATCCGGGCCCCGGGTATCCGGGCTGCTGGTACCCCGGCGGCGGAGGCGGCTGCTGGCCGTAACCGTGGCCCTGGCCACCCGACTGCGGCCCCGAGCCGTAACCGGGTCCAGGGTGCGGCCCCGAGGCCGGGCCTGGCTGGTCCGGGCGGGGGACGCGCCGGGTGACGTCGTCGTCCGGCTGGTGCTGCGGCGGATCCTGGCTCATGGTGCCTCCGTGACGAAGTCGATCAGTTCCTCCACCCGGCCGAGCAGCTCGGGCTCCAGATCCGCGAACGAGGAGACGGCCCCCAGGATGCGCCGCCACGCCTCGGCGGGCTCCACGCGCCACCCCAGGGCGGCGATCACGCCCTCCTTCCACGGCACCCCGCGCGGCACGTCCGGCCAGGCGGGGATGCGCAGCGCGGACGGCTTGACCGCCTGCCAGATGTCGATGAACGGATGCCCGACCACCAGCACCTCCGGAGAGGTCACCCGGGCCGCGATGCGGCTCTCCTTGGAGCCGGGCACCAGGTGGTCCACCAGGACCCCCAGCCGGCGCCCCGGCCCGGGGCCGAACTCCTCGACGATCGCGGGCAGGTCGTCGACGCCCTCCAGGTACTCGACGACCACCCCCTCCACGCGCAGGTCGTGGCCCCAGATCTTCTCGACGAGGGCGGCGTCGTGCACGCCCTCGACGTAGATGCGGCTCTCCTTGGCGACCTTGGCGCGCAGGCCTTCGACCGCGATCGACCCCGACGCGCTGCGCCTCGGCCCGCCGGGCGCCGCGACCGGCCGCACCAGCGTCACGGGCCTGCCCTCCAGCAGGAACGCGGCGGGCGCCAGCGGGAACAGGCGCCGCCTGCCGAACCGGTCCTCCAGCGTGACGGCCTCCTTGTCGCAGGCCACGATCGCGCCGCAGAACCCGCTGTCGGCGTCCTCCACCACGAGGTCGGGTTCGGCGGGCACCTTCGGGATCGTGCCCTTGCCCGGCCGCCGCCAGTTGCCCGCGAGAACATCACCGTCATACACACCGGGGACCGTAGCAAATCACCCGCCTGCCGCGAGGCGCTTGCGGTGGCCGCTGCGCCGTACCAGGACGACGACGGTCAGGACCACCGCCACGAGCACGCCCGCCCCGGGCAGCAGGAACAGCGCGGCCACGCCGCCCAGCAGCCCGCCGGCGTCCACGGCCGATCCCACCGCGAAGCGCGCGCCCGATCCCTCGGCGGTGTCGCACTTGAGCTGGTAGGCGCCCGCCTCCGGCACGTTCAGGGCGAGGATGGCCCGCCAGGTGGTCGAGTCCTGCGTGACCGTCATGCTCCCGGGCATCCTGGCCAGCAGCGCCCTGCCGGTGCCGCCGCCGGCCGAGCAGGTGTACTGCACCGGCGAGGCGCTGGCCAGGTACACCACGGGCTCGTCGGCCGGGTCCACGGTCACGGTGACGGTCTCACCGGAGCCGAACGTCTTCGTCGGCAGCGCGCTCCGCGCCGTGTCCGCCACGCCGCTCGCGAACAGCGCCACCCCGGCCACCACGCACACCAGCGCGAGTCCCCAGGCGGCCCACACCCACCACAGCGGGGGCCGGAGCAGCTTGGGGTCCACCCGGGGCGCGTACAGCGGGCCGCCGGCGTACGCGCCGGCCACCGGGAAGGGCGGGCTGCCGTACGGGCCGGTGAGCGGCTGGCCGCCGTACGGCCCCTGCTCGCCCGAAGGAGAGCCGTAGGGGCCCGGCTGGTACGGGACCTGCGGGTAGGCGGCCTGCTCGCCCGTCACCGGCCCCGGCCCGTAGGGCTGCTGCGGGTACGGAGGCTGCGGGTACGGGGGCTGCCGCGGGTACGGGGCCTGCTGCGGCGGCATGCCGTGCGGCCCCGTCTGGTACGGCTGCCGGCCGTACGGCGGAGGAGGAGGCTGACCGGGATAGGGGCCGGACCCGGGCGCCGGGCCGTTCGGCTGGGAGGGGGACTCGTCGGTCATGTCGGCAAGTGTGATCCCTGGAGGCGGGCCCGCGCCAGCGGCAGGATGGCCGGCTGTTATCGCACCTTGTGGGTGAGAGCCGTACACTTGGCACTCGGGAACACAGAGTGCTAGAGGGTCGTTCCCCGAGGCAGAGGCAGGAGGTGAGCACGTGCTCGACGAACGTAAGCTGGCGGTGCTCCGCGCCATTGTCGAAGACTACGTGTCCACCAACGAACCGGTGGGCTCCAAGGCGCTGGCCGAGCGCCACAATCTCAAGGTGTCCCCCGCCACGGTGCGCAACGACATGGCCGCGCTGGAGGAGGAGGGCTACATCACCCAGCCGCACACCAGTGCCGGCCGCGTGCCGACCGACAAGGGCTACCGGCTGTTCGTCGACAGGCTGTCGCAGGTCAAGCCGCTGTCCGGGGCGGAGCGCCGGGCGATCGAGACGTTCCTGGCCGGGGCGGTCGACCTCGACGACGTGGTCACCCGCACCGTGCGGCTGCTCGCGCAGCTCACCCGGCAGGTCGCGGTCGTGCAGTACCCGACGCTGACCCGCTCGACCGTCCGGCACGTCGAGCTGGTGCCGCTCTCGGAGCGGCGCGTCATGCTGGTGCTCATCACCAACACCGGCCGCGTCGAGCAGCGCGTCGTCGAGCTGCCCGAGGTCGTGGAGGACACCCGCATCGCCCACCTGCGGGCCGTGCTCAACGCCTGTCTCGACGGGTGCGGCCTGAGCGCCGTGCCCGACCTCGTCGCCGACCTGCCCGAGCGGCTGCCCGCCGAGGACCGGCCGGCGGTGGCCACGATCCTGTCGGTGCTGCTGGAGACCCTCGTCGAACGCCACGACGAGAAGATCGTGTTCGCCGGGGCGGCGAACCTCGCCGGCGCCGACTTCACCGTCGGCCTGCGCGACGTGCTGGAGGCCCTGGAGGAGCAGGTCGTGCTCATGCGGTTGCTCGGCGAGACGTCCAGCGACACCCCGTCCGCGCTCACCGTGCGCATCGGCTCGGAAAACCCCTATCTGCACGGCACGTCCATCGTCGCGACCGGATACGGTTCTGGCGACAACCAACTGGCCCGGCTCGGCGTGCTGGGTCCCACGAGGATGGACTACCCCGTGACGATGGGCGCCGTACGCGCGGTGGCACGCTACGTCAGCCAGATCCTGGCTGCATCATAAGAGGTCGATAAGTGGCAAACAGCGACTACTACGCCACCCTCGGGGTGCGCCGTGACGCCAGTCAGGACGAGATCAAGAAGGCCTACCGCAGGCTGGCCCGGGAGCTCCACCCTGACGTGAACCCCGATCCTGAGACCCAGGAGCGGTTCAAGGAGATCACGCAGGCCTACGAGGTCCTGTCCGACGCGAACAAGCGCCAGATGTACGACCTGGGCGCGGACCCGTTCGGCGGCGGCGGGGCGGGCGCGGGGGCCGGCGGCTTCGGCGCGGGCTTCCCGTTCAGCGACATCATGGACGCGTTCTTCGGCTCGGCCGGCGGCGCGCGCGGGCCCCGCTCGCGCGCCCGCAGGGGCCGCAACGCGACCATCCGCGTCGAGCTGGACCTGCGCGAGACCGCGTTCGGCACGACCCGGGAGCTGGTCGTCGACACGGCCGTGCTGTGCGAGGTCTGCCAGGGCGCCGGCGCCGCGCCCGGCACCCACCCCGACGCCTGCGACATGTGCAACGGCCGCGGCGAGATCTCCCAGGTCACCCGGTCGTTCCTGGGCCAGGTCATGACGTCCCGGCCGTGCCCCCAGTGCGGCGGCTTCGGGTCGATCATCCGGCATCCCTGCCAGGAGTGCTCCGGCGACGGCCGCGTGCGCACCCGCCGTACGATCAAGGTGCGCATCCCGGCGGGCGTCGAGGACGGCACCCACATCCAGCTCGCCGGCGAGGGCGAGGTCGGCCCCGGCGGCGGCCCGCCCGGCGACCTGTTCCTGGAGATCGTCGAGCGCCCGCACGAGATCTTCGAGCGGCGCGGCGACGACCTGCACTGCACGGTGCAGATCCCGATGACGGCCGCGGCGCTCGGCACGATCCTCACCGTCGAGACGCTCGACGGCTCCGAGGAGCTCGACGTGCGGCCGGGCACCCAGTCGGGGCAGGTCATCACGATGTACGGCCGGGGCGTCCAGCGGCTCAACGAGAGCGGCCGCGGCGACCTGCTGATCCACGTCAACGTCGAGACGCCGTCGCGGCTCGACCCGGCGCAGGAAGAGCTGCTGCGGGAGCTGGCCAAGCTCCGGGGAGAGGAGCGGCCTCCGGGTAAGTTCGCACCGGGGCAGCAGGGTTTTTTCTCACGGCTGCGCGACGCGTTCAACGGGAGATGAGGCCGCCGCGGGGTGGTGACGGGCGAACGTGAGCGTTCCCGTCTTCCTGTCCGACGCCCTCGACGGGCCGGAGCTGCTGCTCGACGGGCCCGAGGGACGGCACGCCGCCGCCGTGCGCCGGCTGCGCGCCGGTGAGCGGGTGGACGTGACCGACGGCGCCGGCGCGGTGGCCGAGTGCGTCGTGCGCGAGGCGCTGAAGGACTCCCTCCGGCTCGACGTGGTCGCCCGCCACGACGTGCCGGCGCCGCGGCCCCGGATCGTCGCCGTGCAGGGCCTGCCCAAGGGCGACCGGGGTGAGCTGGCCGTCGAGATGATGACCGAGGCGGGCGTGGACGTGATCGTCCCGTGGTCCGCCTCGCGCAGCATCACCCAGTGGAAGGGCGACCGGGCGGCCAAGGCGCTGGCCCGCTGGCGCTCCACCGCGCGCGAGGCGGGCAAGCAGGCCCGCCGCTTCCACCTGCCCGAGGTGACCGAGCCGGCCTCCACGGCTCAGGTCGAGGCGCTGTTGCGCGGCGCGGCCCTCGGGCTGGTGCTGCACGAGGAGGCCGCCGAGCCGCTGTCGCGCCTGGAGACTCCGGCCGACGGCGACGTGGTCATGGTCGTGGGCCCCGAGGGCGGGGTGTCGGAGGAGGAGGTGGCCCGGTTCCGGGCGGCCGGAGCGGTGCCGGTGCTGCTCGGGCCGACGGTGCTGCGCACCTCGACGGCGGGGGTGGCGGCGGCCGCGGTCCTCATGGCCCGTACCGGCCGCTGGTGACGCGCTGAACGGCTCGTACCGGCTGTCGATCACCCGCCGAGTGGCTCGTACCGGGCGCTGGTGACCCGCTGACGCCGGCCCGCCTCGCGGGCGCCGGTGGCCCTACTGCGAGGAGAGCGGGCTGGCGTCCAGGATCGTGGTGACGGTCTGGACCGGCTGCGTCGGCTCGGGGGCGTCGGCCGGGCAGTCGTCGGCGGGGCACGGCACGGCCGCCGGCGCCGTCTCGGTCACCGTGGCGGCCGGGGTGGGCGTCCGGGTCGGGGTGGGCGTCGTGCCGGGACAGTCGTTGCGCGGCTCGGCCGGCCCGCCCGTCGGCTGGTCCGTCGGCTCGTCCGTCCGCCCGTCCGTCTGGTCGGACGTCGGCCCGTCCGTCTGGTCGTCGACCTGTCCGGCGGTCCGCCGGCCGGCCGGCTCGCCGGGCGGCGTGGGGCACGGGTTGGGGGAGGACGCCGTGGGCGTCGGCTTGCTGGTCGACCTGGCGGTCTCGGGGACGTGCCGCGGCGGCCGCGTCGTGGGCTCGGGCAGCACCACGACCTCATGCTCCTCGCTGCGCTGCGGCGGATCGGGCGACACGGCCCGGTTGGTGGAGGACCCGGCGGGCGGGGTCGAGGTGGTGCGGACGTCCTGCACGGTCTCCCGCAGCACCTGGTGGCGCAGCTCGGGGACCACCATCACGATCGTGCCGGCCACCAGCACCGCGCTCGCCGCGGCGGCGCCCGCCCGCCACCAGAACAGGTTGCGGATACCGCGCCGCTCGATGCGGGCACGGATGATCTCCAGTCCGTCCGGCGAGGGCACGACCGTGTCCGCCTCCGCGCGGAGCACACGGCGCAGTACGTCGCCGTACTCGTCGGGGGGCTGGGTCATGACATCTTCTCCAGGACGGAACGCAAGGCGGCCATGCCACGCGCGGTGTGGCTCTTGACCGCTCCCTTGCTGATGCCCATGGCGTGGGCGATCTCAGCCTCGGACAGATCACCGTAGTAGCGAAGGACGAGTGCCTCTCTCTGACGTGCCGGCAGGGCCCGCAGCGCCTCGATCACGGCCGAGCGTTCGAGCTCGCCGATCGCGCCGTTCTCGGCGCTCGGGGCGTCGGGCAGACCCTTGGGAGCATACTTCTCGACGACCGCGCGGTGTCTCAGCACGGATCGGGAGCGGTTGACGACGGATTGACGCAGGTAGGCGAGTGCCTTGTCGGGGTCGCGCAGTCTCCGCCAGGCGCCGTGGATGGCGACGAACGCGTCCTGCACGACCTCCTCGGCGGTCGCCATGTCGCGTACCAGCAACACAGCGAGACGCACCAATGACCGGAAGTGCGCGCTGTACAGCGCGGTCACGGCCATGTCGGCGTCCCACCCGACCGGCACCGCCCCTAACGACCTGTCGGCCAGCAGGGTCTCGGTGGTCACCTCATGAGGACGCGCGGCCTTCCGAGAGGGTTTACGCTCTTCCGGTTCCTTAGGGGGCATTACCCAGTCGTGTCCTCGCCAGGCGGCCTTGCCCAGACCCTGATTGTCCTGTTGTGCCGAAGTGTCGCACACCCACCCTAACCGCGAGGATCTTCCTGCGCACGGCGGGCTCGGTCACCGATTCGCAACAGGCGCAGGGAGTTCGGAACGTTCCAGGCGGGGCGGAAGCAGCATAGCGCGGTGATCACCGTGAGGAGGACGGAGTGCCTCGGTAGGGTGACCATGTGACCGACTGCATCTTCTGCAAGATCGTCGCCAAGGAGATCCCGGCCGAGGTCGTCCTGGAGACCGATCGGGCGCTCGCGTTCCGCGACCGCAACCCGCAGGCCCCGACCCACGTGCTGGTGATCCCCAAGGAGCACCACGCCGACGCGGCGGCCCTGGCGGCGGCCGACGACGGCCTGGCCGACGACGTCCTCAAGGCCGCGCACGCGGTGGCCGTCCAGGAGGGCGTGGCGGACGCCGGCTACCGCGTGGTCCTCAACACCGGGCCCGCCGCGGGCCAGACGGTCTTCCACGTCCACGCGCACGTGCTGGGCGGCCGTGACCTGACGTGGCCGCCGGGGTGATATTGGCGAGAGCGATTCGCGTGGTCCCGGCTACCATGGGCGGAGAAGCACACACGAACAGACCGGGAGGCATCAGGCCGCTGGCCTGCCCATGTCCGAACTACACGAATCCCGCCGGACCGCACCTCCGATGCGCACACAGGCCAAGGTGCTGATTCCGGACGAATACCCGATGGTCAGCCTCCTGGGCTCCCGTGACGAGCTGTTGCGTGTCATCGAGGGCGCCTTCCGGGCCGACATTCACGTCCGAGGAAACGAGATCACCGTCACCGGCAGCCCCGACGAGAGCGGGGCCGTGGTGCGGCTGTTCGAAGAGCTCGTCGAAGTGCTGCGAAGCGGCGGCGAGCTCACGCCCGACGCGGTCGAGCGGAGCATCGCCATGCTGCGCATGACCTCCGACCGGCCGGCCGAGGTGCTCTCCCTCGACATCCTCTCCTCGCGTGGCCGGACGATCCGGCCCAAGACCGTCAACCAGAAGCGCTACGTCGACGCCATCGACAACCACACGGTCGTCTTCGGCATCGGCCCGGCCGGCACCGGCAAGACGTATCTCGCCATGGCCAAGGCCGTGCGGGCGCTCCAGGAGAAGCGGATCAACCGGATCATCCTCACCCGCCCGGCCGTCGAGGCGGGCGAGCGGCTCGGCTTCCTGCCGGGCACGCTGTACGAGAAGATCGACCCCTACCTCCGGCCGCTGTACGACGCGCTGCACGACATGGTCGACCCCGACTCCATCCCCAAGCTGATGGCGGCGGGCACGATCGAGGTCGCGCCGCTGGCGTACATGCGGGGCCGCACCCTCAACGACGCCTTCATCATCCTCGACGAGGCCCAGAACTCCTCGGCCGAGCAGATGAAGATGTTCCTGACCAGGCTCGGCTTCAACTCCAAGATCGTGGTGACCGGCGACGTGACCCAGGTCGACCTGCCGGCGGGCACCACGAGCGGGCTGCGCGTCGTGCAGGAGATCCTCGAGGGCATCGACGACATCCACTTCTCCCGCCTGACCAGCGCCGACGTGGTCCGCCACAAGCTGGTCAGCGAGATCGTGGACGCCTACGGGCGCTACGACGCGCTCCAGGAGGCGACGGAGCCCGCCAAGTCGATCCAGCACCGGGGTAAGCGGCGATGAGCATCGAGATCAACAACGAGTCGGGCGTCGAGGTGGACGAGGAGAACATCGTCCGCCTCGCCGCCCACGTGCTCGGCGAGATGGGCGTCAACCCGCTCGCCGAGATGTCCATCATGGTCGTCGACGAGAACGCCATGGCCGACCTGCACGAGAAGTGGATGGGCGAGCCCGGCCCCACCGACGTCCTCGCCTTCCCCATGGACGAGCTGCGTCCGGGCGGCGGGGCGCGCGGCGACGTCGACGCGCCCACGGATCCGGCGCTCCTCGGCGACGTGGTGCTCTGCCCGCAGGTGGCGGCCCGGCAGGCCGAGGAGGCCGGCCACTCGGCCCGCGACGAGCTCGAACTGCTGTGCACGCACGGCATCCTGCACCTGCTCGGCTACGACCACGCCGAGCCGGAGGAGCACAAGGAGATGTTCGGGCTGCAGGCGCGGTTGCTGGAGGCGTGGCAGGAGGTGCGCGACCCGCGGTGAACGCCTGGTTGCCCCTGGCCATCGCCCTCGTGGTGATCGGTGGCCTGATCGCCAGCGCGGAGACGGCTCTGACCCGCATCTCACGGGTGCGGGCGGAGGAGTTCGTGCGCGAGGGCAGGCGCGGCGCCGTGCGGCTGCAGGCCATCGTCACCGACCCGCCGCGCTACCTCAACCTGCTCCTGCTGCTCAGGCTGAGCTGCGAGCTGGTCGCCACGGTGATCGTGACGCTGCTCTGCATCGACCGGCTGGGCAACCAGGGGTGGGCGTACGTGACGGCCGCCGCAGTGATGATCGTGGTCAGCTACGTGATCGTCGGCGTCTCGCCGCGCACCCTGGGCCGCCAGCACGCCGAGCCCATCGCGCTGGCCGGGGCGCCGATCGTCTACGGGCTGACCCGCATCTTCGGCCCGCTGCCCAAGCTGCTCATCCTGCTCGGCAACGCGCTGACCCCCGGCAAGGGCTTCCGCGAGGGCCCGTTCACCTCCGAGGCCGAGCTGCGCGATCTGGTGGACCTCGCCGAGGAGCGCCGGGTGATCGAGCCGGACGAGCGCGAGATGATCCACTCGGTGTTCGAGCTGGGCGACACACTGGTGCGCGAGGTCATGGTGCCGCGCACCGACATGGTCTTCATCGAGCGGGGCAAGACGCTCAGCCAGGCGCTCTCGCTGGCGCTGCGCAGCGGCTTCTCCCGCATCCCCGTCGTGGGGGAGAACGAGGACGACGTCGTCGGCATCGCCTACCTCAAGGACATCATCCGCCGGGTGCACGAGTCCGGCCAGGACGGCGGTACGGAGCGGATCGACTCGACCATGCGCCCGGCCACGTACGTGCCCGAGAGCAAGCCCATCGACCAGCTCCTGCGCGAGATGCAGGCGCGGCAGATCCACATGGCGATCGTCATCGACGAGTACGGCGGGACGGCCGGTCTCGTCACCATCGAGGACGTCCTGGAGGAGATCGTCGGTGAGATCACCGACGAGTACGACCAGGAGGCGCCCCGCGTCGAGTCCACGCCCGACGGGGCGCTGCGGGTGACGGCCCGGATGCCGGTGGACGAGCTGGGCGAGCTGTTCGACACGGAGATCGAGGTCGACGACGTGGAGACGGTCGGCGGGCTGCTGGCCCACGCGCTCGGCCGGGTGCCGATCGCCGGCTCGCAGGCGGAGGTGGCCGGGCTCCGGCTCACCGCCGAGAGCCTCGCGGGCCGCCGCAACCGCATCAGCACGGTCGTGGTCCGCCGGGTCACGCCACCGGAGGACGAGGCCGTCCCGGCCGCCGCCGAGCACCAGGACCGCTCCTGACCTCAGGCCCGCTTGATTGCAGGGATGCGGCTTTTGTCGGCAGTTGTGGCAAGCGTTCTACAAGTCTTCTGCAAGCGCGTTGCCCCAGTCTTGTCTCGACGCCCAGTGCGGAGGGTGTCAACGAGGGAAGCGTCCGAACGCCGGGTGGGGTTCGCGGCCGGAGGGCGCTCCCCGGGGGGCGGCAACGTCTCGATCATCACGATCGTGACGTTGCTTGACGTAAAGGGTGCTCTCGTCCGGAAGGCCGGACGAGAGCACCCTTTCGGCGTTTGAGGCTTTATTGGCGAGTGCAGTGGGTTGTCCGGTTACCCCCCCGGGGAGATCCGCGTGCGGAGGTAATCATGCGACGCGGACTGCGGATCATCGGGCTCGTCACGGCGGCCGGGCTCCTGGCCGGATGCCTGGCGGCGTGCGAGGCGCGGAGAGGCCGGGAGGACAGAGGCACGCGCGCCGGCACGCACACGAGCACGCACACCGGCTCACGGTCGGAGTCCCGGCTGCGCGTGCTGCTCGACGGGCCGAAAGGGCTGCCCGACGGCTTCTCGCCCCGGGCCGGCGAGGCGTGGCGGGTGCCGTTCAGGGTGGCCGACCGCGACTGCCGCGCCGCCCTCCAGCCCGCCGGCGGGCGGGCACCCCAGCGGTCGCTGACCGGGCAGGCGGCGGTCAGCTATCAGGGGGACGGGGTCGGCGAGCAGGTGGCCGTGGGCCTGGCCCGCTACTCGGGCTCCGAGGTCGAGAGCCACCTCGACGCGCTCGCCGAGTCGCTGTCCCAGTGCCAGGCGCTGCGGGCGCCCGGCGGCACGCGGCTCAGGCTGCGCTCGCTGCCGGTCCAGGCGCCCGGCGACCAGGCCGTGAGCGCCCGGCTGCGGGGCAGGCTGCGCGGCTACCCGTACACGATGGACGTGGTGCTGGCCCGCTCGGGCGACACACTCGTCTCCGTCGTCCACACCGGCATGGCCCGCGTCGAGCCGGAGAGCACCGAGAAGCTGGTCGGCGCGGTGATGAGGATGGCCGGCGCCTAACCTAGTCCTCGTGACTCTCGATCCCGAAGACAGCAAGATCATCACTCTGGCCCGTGCCGCCCGCGCGCGCAACGGCTCCGCCGAGGGCGCGGCCGTGCGCGACGAGACCGGCCGCACGTACTCCGCGACCGACGTCGCGCTCTCCTCCCTGCGGCTGTCGGCCGTGCAGGTGGCCGTCGCGATGGCCGTCTCCAGCGGCGCCCGGTCGCTGGAGGCCGCGGCGCTCGTCACCGCCGGCGACGGGCCGGGCGCCGCCGACGAGGAGGTGGTCCGCGAGCTGGGCGTCAAGGCGCTGCTCGTGGCCGGTCCTGACGGCTCGCTGAGGAGCTGACATGCCGATGTCGCCGTACCTGGCCGGGCTGCGGGAGAAGGTCGGGAACGACCTGCTGCTGCTGCCGTCGGTGTGCGGGTGCGTGTTCGACGCGTCCGGGCGGCTGCTGGTGGCCCGCCACGGCGACGCCGGGCTGTGGGCCGCGCCGGGCGGCGGCGTCGACCCGGACGAGCGGCCCGAGGAGGCCGTGGCCAGGGAGCTGCGGGAGGAGCTCGGCGTCGAGATCGAGGTGCGCGGCGTGATCGGCGTGTACGGCGGCCCCGAGTTCCAGACCGTCTACCCGAACGGGCACCGCTGCGCGTACGTGATCGCCGTCTACGGTTGCACGCTCGCGTCGGGCACTCCGGTGCCCGACGGCGACGAGATCACCGACGCCCGGTGGGTGACCGAGGACGAGCTCGCGGGGCTGTCGATGACGCCGTGGTCGCCGCGGGTGCTGCCCGAGGTGTTCACCTGGTGGCGCCAGCAGACCCGCTGATGGGACACAATGCACTATGTGACCTCGCCAGACAGCCATCGCGCCGGATTCGCCTGCTTCGTGGGAAGGCCCAACGTCGGCAAGTCCACGTTGATGAACGCCCTGGTCGGCACCAAGGTGGCGATCACCTCGTCCAAGCCGCAGACCACCCGACGGGTCATCCGCGGCATCGTGCACCGGCCCGAGGCGCAGATCGTCATCGTGGACACGCCGGGCCTGCACCGGCCGCGCACCCTGCTCGGTGAGCGGCTCGACAGCCTGGTGCTGTCGACGCTGACCGAGGTGGACGTCATCGGGTTCTGCGTGCCGGCCAACGAGCCGGTCGGCAAGGGCGACCGGTTCATCGCCGACAAGCTCGCCGCCGTCAAGCGCACCCCGGTCGTCGCTGTGGTCACCAAGTGCGACCTGGCGACCAAGGAGCAGATCGCCCAGCAACTGCTGGCGGTGTCGCAGATCGCGGAGTTCGCCGCGATCGTGCCCGTGTCGGCCGAGCGGGGCGACCAGCTCGACGTGCTGGGCGACGTGCTGATCGAGCACCTGCCCGAGTCCCCGCCGCTGTACGAGGGCGGGCAGCTCACCGACGAGCCCGAGCAGGTGCTGGTGGGCGAGCTGATCAGGGAGGCGGCTCTGGAGGGCGTCCGTGACGAGCTGCCGCACTCGATCGCGGTGGTGGTCGACGAGATGCTGCCGCGCGAGGGACGCGACGACCTGCTCGACATCTACGCGCACATGTTCGTCGAACGGCCGTCGCAGAAGGCCATCGTCATCGGGCACAAGGGCGAGCGGCTGCGCGACGTGGGCACGCGGGCCCGCAAGCAGATCGAGGCCCTGCTCGGCACCCGCGTCTACCTCGACCTGCGCATCAGCGTCGCCAAGGACTGGCAGCGCGACCCCAAGCAGCTGCGCCGCCTCGGCTTCTTCGACTGACGGACCGGCCGCCTCCGCTGAGCGGCCGCTTCGGTGACCGGCCGCTTCAGCGGCGGCGGAACGCCGTCAGCACGGCGAACAGGATCAGCGCCAGCGAGCTGGCCAGCGCCGCGAACCACCCGTACCTGATGACCGGGCTCACCGACAGCAGCCCGCCCAGGTCGAGCGAGACCCGGTCCGCGACGCCGCCCGGGTCGGCCACGAACATCACCAGCAGCACGGTCGCGAACGCCCCCGGCAGCGCGGCCAGCGCGGCCACCCACGGGCGGCGGCCCAGCAGCCCCGCCACCCCGAGCACCAGCGCCGCCAGCCCGGCCAGCAGCGTGTAGACGCCCACGGCGGCGTCGACGCCGCGGACGTCGCTGGTCAGGCCGCCGCCGATGACGTCGCTCCTGGCCTCGATGCCCGCCCACGGCAGGACGGCGCAGAGGACGAGCAGCGCCGCGGCGACGCTGACGGCCAGCGCGTAACCGCGCCTCCCGCGCCTCGCGGGGTTTTGCTGAAGGTGGTCGGCCACACGGTCACCTTAGGACGGCCGAGCCGCCCCGGCCAGGCCACGCGCGGTCCTTCCGCACTCCAAGCCCGCTCCGGGACGAGCCGCGGCGCCGCCCCGGCTCAGGAGAGGCTGCCGGCCCACTCCCGCGCCGTGCGGACGATCTCCTCCAGGTGATCGCTGTGCGCGCCGTGCCAGTACACCTGGCCGCACACCCGGCACTGCCCGTACGCGTCGTAGCTGCGCCGCGTCCCCGCCTCCAGCCGGGCGGCGACCTCGCCCTTGTCGGCGGCCGCGAGCTCGCCGTTGCAGGCGGTGCAGCGCGTCCAGGGCCGCAGCGGCGGGGCGAAGCGCTCCATCAGGTCGCGGAGCTGATCCTGCGGCCGGGAGCCGTGCACGTACGCGCCGAGCCACAGGGCGCGGCGGCGCAGCAGGCCGCGGTCCTGGGTGAGCAGGACCCGCCGCTCCTCGTTGGCCTGGACCACCAGCGCGGGGTCGTCCATGTCGTTGTGGTAGGCGGCGTCGATGCCGAGGAGCCGCAGCCGCCGCGCCAGCGTGCCGAGGTGGACGTCCAGCAGGAAGCGCGGCTCGCGGGGGAGTTGCTGGGGCCGGGGCACCGGGCCGACCTCGACGACGTCCCCGGCCGCGAGCTGGCGGGAGGGCCCGACCCCGTACCCGCCGATGGTCATGGGGCCGACCTCGGTCAGGGGGATGCCGGCCGATTCGACGTGGTGGCCGAGGGTGGAGGTGCCGTCGGGCGTCACCCGCTGCCACTCCTGGCGGCGGCTCACGGGCAGGAACATCCTCAGCTCCGGGGCGATCCGGAGAAGTGCGTCCCGTTGGGTCATATCTATCATTCTGCGTGATTCGATAGCGTGAGCTCGTGCCGATGTCCCGCCGCGTCTTCCTCGCGCTCACCGCGCTCGCGGCCACGGGCTGCTCGTCGGCCGAGGACGCGGAGCACACGATCCGGCTGGCCACCGGGCTGGCGGGCGGGCCGTACGAGGTGCTCGGCGACAGGTTCGCCGCCGAGCTGCGGCGCGACGGCGTCGCTGTCCAGGTGATCAAGACCGCGGCCAGCGTACAGAACCTGATGATGCTCACTGACGGCCGCGCCGACGTGGGCTTCTCGCTCGCCGACAGCGCCGACGACGCGGTACGGGTACGCCACCAGCCCGTCGCGGCGCTGGCCCGGATGTACATGAACTACGTCCACCTGGTCGTCCGCCGCGACTCCTCGATCCTCGAACCGAAGGACCTGGCCGGGCGGGTCGTGTCCATCGGCGCCGAGGGGTCCGGCACCGCGGTGACCGCCGCGCGGGTGCTGTCGGCCGCGGGCCTGCCGAGCGGCGGCGCGCTGCGGCTCGGGCTGGACGCCTCCATCCTGGCGTTGCGCGAGCGGGACGTCGACGCGTTCTTCTGGTCGGGCGGCGTGCCCACCCCGGCGCTCGCCGCGACGGAGGGCATCAGGCTCGTCCCGCTGGGGTCGCTGGTCCCGGTGCTGCGCCGCACGTACGGGCCGGTCTACGAGTCGGCGGACGTCCCGGTCGGCGTGTACGCGGGGACGGTTCCGGTGCCCACCGTCGGCACCCCGAGCTACCTGATGTGCCGGCGCGACCTCGGCGAGGACGCCGCCTTCACCGTCACGGAGACCCTCTTCCGCGCCCGCGACCGGCTCCAGGCCCCGTCGGCCCCCGGCGGCCGGCTGGACAAGAGGTACGCCATCGGGACCGGCATCGTCCCCCTCCATCCGGGCGCCGCCCGCTACTACCGCTCCGTGTACGGCTGAGGCGGCCTACCCGTTCGCGTACGGCTCGGGCAGGCGGATCTCGACCACCAGCCCGTGCGGGTCGGCGGGCAGCAGCGACAGCGTCGCCCCGCACAGCTTGGCCAGCTCGGCGGCGATGGCCAGTCCGAGCCCGCTGCCCGGCACGTTGGCGTGGCCGACCGACCGCCAGAAGCGGCCCAGCGCGTCGGCCCGCTCCTCCTCGGACAGCCCCGGCCCGTCGTCGGCGACCCGCAGCACCCCGTCCCGCAGCGTGACCGTCACCGTGCCGCCCGCCGGCACGAACTTCTGGGCGTTGTCCAGCGCGATGTCCGCGATCCGGGCCGCCGCCTCCGGCACGACCGACATCTCCGGCACGTCCATGGCCAAGGTGAGGTCCTGCGCCGCGTACACCTCGCGCCACACCCCGAGCCGGACCCGCAGCTCGGCCTCCTTGTCGTCGGGGACCGCCCCCGCCTCCACGCGGGCCAGCGCCAGCAGGTCCTCGACCAGCACGGCCAGCCGGTCGAGCTCGGCCATGGCCTCCTCGAACTCGGCCGATCCGTCGTCGGTCAGGTGCGGCTCCAGGTTCTCCAGCCGCAGGCCCAGCACGGTGAGCGGGGTGCGCAGCTCGTGGGAGGCGTCGGCGACGAACGCCCGCTGCCGCTCCATCGCCCCCGACAGCGCGTCGGCCATGGCGTTGAACCGCTCCTCCAGCCGCCGCAGCTCCGTCGGGCCGCCGCCCGGGTGGGCGCGGGCGTCGAGGTGGCCCTCGGCGATGGCCCGCGTCGTGCGGTCCAGCTCGGTGACCGGCCGCAGCACCCAGCGGGCCAGCCGGCGCGCCGCCAGCACCCCGTAGCCGAGCGCGATCAGCGACCCGAGCGCCAGCGCGCCCCACACCAGCCCGACGTCCTGCCGGGCCTGGTCGGTGCGGGCCTGGAGCAGCACCGCGCCCGAGAGCTGGGCGTCGCGGCCCGCCGGCTCGGCCAGCAGCACGGTGGCCGGGCCGAACGGGCCGACCGTCGGCAGGTCCTCAGTGGTGCGGCCGGACAGCGCGAGGTGGGTGGCCTCGGCGTCGTCGGCCTCGAACCGGCCGGCCGTGACGAGGACACGGCCGCCGCGGTCGCGCACCCGCACCGCCGCACCGTACAGCTCGGCGTAGCGCACCACCTCGGAGGTCAGGCCCGTGTGGTCGCCGTCGCGGGCGGCCTGGTCGGCCAGCTCCGCGAAGCGGGTGGCGTCGGCGCGGCGGTCCAGCAGCAGGCGGTTGGTGCGGTGGGAGGCGTAGGAGAGGGCCAGGGGCACGGCCAGCGCCGTGATGAGGAAGGCGATCAGCGTGGTGAACGTGATCACCAGGCGGGAGTTCACGCCGAGGAGCCCAGGCGGTAGCCGGTGCCACGCAGCGTCTCGACCAGTCCGGGCCGGCCCGTCTTCGAGCGCAGCCCCGCGACGTGGACGTCGAGCGAGCGTGACGCCGACAGCAGCGGATCGCCCCACACCTCGTCGAGGATCTCCTCGCGGCTGCGCACCACGCCCGGCTCGCGGGCCAGCAACGCCAGCACGTCGAACTCGCGCCGCGTCAGCGTCACCGCCGCCCCCGCCACGGTGACCTGCCGGGCGACGAGGTCGATGCGGACGTCGCCGACGCTGACCACCTGGCCCCGGTCCGGCATGGGCCGCGTCCCGCGCCGCACCACGGCCTCCATCCTGGCCATCAGCTCGACCGTGCGGAACGGCTTGACCAGGTAGTCGTCGGCCCCCGAGCGCAGACCGCGCAGCACCTCGCGCTCCTCGGTCCGCGCGGTCACCACGATCACCGGCACCGCCGACACGCGGCGCAGGCGGCGCAGCACGTCGAGGCCGTCCATGTCGGGCAGGCCGAGGTCCAGCAGGACGAAGTCGACGCCCCCCGCCAGGCGGAGGGCGTCGACTGCCAGCCCCGCCCGCGCGACCTGGTGGCCGTGGCGGGCGAGGGCCGTGGTGAGCGCTGAGGCGAGCCGATCGTCGTCTTCGACCAGGAGAACTCGCATGTCGCCAGATTAGAGGCGAACGGGGATCGATTCCGCCTCGCCCGACTTCTGCTCGGCCCGGCTCAGGGCCGCGTCGCGGGTCTCGCGCATCGTCAGGTAGACGGCCAGCGACACCGCGGCACAACCGGAGACGTACCAGTAGAAGCCGGACTCGATGCCGCTGGACTTGAACCACAGGGCCACGTACTCGGCGGTGCCGCCGAACAGGGCGTTGGCGATCGCGTACGGCAGGGCCACGCCGAGCGCCCGGATGTTCGTCGGGAACAGCTCCGCCTTGACCACCGCGTTGATGGAGGTGTAACCGGTGATGATGATCAGCCCGATCAGCGACAGGACGAACCCGCCCAGGAAGCCGTCCACGCTGCCCAGCGCGGTCATCAGCGGCACGGTGCCGAGCAGCGAGCCGATGCCGAACGTGATGAGCAGCGGCCGGCGGCCGATCCGGTCCGACAGCGAGCCGGCGAGCGGCTGGATGAGCATGAAGACGAACAGCGCGCAGAAGCTGATCAGGGTGGCGGTCTGCTTCTCCAGGTGCGCGGTGTTGACCAGGTACTTCGTCAGGTAGGTCGTGTAGGTGTAGTACGCGACCGTGCCGCCCATGGTGAGGGCGATGACGAGCAGCGCCTCCTTCTTGTGCGCCATCAGCGCCTTGATGGTGCCGCGCTGCTGGTGGCCGCCCTCGACCTCGCGCTCCTCCTCGTCATAGGCCTCGGTCTCCAGGAGGTTGCGCCGCAGGTAGAACACCACCGCCGCGCCGAGCGCGCCGATGACGAACGGGATGCGCCAGCCGTAGGACTTGAGGACCTCGTCCGACATGGTGTTCTGCAGGATGATCTGCAGTCCCAGGCCGACGAGCTGACCGGCCGTCATCGAGACGTACTGGAAGCTGGAGGCCAGACCGCGCTTGCCGGGAGGCGTGGCCTCGGTGAGGTAGGTGGCGCTGGCGGCGTACTCGCCGCCGACCGACAGACCCTGCAGGAGGCGGGCCACCAGCAGGACGACGGCGCCGAAGAAGCCGACGGCCTCGTACGTCGGCGCGATGGCGATCAGGAGGGCGCTGGCCGACATCAGGGTGACCGTGAGCGTGAGCGCCGCCTTGCGGCCCTTCCTGTCGGCGTAGCGGCCGAGCAGCCAGCCGCCGACGGGCCGCATGAAGAAGCCCACGGCGAAGATGCCGGCCGTGTTGAGCAGCTGGGTGGTCGCGTCGCCGTCAGGGAAGAAGGAGGCGGCGAAGTAGACAGCGAAGCTGCTGTAGACAAACCAGTCGTACCACTCGACCAGATTGCCGATGGAGCCGCCGACGACCGCCTTCCACGGCACCTTGGGTGTGCTCACTGGTGTACCTCCTGGGGGGAGTAGTTGCAGGCCAGAGCCTCTCCGCAGAAGGTTGTTCGGAACAAGGGGAGGGGGCTGATATCTAACGCACGCTTAACATCGAGGCAACGCGCGGGTGGGACGCTGCCCCCTCACACCGCTCCTGTGGGCGGTCCCTACTGGCGGTAGCCCTCGACCTCGGAGGCGGGGCGGGCGGCGGCGCCGTCCGGGTCCTCACCGACGCCGCGGCGGGCCCGGCGCTGCCTGAGCAGGTCCCAGCACTGGTCGAGGGCGACCTCCAGCTCCTTGACGCGCTCGTTCTCCTCCTCGGAGGTGACCTCGCCCGCCGACAATCTGCCGCGCAGCTCGTGCTCCTCGGTCACGAGGGCGCTGATCCGACTCAGAATCTCGTTGTCACGCATGCCCGAGACTCTACTGATTACGTGATAGAAAGCGCCCTATGTCTGGTATCGCGCTGGTAAGAAAGCCCGGGCCGCGGATCGCCGACGGCCTCGTCACCCACATCGAGCGCGAACCCGTCGACCCCGAGCGCGCCCTCGCCCAGCACGAGGCGTACGTGGCCGCCCTGGCCGCGGCCGGCTGGCATCCCGTCCACGTCGAGCCGGCCGACGACCTGCCCGACGCGCCGTTCGTCGAGGACGCCGTCGTGGTCTCGGGACGGCTCGCCGTGCTGACGCGGCCCGGCGCCTCCGAGCGGCGGCTCGAGGTCCCCTCGGTGGAGAAGGCGGTGCGGGCGCTCGGCCTCAGCGCCGTGCGCGTCACCCGCCCCGGCACGCTGGACGGCGGCGACGTCCTCCAGGTGGGCGCCACCGTGTACGTCGGCAGGTCGGCGCGGACCAACGACGAGGGCATCGCCCAACTGACCGCGCTGCTGCCCGAGCGCCGGATCGAGCCCGTGGGCCTCGACGGCGTGCTGCACCTCAAGTCGGCCGTCACCGCGCTGCCCGACGGCACCCTGATCGGCGACCCCGCCCGTGTCGACCTGCCCGGCCTGCTCGAACCCGAGGAGGAGTCCGGCGCGCACGTGGTGCTGCTCGGCGGCGACCGCGTCCTCATGGCCGCCTCCGCCCCCCGTACCGCCGCCAGGCTGGCCGGGCGCGGGCTCGACGTGACCACCGTGGACATCTCCGAGTTCGAGAAGCTGGAGGGCTGCGTCACCTGCCTGTCCGTCCTCGTCCCCTGACCGTTCCCGTCGGCGTTTCGTCTGAGATCTCAACATTCGAGACCCTGGACGGTGCACGGCGAGACGTCTGGTAGCGTGCAGGGCATGCTGCGCGGACTCCTTCTTAGCCGCCGCGGCGGGGGCCTCTGAGGCCGGCTCCCTCGCCGCGGGGCGAGTCATGCGCGTCGGCCGTTCGCATCGACCGACGAGGAGACCCGACATCATGACCGCTCAGCAGCCCAGCCCCATGCCGTTCCATCGCTACCAGCCCTTCGAGCCGGTACGCCTGACCGACCGCACGTGGCCCGACCAGGTGATCACCAAGGCGCCCCGCTGGTGCGCGGTCGACCTCCGCGACGGCAACCAGGCGCTCATCGACCCGATGGACTCCCACCGCAAGCTGCAGATGTTCGACCTGCTGGTGCGCATGGGCTTCAAGGAGATCGAGGTCGGCTTCCCGGCCGCCAGCCAGACCGACTTCGACTTCGTCCGGCAGATCATCGACGAGGGCCGTGTCCCCGACGACGTCGTCATCCAGGTGCTGACCCAGGCCCGGCCGGAGCTCATCGAGCGCACCTTCGAGGCGATCGAGGGTGCCAAGCAGGCCATCGTCCACCTCTACAACTCCACCTCCACCCTGCAGCGCCGGGTCGTCTTCGGCCAGGACAGGGACGGCATCACGGCCATCGCCGTCGAGGGCGCCAAGCTGGTCAAGAAGCTCGCCGACGCCACCGACGTGGACGTGTACTTCCAGTACTCTCCCGAGTCCTTCACCGGCACCGAGCTGGAGTACGCGGTCGAGGTGTGCGACGCCGTCAACGACGTGTGGCAGCCCACCCCCGACCGCAAGGTCATCGTCAACCTGCCCGCCACCGTCGAGATGGCCACCCCCAACGTCTACGCCGACCAGATCGAGTGGATGCACCGCAACCTCAGGCACCGCGACTCGATCGTGCTGTCGCTGCACCCGCACAACGACCGGGGCAGCGCCGTGGCCGCCGCCGAGCTGGGCTACATGGCGGGCGCCGACCGCATCGAGGGCTGCCTGTTCGGCAACGGCGAGCGCACCGGCAACGTCTGCCTGGTCACGCTGGGCATGAACCTGTTCTCCCAGGGCATCGACCCCGAGCTCGACTTCAGTGACATCGACGAGATCCGCCGCGTCACCGAGTACTGCAACCAGCTGCCCGTGCACCCGCGCCACCCGTGGGGCGGCGAGCTGGTCTACACCGCCTTCTCCGGCTCCCACCAGGACGCCATCAAGAAGGGCTTCGAGCACCTGGAGAAGGACGCCCAGGAGGCGGGCGTGCCCGTCGAGGAGTTCACCTGGGCCGTGCCGTACCTCCCGATCGACCCCAAGGACATCGGCCGCAGCTACGAGGCCGTCATCCGGGTCAACAGCCAGTCCGGCAAGGGCGGCGTCGCCTACATCATGAAGGCCGACCACCAGCTCGACCTGCCGCGGCGGCTGCAGATCGAGTTCTCCAAGGTCGTGCAGGCGCGCACCGACAGCGAGGGCGGCGAGATCAGCCCGGCCGCGATGTACGAGATCTTCCAGGACGAGTACCTCCCGACCCCCGCCAACCGCTGGGGCCGGCTCGGCCTCATGGCGCACCGCCACGAGTCGGTGGCCGACGACGTGGACCGCATCAGCGCCGACGTACGGGTGGACGGGGAGATCCGCGAGGTCGCGGGCTCCGGCAACGGCCCCATCTCGGCCTTCATCGACGCGATCGCCAAGGTCGGCGTCCAGGTGCGGGTCCTCGACTACGTGGAGCACGCGCTGAGCGCCGGCTCCGACGCCAAGGCCGCCTCCTACGTGGAGTGCGACGTCGACGGCCAGGTGCTGTGGGGCGTCGGCATCGACGCCAGCACCACGACGGCCTCCCTCAAGGCGGTCATCTCCGCGGTCAACCGCGCCACCCGCTGACCGCCCCGCCCGACGCCCCGGACCCCGCACGACCTGCGGGGATCCGGTAACCGGCACACGCCCACAAGGCCACGTACCGACCCCAACCCGACCGCGTTCCCCGACCAGGGGGAGACGCGGTCGAGTCGTGTCCGGCGCTGTGCCTCTTCACACCCCGATCGTGCCGTCGATCCGCTCACGGAGCAGGTCGGCGTGGCCGTTGTGCCGGGCGTACTCCTCGATCATGTGGATGAGCACCCAGCGCAGCGACACCCTTCCGCGCCACGCGTCGTCGCCCTCGATGTCGAGGTCGGGCGCGTCGGCGACGAACCCGTCGGCGAACGCCACCTCGGCACGCCACGCCTCCCACGCCGCCGCGACGACCGCCGGATCGGGCACCGCCCCGTCGAAGTCCCCATCAGGGTCCGCGGGCGACGAGAAGAGCGGCTGCACGTCCTGGCTCCCCAGCACGCGCCGGAACCAGCGGCGCTCCACATCGGCGAGATGCCGCACCAGCCCCAGCAGCGAGAGCGTGGAGGGCTCCACCGACCGGTGGGACAGCGCCGCGTCCAGGCCGGAGCACTTCATCTCCAGCGTCGCGCGCTGAGCCCGCAGGACGTCCACGAGCATCCACCGCTCATCGCCCGTGGCGGGACTGCTGAAGCGTCGATCATCGACGGCGGGGAACATCCCGCCCCTTCTCCGCCTCCCGCCCGCACCCTCGTAGCCCGCAGGGCCCGGCCCGTGGAGGGACAGCCGCTCGGTCAGCGCCGTGACACGATCGCCCGGCCCGAACACCGCGACGGCGACATGGCCGATCTCCACCTCGTCGAAGCCCACGGTGATCAGATCCTCCGTGGCGCGCGCCTTCGCGTACAGCTCGCGCAACTGCTCAGGCGCGGCACTCAGGACGGAGACTGGGTGAGGGCTCACCCCGGCGTCCGCGGCCTCGTCCTCGGTCGCCGACGGGACGGGTAACCGTCCGCCCACGCTCAACCCGAGCACAGCCGCGGCGCTCACCGCCGAGGCGGCAGGCAGATCGGCACGGATGACCAGAACCAGCTTCGTGGGCAGGGCCATGAGGACGCACTCCAACGCTCGTCAATGCGGACACCGGAGAAGGTAGCCATAGTGGCGCCGGGACGGTGGCCCAGGCGAACGATTGACCGGAATGGAGGGCGATCCGGCCGGGGATCCGATCGGATGAACGGTGCAGCTGGTGCACTAGCGGCCGGGGGTGCAGTGGTAGAGGGCGCCGTAGCGTTTCTGGGCGATGCGCATGAGCTCCGTCATGTCCTTGATCGCGTCCCTGCCCTTGGCGACCTGGGGGAGCAGGATGTCGATCAGCCGATCGTCGCCGCCGCAGTGGAACTTGGCGCTCACCTGATAAGGCGGGTCATCGACTGGTGGATCCGGCAAATATGCGGCCATGCCCTCGCCGAGCTCGGCAGGGAGCACGACTCCACCATGGCCGGTGTAGACCTTACGTCTGTCCTCCATAAGCAGATTCAGGTGGCCGCGAGGCATCCCGCGGCCCTCCTGCATCCACCACACCTCCAGAGACCGGGGGCCAGTGCCGGGAGCCCGGCAGTCACCGTTTCTCTCATTGCCGTCGGTCTTCTCGGCGAGGGAGCCGGTCACCCCAGTGACAAGGCGAAACGCCTGTTCGGGAATGAGAGCGCAGACATATGGCGCGGAGTCCACCACGGGCTGGAGAGGTGAGGCCGGCGTGGAGACGATGTCGGTCTCCGGGCTACAGGCCGCGACAAGCAACCCGAGGGCACCCAGAGCCACAAGAAGACGCCTCATTTGCCATCTCCGGAGGCGTCAAGACCAAGATAGGCGTTGACATCGTCGTTTGCGCTGAAGGTGCTTCTGAAGTCGTTGAGCAACTCGCTGCTTCCGCTCGCTCTGCGGGCCCACTTGAGGAACTTGCTGTATTCCTCCGGCGACATATCGGTGAAGGGCTTGAGCGTCGCCGGGGTTCCGGCGGCGAACGGCTGCCCGTCCAGGTCCAGCCGGTCAAGCATGCCTTTGTCCAGCATGGCCGTGGCCAGCATCTGCTCCGCCAGTCTCTCCACCGCCAACCGGTTGTCCGCCAACGTCCGGTGCGTCTCATCCAGCCCACGCCCGTGATCCGACATCCGCTGGGCGACCTGCTCGGCGACCTGGTCGTACGCCGCCCCCGCCAGCTTGTCGTACCCCGAGCTCACCAGGTCGCCGAACGCCCCGGTCGCCAGCTCACCCACCCGCCTGGCCCCTGGCACCGGCAGCAGCCCGATCGCGTCGCCCACCATGGTCTTGAGCGCCTCGTCCGCCTTCTTGTCGTCCAGGCCCTGGGCGATCAGCACCTGGCGGCGGATCTCCACGATGTGGCCGAAGGGACGAGCCTCCTCCACGGTCCGGTCCGTCAGGAACTGCTTGACGTCGGTGCCGGCCGGAGGCGTGGCGCCGAGGGCCGCGCGCATGTGCTCGGTCTGGGCTCTCACCAGAGCCTCGAAGGCGTCGTCGTCGGAGGCGGCCAGGGCCAGCGCGTACGACATGTCCTGAGGCGTGACCTTGTCGAACGTCGCATGGTTCAGGAGCAGCCGGGACAGCTCGTCGACATTGGCCGCGATTGCTCGGCCGAGAGGGTAACGCAGGGACGCGTAGCGATCGAACGTGTCCCTGTCCGTTATCTGCAGGTTGCCGGTGTCATCTCTGCCGAAGGCGCCGCGGACGCCGTCGGCGAGGATCTTCGTCATCTCGGCGGCCAGCCTCCTGGAAGTGTCGTCCCGGCCGGTCGTCGCGGTCACCAGCAGGTCGCTGATCGGCTGGTAGTCGTCCAGATACCGGGAGGCTCCCCACCGGGTCGTCAGGAGGTAGTCCAGCACGGATTCCTTCCATCCCGCCGGCGTGTGGGCCAGCAAGGCATGGGACGCCTCCCGGCTGGACTTCGCCGCGTGGAACAGATCCTCCACCATCGAGGACCTGGGGCCGGCGCCCGGACCACCGATCTGCGGCCCGGGCCTGAGAAGGGTGCCGAGGCCGAGAGAGCCGGCCAGGTCCAGTATGGGGACCTGGGCTCCGATGGCACTGAAGATCGGCTCCTGGCTCGCCGCCCACGCGTCCTTGCGCCGGTCGTGCTCGTAGACGATCACGTCGCGCCCGACGACCTCCATGAACTCCTTCGAGAACGGCGTCTTACCGTCGTGGGCGCGCCAGATGAGCGCCTGAGCCTGGTAGCCCGTGTACGTCGTATCGCCCGCCTTGTGCTCGGCCCGGCCCTCCTTCACCAGCTCCTTGAGGAAGCCGTCGCCCATGTACGCGGGACTCCTCGGATCGGTCCCCCTGGCAAGAGCCGCGGCAAGCATGCGCAAGGTGTTCTGCCCCGACTTGGAGAGCTGGGTCACGCGGTCGGAATCCCCGTGGGAGTGGGCGTCGCGCAGCTCCGCGGCAAGCGAGCCGGGCAGCCGGGTCGTGCCTGCGGCGCCGAACGCGCCCAGGAACGCCTTGACGAACTCCGCGTCCCCCGTCCGGGAGGCGTACCTCTCCAGCCCCGGCAGCGCCGCCGCGTCCCCGTCGGCCGTCTTGAGCGCGGCGCGGGCCGCCAGTGTGCCGTCCAGCAGGCCCTGGGCGGCGTCCAGGCCGTCGGGCATCTCCAGGAAGCTCCCGGCCGGCGTGCTCCGGCCGAACGTGACCTGCTGCCGCTGCAGCTCGTGGACCAGTCGCTGCCGGCGCCGCAGGTCCTCGGCCTGCGCGGTGACCCGTCCGGCGAGCTGCCGCAGCCGCGCCGCCGGAGAGGTGTCGAGCCCCGCGCTCTGAAGCTCGCCGTGCAGGGCCGCCGCCAGCTTCTCCAGCCGCCCGGCCGCCTCGGTGTGCTTGCCCGCCATCGTGTCGAACTCCGGCTGCTTGACACCGGTGAACTCCGTCATGGCCGGTCCGGAAGCGCGGCCAGCTTCTCGTCGGCGCTGTGCACGGCCTGGGTGAGCGCGGCCCGCAGCTCCCGCTGGTCGGCGTGGACCTGGGCGTCGAACCTGGCGCCCGTGGGTCCCACCCACGCGTCGTTCTCCATGAGGCGGCAGGAGGCGTCGAGCGCCCACCAGTGCTCGTCCGACAGCCGCTGGATCCGCTCCGCCACTGCCTGCAGGCGATCGGGTTCGGCCAAGATGATCCCCTCGTACGGCTCGCTGCACCAGAACAGATCAGGAGGCGGCGTCCCCCACGCCTTTCACACGCTAATCACCATCACATCAACGGGACAAGCTCAAACGCGCTGAAAGGTATGGCGGCTTCGGGCGGGTCGTGCCGGCTTGGGGGCTCACGCGGGCCGGGTGAAGCCGATCATGGCGCCCAGTACCCGTACCGAGTGGCCGAACACCGGGCCGTTGTCCTGGAAGGCACCCTGGAGCTGGCCGAACACCTCGAAGTTCACCCACCCGTACAGGGACGTCCACGCCGACAGGGCGCGGAGCAGCACGTCGCCGGGCACCTCGGGCATGAGCTCGCCGAGGCTCGCCTCCGCCTCGCTTGCCAGCGCCGGATCGGCGTCGAGTGCGGCGGAGGCCGGCGCGAGCGCCCCGGCCCGTTGGGCGTCGGAGAGGATCCCGCCGAACACCACCAGGTCGCGCACCCGGGGTCCGATCGTGTCCTGCGGCGCCTGGTAGCCCGGCACCGGCGAGCCGTACAGCAGCGCGTACTCGTGCGGGTGCGCGAGTGCCCAGTCGCGCACGGCGTGGCACACGGCCGCCCACCTGGCCGGGAAGTCGTCCGGCGGCGTGGCGGCGTCGGCGCGCTCCACGGCCTCGCCGAGCGCGTTGTAGCCGTCGATGATCAACGTGGTCAGCAGGTCGTCGCGGCTCGGGAAGTAGCGGTAGATGGCCGAGGACACCATGCCCATCTCGCGCGCCACGGCACGCAGGGACAGGCCGCCGGCTCCCTCGGTGGCGAGCTGCCGGCGGGCGATCTCCACGATCTCCCTGGTCAGCTCGGCACGGACACGTTCTCTCGCGGTGCGGCTGGCTGTCATGCCCACGACGCTACCAGAGCGCCGCAAGGAAAAGAGAGCACCGCTCTTGACGGTGGGTGCTCCTTTAAGAGAGCATTGCTCTCGTAAGCGAACGGCAGTCACTGGAGGTCTACATGCTCGCCATCGCCAAGGGCGCCAACCTGGCGCTGATGTTCGTCCTGGAGCTGGGTGTGCTGGCCTCCGTGGGCTACTGGGGGTTCACGGTGAGCCCGAACTGGGCGGTCAAGCTGCTCGCCGGTCTGGGCGCCCCGGCTCTGTTCATCGCCGCGTGGGCGCTGTTCGGGGCGGGTGGCGGGGCCAACGCCGTGGTGCCGCTCACCGGTGCCGCCCGCGCCCTGCTGGAGATCGTCTGGTTCGGCGGCGGGGCGCTCGCGCTCTACGCGGCCGGCCTGGCCACCCCGGCCGTCGTCTTCGCCGTCGTCTTCGTCGTCAACGCGGTCCTCCGCATCGTCTGGAAGCAGGTCTGAGCACGGGTGAGCGTCACTCCGCACACCGTGCACGAGGCGCGGCCGCGCACCGCGAGCTGGTCGAGCCGCTGCTCAAGGCGGGGGTGCATGTCTTCGTGGACAAGCCGCTCACCGACAACCTGCCGGACTGCGAGCATCTCGGACGCCTTGCCCCGCCCCTTCATGGTCGCCTCCCACGGCAGGTACGCCCACGGCTACGTCGGCCTCCCGGCGCTGCCCCGCCATCTCGTCCTCATCGAACCTCCTTGAGTGTGGAGTCCCCTAGCTTCAGCCCTGGAAGGAAACGCGTGCGGCGCCGCACGGTGGATGCGAACAAAAAAGCGATTCCTGGCTGATGGCCTGGCATGATGTGAGGCGTGGCGCAGCTCGTGAAGCGGGCCTACAGGTACCGCTTCTATCCGACTCCCGAGCAAGCCGAAGAGCTTGCCCGGACGTTCGGCTGCGTGCGCCTGGTCTACAACAAGACCTTGGAGGAGCGGACCCGCGCCTACACGTCGGCAGGCCGCCGCGTCTCCTACGTGGAGTCCTCGGCCACACTCACCGCGTGGAAGAAGACCGACGAGCTGGCGTTCCTGAACGAGGTGTCGAGCGTTCCGCTTCAGCAGGCGCTGCGCCACCTTCAGGCGGCGTTCGCGAACTTCTTCGCCCGCCGGGCCAAGTACCCCACCTTCAAGTCCCGCAAGAAGTCGCGGGCGTCGGCTGAATACACCCGCTCGGCCTTCACCTGGCGCGACGGACGGCTCACCCTCGCCAAGATGCACGAACCGCTGGCTATCGTATGGTCGCGGCCCCTGCCCGAGGGCGCGAAGCCCTCCACGGTCACCGTCTCCAAAGACGCGGCTGAACGCTGGTACGTGTCCATCCTCCTCGAGGAGACGATCCGCCCGCTGCACCCGGTCGGGAACCTGGTCGGCGTCGACGCCGGGATCACTGCACTGGCCACGCTCTCCACCGGCGAGAAGATCGTCAACCCGAAGCACGAACGGGCCGACCGCCGCAAGCTCGCCCGAGCACAGCGCGATCTCGCCCGCAAGGAGAAGGGCTCGGCCAACCGGCAGAAGGCGAAACTCAACGTCGCCCGCATTCACGCCCGCATCACCGACCGGAGGCGCGACTTCCTGCACAAACTCACCACTGGGCTCGTCCGTGAGAACCAAACGGTCGTGATCGAGGACCTCACCGTCCGCAACTTGGTCAAGAACCACGGCCTGGCCCGCTCCATCTCCGACGCCTCGTGGCGCCAGATGCGGGCCATGCTGCAGTACAAGGCCGCCTGGTACGGGCGGGACCTCATCGTCATCGACCGATGGTTTCCCTCCTCGAAGATGTGCTCGGCCTGCGGCGCTCTGCAGGAGAAGATGCCGCTGGCTGTGCGGGCGTGGCAGTGCGCCTGCGGCGCACTTCACGACCGCGACGTCAACGCCGCGATCAACATCCTCGCCGCCGGGCTGGCGGAGAGGTAAAACGCCTGTCGAGCCGGTGTAAGACCTCAAAGGCGCAAGCCAGGCGGGCAACTGGCGGCGAAGCAGGAAACCCGGCCCGTGAGGGCCGGAATCCCGCGGCTTCAGCCGTGGGGAGGAAGTCAAGCAGAAGAACCGCGCCGGTGTTCGACGACTTCATCCACGTCGTCGACACGCTCCGCTTCCTCGCGCCCGGCGAGGTCACCGGCACCAGGATCCGCACCCGCGTCACCGGCGGCCTGGCCGAGCACGTCGTGCTGGAGCTGACCGGCGACGGGTTCACCGCGATCGGCTCCATGTGCCGGGTGAGCGGCGCCGCCGAGGAGAGCTGCGAGGTCATGGGCGGCGGCGTCAAGCGGCGGGTGGTCAACCTCGGTGACGTGGTCGACTACGCGGCCGGCGAGACGCTCGTGCGCCGGCCCGACTGGGTGCCGGTCGCCCGGCAGCGCGGCATCGAACAGGCATGCTTGGAGTTCCTCGACGCCGTGCACGCCGGCCGCCTGCTCACGGCCGACGACGCGCTCGTCAGCCACGCGATCTGCGAGGACATCGTGCGGCACGCCCAGACGGGGAACACATCCGAGCCGAACGGAGCGGGCTCAAGGGGCGCGGCCGGCTGAGAGGTGCGCTCCGTCGTCCGCGCGCTCGCGGGCAGGCGCTCGCTCATCCACCGGTCGGACTCGCTCAGCATCCGCCCGAACTGCCGGCCGCCGAGCCGGGTCAGCACGGTGAAGCCGCTCCGGTCGCTCAGCGGGCTGGAGGACGAGACGACGCCCGCCACCGCCCCGCCGTACAGGGCGGGGCCGCCGCTGCCACCGTCCGGGGCGTGGCAGTTGTGGGTGACCAGCACCCCCGGCCCCCGGGCGATGCCCTCGGAGGCGTCGCCCAGGCAGTGGTACAGCTCCATGCCCGGGTACCTCCTGCCCGCCGGGTAGCCGAGCAGCTCCAGGCCGCGCAGCGAGGTGCCGGGTCGGGTGCGCAGCGTCCGCAGTCCCGGCCCGGTGACGTCCTCCAGGGAGCGTCCGCGCCGGCCGACCCCGACCAGGCCCACGTCGTACGGGAGCTGAGCCTCGGTGTCCGGCCCGTCACGCCATCGGTCCGGCACCCACGTCCGCACGGCCCGCCACACCCCGAGCGGCGGCCGGCCGTCCTCGAATCCCGGCAGGAACGACACCTCCCGCATGCTCCTGCCCCGGTCGTACAGGCAGTGGGCGGCCGTGAGCACCAGGCTCCGGCTGCGCGACCTGATCACCGCGCCCCCGCACAGCACGGTCCGGCCCGTGACCGGGTCACGGGCCAGCACCACGCCGGCCAGCCTCCGCTCCCCGGTGTAGGGCGCGGGGACGGGCGCGTACCCCAGCCGGTCGCCGCCCGGTGTCATGACGTCATGGTGCGGCACGGACCGCGACGCGGACGCCTGGGGCGCCGACGGATGGAGGAGGGCGAGGGGCAGGGTGAGGGACAGCACCGACCTGAGCACGTCCCCCACCCTAGATCCCCGATGATCAGTGCCCTGACCTGCGACACCACGGTTTACCCAACCTAGGCGCGGTGTCTCAGGGGTACAGGCCGCGCATCCGGTGCGCCTCGGCGACCCGGCCGACGCCGATGACGTGCGCCGCCTGCCTCAGGGTCAGGCCGCGCTCTCCGGCCAGCGACCGGACCTCGCCGAACGCGCTCTCCATGAGGTCGCGCAGCTTCACGTCGACCTCCCCGGCGCTCCAGGAGTACGCCTGCATGTTCTGCACCCACTCCAGGTACGACACGATCACCCCGCCCGCGTTGGCCAGGATGTCGGGGACGACCGTGGTGCCGCCGGCGGCGAGGATCTCGTCGGCCTCGGGCGTGGTGGGGCCGTTGGCGCCCTCCACGACCAGGCGGGCGCGGATCCGGGGCGCGTTGGCGGCGGTGATGACGTTCTCCAGCGCGGCGGGCACGAGCACGTCGACGTCCAGCTCCAGCAGGTCGTCATGGCCGAGGGCGTCGGCGTGGGGGTAGCCGAGCACCCCGCCCGCCTCGGCGGCGTGGGCGCGCAGCGCGGCCACGTCGAGCCCGCCGGGCGCGTGGACGGCGCCCGAGGCGTCGGACACGGCGACGACCACGCAGCCCGCGTCGGCCAGGTACTGCGCCGCCAGGGCGCCCACCTTGCCGAAGCCCTGCACGGCGACGATGACGCCTTCGGGTGAGCGGCCGAGCGCGGCCAGGGCCGCGATCTGCACGCCGCGCGAGGTGGCGCCGGCCCGGCCGAGCGAGCCGCCCAGCGTCGTCGGCTTGCCGGTGACGACGCCCGGCACCGAGTAGCCGGTGTTGACGCTGTAGGTGTCCATGATCCAGGCCATGGTCTGCTCGTCGGTGCCGACGTCGGGGGCCGGGATGTCCTTCTCCGGGCCGATCATCGGCAGGATCTCGTTGACGTAGCGGCGGGTCAGCCGCTCCAGCTCGCGCGGGGTGAGGGCCTTGGGGTCCACGGAGACGCCGCCCTTGGCGCCGCCGTACGGGATGCCCACGAGGGCGCACTTCCACGTCATCCACATCGCCAGGGCCGTCACCTCGTGGATGTCGGTGGCCGGGTGGAAGCGGATGCCGCCCTTGGCGGGGCCGCGCGAGATGTTGTGCTGCACCCGGAAGCCCTGGACGACGTCCATGCGGCCGTCCTCACGCCGCAGGGGGACGGAGACGGTCAGGGAGCGGCGGGGTGTGGCGAGCATCGTGCGCAGGCCGTGGTCGAGCCCGAGGTGCTCGGCCGCGTGGTGCAGCTGCTGGAGGGCGGAGTCGAGGGCCTGGCGGCCCGGGGTGGTGAGGTCGGCGCTGAAGGCCGGGTTCGTGAGCGCCGGCGTCATTGACGGCACCATGACGGTCATGGAAGGAGTGCCTCCTGGTGAGTACCCCCGAGTCTGAGGTAAGCGCCATTGCCTGCCTCTTTGGGGGTAGGTGTCGCGATCATCCTAAGGGTGCGTGTTTCGTCACGACTGGGTTTTTTGATAGTCGTGGAGAAACGGTGCTGCTTTCATCGATCCAACCCGTTGATCAACACGCCCGCCAGGTGCCACTCTGGCAGGCTTGGGTACGGGAGTGTGCCGAACTGTCGAATCGAGGGGTTGCGATGCCCGCACTGGTGATCGGGCCGATGCTGCGCTACGTCGATTCGACGAGCGCCTCCATCTGGGTGGAGACCGGGAAGCCGTGCACGGTCGCCGTGATCGCGGCCGGCCGCTCGTACGAGTCGCGGACGTTCACGGTGCACGGGCACCATTACGCGATCGTGGACCTGACCGGCTTAGCCGCGGACGTCGACGGGTACGCGGTGGAGCTGGACGGCGAGCGGGTGTGGCCCCTGGAGGACCGGCCGCCGAGCCGCATCCGGCTGCTGCCGCCCGAGGGGCCGCGCCGGATGACGTTCGGCTCCTGCCGGACGAGCGTGCCGCACGACACCGCCCACGTGCTGACCCACGGCGAGGACGTGCTGCGCGCCTACGGCGGCCGGCTCATGGAGGCGGGCGACGAGGAGTGGCCCGACCTCCTGCTGCTGATCGGCGACCAGGTCTACGCCGACAGCCCGTCGCCCGGGATGCTGGAGTTCATCCACGCCCGCAGGGACGCCGAGCCGCAGAACGAGATCGCCGACTTCGAGGAGTACGCCGAGCTCTACCGCCGCGCGTGGACCGACCCCGAGATCGCCTGGCTGTTCTCGACGGTGCCGACCGCGATGATCTTCGACGACCACGACCTGCGCGACGACTGGAACACCTCGCAGCCCTGGCGCGAGCAGATGGCCGCGACGAGCTGGTGGCGGCGCCGGGTGATCTCCGGGCTCGGCGCGTACTGGATCTACCAGCACCTCGGCAACCTGTCGCCGGCCGAGCGCGAGGCCGATCCGCTGCTGCGCTCCCTGCGCGAGAGCGGAACGGACGGGGGTGGCCTGCTCGACGACTTCGCCGAGAAGGCGGACGCCGACCCGGCCGGCACCCGCTGGAGCTACGCCCGCGACCTCGGCCACACCCGCCTCATCATGATCGACACCAGGTGCGCCCGTCAGCTCACCCCCGGCGACCGCAGGATGCTCGATCCGGGGGAGTGGCAGTGGCTGGTCGAGGAGGTCTCCAAGCCCGCCCAGCGGCTGGTCCTCGGCTCGTCGATCCCGTTCCTGCTGCCCGAGGGCGTCCACTCGGTGCAGAACTGGAACGAGGCCCTGTGCGACGGCGCGTGGGGCAGGTGGGTGCGGAAGCTGTCGGAGAAGTTCCGGCAGGCCGTGGACCTGGAGCACTGGGCCGCGTTCCGCCGCTCGTTCGACGACCTGGCCCGGCTGCTGGTCCGCGTGGGCAAGCCGGTGCTCATCCTGTCGGGCGACGTCCACTACTCCTACGTGGCCAAGGCGAGCGCCGGCGACATCCACCAGGTCGTCTGCTCGCCGATCCGCAACCCGCTCAGCCCGCTGCTGCGCTGGGCCAACGTGTTCACCCAGTTCGGCATCGCGACGCTGGTCGGCGGGCTGCTCGCCCGCTCGGCGCGCATCCCGCGCCCGCCGTTCCGCTGGCGGGTGACCGAGGGGCCGTGGTTCCAGAACGCGCTGGCCACCCTCGCCTTCCCCGACCGGGCCACCTGGTACGAGTCCTCCGGCAACACGATCAAGGAGATCGCCTCAGTGGAGCTGAGGTGATCAGGCGTGGACGTGCGGCCCCGCCGCAGGCGAGGGTTCGCGGCGGCGCCGCACGTCCGGTCCTGATGCGTTGAGCGGTAGAAGCGCTCAGCGGTAGGAGTGCTCAGCGGAAGGAGGAGATGGCGTCGGCGAGCTGGTCGACCGCCCAGAGGAGGTCCTCCTCCGAGATGACGATCGGCGGCGCGAGCCGGATCGTCGAGCCGTGCGTGTCCTTGGCCAGCACGCCGCGCGCCATCAACGCCTCCGACACCTGCCGGCCGGTCGCCAGCGACGGGTCGATGTCGACGCCCGCCCACAGGCCGCGTCCGCGTACGGTCACCACGCCGTCGCCGACGAGCTCGCGCAGCCGCGCGTGCAGCACCTCGCCGAGCCGGGCGGCCCGGTCCTGGAACTCCCCGGTACGCAGGATCTCGATCACGGCGCTGCCCACGGCGCAGGCCAGCGGGTTGCCGCCGAACGTGGATCCGTGCTGACCCGGCTTGATGACGCCGAGCACGTCCTCGTTCGCGGCGATGGCCGACACCGGGACGACGCCGCCGCCGAGCGCCTTGCCCAGCACGTACATGTCCGGCACGACGCCCTCGTGGTCGCAGGCGAACGTCCGGCCGGTGCGCCCGAGCCCCGACTGGATCTCGTCGGCGATCATCAGGACGTTCTCGTCCGTGCACAGCTCGCGCAGCTGCGTCAGGTAGCCGTCCGGCGGCACCAGCACCCCGGCCTCGCCCTGGATCGGCTCGACCAGCACGGCGACCGTGTCGGCGTCGATCGCCTCACGGACGGCCTCGACCGAGCCGTACTTGACGATCTTGAAGCCGGGCGTGTACGGGCCGAAGCCGTCGCGCGCGTCCGGATCGGTGGAGAAGCTGACGATCGTGGTGGTGCGGCCGTGGAAGTTGTCCTCCATCACGATGATGGTGGCCTGCTCCGGCCGCACGCCCTTGACCTCGTAACCCCACTTGCGGGCCACCTTGATCGCGGTCTCGACGGCCTCGGCGCCGGTGTTCATCGGCAGGATCATGTCCTTGCCGGTGAGGTCGCCGAGCCCGGCGCAGAACTCCGCGAACTGGTCGTGGTAGAACGCCCGGCTGGTCAGCGTGAGGCGCGCGAGCTGCCGCTGCGCCGCCTCGACGATCTTCTCGTTGCCATGGCCGAAGTTGAGCGACGAGTAGCCGGACAGGCAGTCGAGGTAGCGCCTGCCGTCGACGTCGGTGACCCAGGCCCCGTGGGCCTCGCGGATCACCACGGGCAGCGGGTGGTAGTTGTGGGCGCTCCGGCGCTCGATCACGCCGATCAGTTCCGAGCTGGTCGTCATCTCAGTCGTTCCCCCTGATCTCCAGTGTGCAGCACTTCGGGCCCCCGCCCGCCTTGCGCAGCTCCGACAGGTCGACGGGGATCGGCTCGTATCCCCGCCGCTTCAGCTCCAGCTGAAGGTCGGAAGCCTCGTAGTTGATCACCACGTGGGTGCCGTCGCTGACCGCGTTGAGCCCGAGCACCTCGGCGTCGGCCGCGTTCGCGAGCACCGCGTCCGGGAACAGCCGGGCCAGCACCCGCCTGCTGCCCTCGGAGAAGGCGTCGGGGTAGTAGCAGACGTTGCGGCCGTCGAGCGGGAACAGCGCCGTGTCGAGGTGGTAGAAGCGGGGGTCCACCAGCGTGAGCGACACCACCGGGCGGCCCAGGAACTCCTGCGCCTCCAGGTGCGCGGCGACGTTCGTACGGAAGCCGGTGCCCGCCAGCACGACCTCGTCCAGGGTCAGGAAGTCGCCCTCACCCTCGTTGACGTGCTCCGGCTCAAGCACAGGATACCCGCGCTCGGCGAACCAGCGCAGGTACGCCGGTCCCTCCGGGCCGCGCTGGGGGAAGGCGAAGCGCGCGCCGTACGCCCGGCCGTCCACGACGAGGGCGCCGTTGGCCGCGAACACCATGTCCGGCAGGCCCTCGACCGGGTCGATGAGGCTGACCTGGTGCCCGAGGCTCTCGTACACGGACTTGAGTCCCTCCCACTGCCGGATCGCGACGTCGCGGTCGGCGCCGGCCTCGGGATGCATCCACGGGTTGATGGCGTACTCCACCGTGAAGTGCTCGGGGCGGCACATGAGGAAGTGCTTGGGCATGCAGGTCTCCGTAGAGGTCGGGCAAGACTGCGGAACTCCGCGTGAGGGGGACGAAGACACTCTAAGAATGTATGTTTATGCAGGCCAAGCAATGTGAATGGCGTGTTCGCGCGGTTCTGTTGCGAGTATGGGCCGAGGGCGGGCGATCCGTTGCGCGGCCTATCGGACGGCCGCTTCAGGGGGCGTCGGGAGCACCGCCGCACCCCCCGGGACGTCGGGCAGCGCGGCCCCCGGAGGCACGTCCACCAGCCGCGACAGCACGATCGAGCTCTTGGTCCGCACCACGAACGCCTCCGCCGCGATGCGCTCGATCACCCGCTCCACATGACGCACGTCCGTGGCGCGGATGTGCAGCAGCGCGTCGGCCTCTCCGGTGATCGTCGCCGCCGCGACCACCTCGGGGAACTTCGCGACCGCGAGCGCGATGTCGGACGGCTTGGTCTTGCCCTGGCAGAACAGCTCGACGTACGCCTCGGTGGTCCAGCCGAGCGCCCGCGGCGCCACCCTGGCGCTGAACCCGGTGATCACGCCGGTCTCCCGCAGCCGGTCCACCCGGCGCTTGACGGCCGACGCGCTCAGCCCGACGAGGTGCCCGATCTCCGCGTAGGTCTGGCGGGCGTCCTCCACGAGGGCCGCGACGATGGCACGATCCAGCCGGTCCAGTTCCACGCGCCCTGTATACCGCCTCGCCCCGCCGCGGCGCGACGTGACCGTTCCCGGCGCGCCGCACGGCATGACGGGACATGCGGCAGACTAGGCGCCGCGCGCCGCCACGCGGCGGCGCCCGTACGTCGCCGGAGGGTTGTCCATCGATGAGCACAGCGCGCTTCCCCGAAGGGTTCGTGTGGGGAGTGTCCACGTCCGCCTACCAGATCGAGGGGGCGACCGGCGAGGACGGGCGCGGCCCGTCGATCTGGGACGTCTTCCCCGGCGGGCGCAACGGCGATCCGGCCTGCGACCACTACCGGCGCTACGCCGACGACGTACGGCTCATGAAGGACCTCGGCATGGCCGCCTACCGGTTCTCGGTGAGCTGGCCGCGGGTCATGCCCGTCGGCAAGGGCCGCCTCAACGGACCCGGCCTGGACTTCTACGACCGGCTGGTGGACGAGCTGCTGGCCGCGGGCATCGCGCCGTACGCCACCCTCTACCACTGGGACCTGCCGCAGGCCCTGGAGGACGAGGGCGGCTGGACCTCCCGCGACACCGCCCACCGCTTCGCCGACTACACGCGGGCCGTCCACGACCGCCTCGGCGACCGGGTCGGCACCTGGTTCACGCTCAACGAGCCGTGGGTGGCGGCGTTCCTCGGCTACGGCTCCGGCGTCCACGCGCCCGGCAGGCGCTCGGCCGCCGAGGCGTTCGTCGGCGCGCACCACATGCTGCTCGCCCACGGGCTGGCCCTGGAGGCGCTGCGCTCGGCGGGCGCGGAGCGGGTCGGCATCGTGCTCAACCTCTCGCCCGTGCTCACTCCCGGCCAGCTCGGCGACCTGTCGTCGCAGCCGTCCGAGGAGGACGCAGAGGCGGTGAAGCGGATCGACGCGCTGCACAACCGGCAGTTCCTGGACCCCGTGCTGCGCGGGAGCTACCCCGCCGACCTGCTGCCGGTCGTCGAGCGGACCGCCGGCCTCGGGCACATCCGCGACGGCGACCTCGACCTGATCGGCCGGCCGATCGACCTGCTGGGCGTCAACTACTACACCCCGACCGCCGTGCAGGCCCAGCCCGGCGCGGCCGGCGATCCCAACTTCCCGGGCAGCGAGGGCGTCCTGTTCTGCAGCGTGCCCACCGCCGTGACCGCCATGGGCTGGCCCATCGTGCCGAGCGGGCTGACGCTGCTGCTGCGCCGCCTCTCGCGGGAGTACCCCGGGACCGAGCTGATGATCACCGAGAACGGCGCCGACTTCGTCGACGTGCTGACCCCGGAGGGCATCCACGACATCGAGCGGACGAGCTTCATCGAGGAGCACCTGCGCGCCCTGCGCGTCTCCCTGGACGAGGGGGCCAGGGTGAGCGGCTACCTCGTGTGGTCGCTGCTCGACTGCGTCGAGTGGGCCGACGGCTACCGGCGCAAGTTCGGCCTGGTCCACGTCGACCTGGAGACCCAGCGGCGGCGGCTGAAGGACAGCGCCCTGTGGTACCGCGACGTCATCACCCGCAACGGCCTGCCGGACGGCCGGCCGCGGCGACCCACGCTGGAGACCGTCGCCGCCCGCGCCGGCGTCTCCCGCGCCACGGTCTCGCGGGTCGTCAACGGCGAGGCGTCGGTCAGCGCCGAGGCGCGCGACGCGGTGCTGCGCGCCGTCCGCGAGCTCGGGTACGTCCCCAACGCCGCCGCGCGCAGCCTCGTCACCCGAAAGACCGACGCGGTGGCGCTGGTCCTGTCCGAGCCGCGGCAGGGCGGCGACGCGCTCATCGCCGCGATCGTCAGGTACGTCACGAGCATGCTCGAAGGGGCCGGCAAGCAGATCACGCTCATGCTGGCCGACACGGCCGAGAGCCGGCGCCGCGTGCTCCAGCACGTGGAGGCGCGGCAGGCCGACGGGGTCGTGCTGCTGCCGCCGGACGACCACGGCCCGCTGGCCGAGCAACTGGCCCGCACCGGCGTGCCCGTCGTGCTGCTCGGCAGGCCCGCCGTCGCCTCGCTCGTCCCGCACGTGGACGTGGACAACGCGGGCGGCGCCGGCGCGGCCACCGCCCACCTGCTGGAGCGGGGCCGCCGCCGCATCGGCATGATCTGCGGGCCGACGGACCTCGTGGCCGTGCAGGACCGGCTGGCCGGGCACCGCGACGCGCTGCACGAGGCGGGGCTGCGGCCCCTGCTCGCCCTGGCCGGGCTCGACCGCGAGTCCGGCGCGGAGTCGGCCCGGCGGCTCCTGGCCGACCACCCGGAGCTGGACGCCGTCTTCGCCACCTCCGACGACCTGGCGATCGGCGCGCTGCGGGCGGCCCGGGAGGCGGGCCGGCGGGTGCCGGACGACCTGGCGATCGTGGGCTTCGGCGACATCGACGCCGCCTCGTGCACGACTCCGGCCCTGACCACGGTCCGCGCGCCGGCCAGGGACCAGGCGCTGGCGCTGGCACGGCTCATGCTGTCACGCCTGGACGGGCGGCACGCGGGGCCGGTGGTGCTGCCGGCCCGCCTGGTCGTGCGCGACTCGACCTGACGGGTCCGGCCTCCTCCCGAACGTCAGGAGGTCGAGAACGTGAGCCAGTTGAGGTTGACGAAGTCGGCCGGCTGGCCGCTGGTGAAGGTCAGGTAGACCGTGTGCCTGCCCCCCACCGGCGAGATGTTGGCCGGGACCGTCCGCCAGCTCTGCCAGCCGCCGGTGGAGGCCACCGCGAAGTCGCCCACCGGAGCCGCCGTCAGGCTGTCCAGGCGTACCTGGACCAGCCCGCTCACCCCCGCGGCCGCCCCCGAGGCGACGCGCACCCTGACCTGCCGGGCCGCCTCGGAGCCGAAGTCGACGCCGTCGAAGCGCAGCCAGTCGCCGTTGGAGACGCCGCCGACGTTCTGGCCGCCGCCGGCGTCGGTCGCGGCCTCGACCATGGTGCCCGACTGGGCCTGGTAGCGCTCGGCCTGGATCGTGGAGCGGGCGTCCACGCCGCCGGGCGGCACGGTCGGCGTGACCGTCGGCGTGGGGCCGGATCCGCCGCTCTGCCACACGGCCACGTAGTCGACCAGCATGGACCGTCCGGGCACGGTGGCGGCGGTCGGCGTCGGACCGGCCAGCGCGTCGGGGAAGGCGCCGCCCATGGCCACATTGAGCAGCAGGAAGTAGCCGGCGTGCCCGGTCATCGAGCTCCAGGTGCCGGCGTCGATCTGGCCCTGGCTCACGCTGTGGAACTGCTGCCCGTCCACGTACCAGCGGAGCTGGTCGGAGCCGGCGGAGCGGTCCCACTCGAAGCGGTAGGTGTGGAAGGCCGACTGGCAGGTGGAGCCGGGGCAGGCCCGGCTCGCGCCGAGGCCCGTCGTCTCGTTGCACGGCCCGCCGGGATTGACGCCGCAGTGCAGGACGCCCCAGACGGAGTTGACGCCGTTGACGTTCTCCATGATGTCGAATTCGCCCGTGCCCGGCCAGTTCCAGTAGTTCCCCCGGTACGGCGAGCCGAGCGCCCAGAACGCCGGCCAGTAGCCGAGGGCGGCGTCGCCGGTGACGTTCGGCATCTGGATGCGGCCCTCGATGCGCAGCACGCGGCCGTCGGCGGGCTTGAAGTCGGCGCGCCTGGTCTCGATGCGGGCGGAGGTCCACTCGCCGGAGGAACTGCGCTGCGGGGTGATGCGCAGGTTGCCCGAGCCGTCGAGGCTGAGGTTGGCCGCGTTGCCGGTGTAGTTCTGGATCTCGCCGGTGCCCCAGTTGCCGGGGCCGCCCGGGTAGGCGTGGCCGGTGTCGACGATCCAGTCGGAGGAGGACGGGCCCGTCCCGGCGGTGCCGTTGAAGTCGTCCGACCAGACGAGCGACCAGCCGGAGGGCGTGGGCGGGACGGCGGCGGAGGCGACGGCGGCGTGGACGAGCAGGCCGGCGAGGGTGACGAGGGCCGCGGAGACGGCGGCCAGGCGGCGCCGGTGGCGCCGGTCGGAGGGGAGGCGCGATGTCATGGCTGCTCCTGGGGATGCGGGGGCGCGGAGCGAGGACCGAACTGAGAGAGCGCTCTCTTACGCGTAAACACGCCGTCACCCTGCTGTCAACGCCCTGTCACAGCGGAGAGAACGCTCTCGTTCTGGTGGTGAGCCTCGGAACGCGAACGAGCCGGGGCGCGGCTTCCGCACGCGCCCCGGCTCGCCGGGAGTGGATCGGGGCTAGGCCTTCTCGGCCTCGCCGGTGGCCGCCTCCAGGGCGTCCTCGGGCGACGCCTCCAGGTCCTGCTCGGCCTCGGCGCCCGCCTGCGCGGACGCCTTGTCCAGGCGCACCCAGCTCGTCACGCTCTCCACCGCGAACAGCACGAACAGGTAGGCCGTCAGGAGGGCCAGCACCAGCGGCGCCCAGCCGAGCGCCGCGCCGACGCCGATGAGCAGCAGCCGGACCTCCCAGCCGAGGCCCGCGTAGAACACCCAGGCGGGCGGCCAGATGCTCTGCCGCGTGCGGTAGACGGTGTCGTAGGTGTGGTAGCCGACCACGTACACGAGCACGAACAGCAGCCACTTGGGCGCGTCGGCCGCCAGGCCCACCGCGATGATGGTGAGGAACTCGGCGCCGCGCAGCAGCGGCGGCGTGAGCCAGTCGAGGCGGCCCAGGTGGTCGCGCGGCGCGGTCGGCAGCACGAGCACCACGACGACCAGCACGGGCAGCAGCAGGATCGGCCCGGACTTCAGCAGGCCGGTCGCGGCGATGACGGCGACCGCCACCAGCGCCGCCAGCGTGGCGGGGACCGGGGGCAGGCCCTTGCCGAGACGACCGGACAGGGCGTGGACGAGGGGCCCGTCGTCGCGGTAGGCGAGCAGGCGGGCGGTCTGGATGCGGCGGCGTTCCTCGTCGGGGTCCGGCGTGGGGGTGGCGGCGGCCTGCGGATAGGTGATCATGCGAGCGACCTCATGAGGCGTCCGGTGAGGGTGTAGACGGCGGCGACGGTGCCCCAGATCACCAGCGTGAGGAAGGTGATGCGGGCGTCGAAGAGGGCGGCGGTGATCGCGATGGCCGCGAACCGCTCACCGATGGGGAAGACGATCATCTTACGCGCCCAGTGGACGGCGCGGTACCGCCCGGCCTTGGACCACATCTTCAGCACGCCCCGGATGCCCTGGCTGCGCTCGGCCCGGCGGCGCTCCAGCGCCTTGCGCAGGGCGCGGTCGTCGGGGGCGGTCAGCGGCAGGGTGGGCAGCTGGGCCGGCGGCTTGCGGCGGTTGGCGACGCCGTAGGAGAAGTCGAGCAGGTGGCGCACCGACTGCAGGCCGAGCGCGGCCAGGGCGAGGATCCAGATCTCCTCGCCGTTGCCCGACACGACCCAGCCGATCGCCAGGCCGGCGAAGACGACGTACTCCTTGAACCGGTCGAACGTCGCGTCGAGCCACGCGCCGAGCACGCCGAACTTGCGGGCGTAGCGGGCGACCTGCCCGTCGACGCAGTCGAAGACGAACGCGAAGTAGATGAGCACGCCGCCCAGCACCATCCACGGCCGGTCGCCGGTGGCGAAGCAGGCCGCCGCGAGCACGCCCAGCGTGATGGAGATGAGCGTCACCTGGTTGGGCGTCAGCCCGCGCCGGGCCGCCCAGCGGGCGATGAAGCGGGAGTAGGTGGAGACGAAGTATGTGGTGAAGAAGCCGTCGGCGCCCTTGACCGCGTTGTTCAGCCGGGCCCGGTCCTCGTCGAAGCCGGACATGTCGGCGACGGCCGCGGCCGCCTCCTCCTGGGTGGTCACGCGGCGGTAGAACAGGTCGCGCCGGCCGCGGACGCCGACCGACACGCCCTTGCGCACCAGGCCGAAGACCAGGAGCTGCACCAGGTCGTCGTCCTCGCCGAACAGGTGGGCCATGTCGGCCATCTCGCGGCACGCCTCGGCCAGGACGGGCGCGTTGCGGGTGCTCACGTGCAGCGGGCCGAGCATCACCGTGTTGGGCCGGGTCACCGCGTGGTGGGCGGTGCCGACGGAGACCACCCTCGACTTGCCGACGCGGGAGCGCACGGGCAGCCCCTCGAAGCGGCGCAGGCTGATCTTCGGCTCCGCCTCGTCGATCGGGACGGTCTCCTCCGCCGCCTCGTCGGTCGTCTCCGGCCTGGGCTCCTTGGCGATGAGGGCCAGCGCGCCGCGCTTGGTCTTGGTGATCTGGTAGATGAGCTCGTCATGGATCACCGAGTCGGCGGGGAGGATGAGGAGGCTCTCCGTCGCGGACTCCGCGACGTCGGCCAGCGCGCGCAGGGCGGCGGCGACGTCGCCGGACTCGATGGTCGCCGGCCGCGGATCCAGGGACAGGATCTGGCTGCGCAGTCGCTCTGCCACGGTCGGGGCGCCGGGCAGGGCCGCGAGCCTCAGGCCGGTAGGAGCGGTGTCGGGGCCGGGCGAAGAGCCCAGCAGGACCACGCGGGTCATGACTCCCTTTCGAGGCAAGTTGCGGGGGGATGAACTTCAGGTAGTGCGGGGGACAGGCGTCTGAGTCTAATGAGAGTCGCGCAGAGTCGCGTCATCGACGCGGTCCCGTAACAGATAGAGCGTGCGGCCATAAGATGGGCGAGTGACCCTCTACCGTGACGAAGGCGTGGTTCTGCGTACGCAGAAGCTCGGCGAGGCCGACCGCATCGTCACCATCCTGGCCAAGCGCACGGGCAAGGTGCGCGCCGTCGCCAAGGGCGTGCGGCGCACCACCTCGCGCTTCGGCGCCCGGCTGGAGCCGTTCACGCACGTCGACCTGCAGCTCCACACGGGCCGCACGCTCGACGTCGTCACGCAGGCCGAGACGATCAGGCCGTACGGCGAGCCGCTGGCCGCCGACTACCCGCGCTACACCGCGGGCACGGCGATGCTGGAGACCGCCGACCGGCTGACCCACGGCGAGAAGGAGCCGGCTCTGCGCCAGTTCCTGCTGCTGGTGGGCGGGCTGCGCACGCTGGCGGAGGGCGTCCACGAGCCGCGCCTCGTGCTCGACGCCTACTTCCTGCGCTCCCTGGCCGTCGCCGGCTACGCGCCCGCGCTCGACGCGTGCGCCAAGTGCCAGGCCCCCGCGGTCAGGGCGTTCGCCATCGTGTCCGGCGGCGTGGTGTGCGGCGCCTGCCGGCCGGCGGGCGCGGCCGTGCCGGCGGGCGAGACGATCGGGCTCATGACGGCGCTGCTGCGCGGCGACTGGGCGACGGCCGACGCCTCGGAGCAGCGTCACCGCGGCGAGTGCAGCGGCCTGGTCGCCGCGTACCTGCAATGGCACCTCGAACACGGAATACGCTCTCTGCGACACGTCGAAAGGGAGCCAGTGTGAACGTCCGACCGCCGTCCCCGCACCCGTCCGGTGCCACGCCGCCGCCGATCCCCCGCGACCTGGTGCCGAGACACGTGGCCATCGTCATGGACGGCAACGGACGCTGGGCCAAGGCGCGCGGGCTGCCCCGCACCGAGGGCCACAAGGCCGGGGAGGCGTCGCTGTTCGACGTCATCGAGGGGGCACTGGAGCTGGGCGTCCCGTACCTGAGCGCGTACGCCTTCTCCACCGAGAACTGGAAGCGCTCGCCCGACGAGGTGCGCTTCCTCATGGGCTTCAACCGCGACGTGATCCGCCGCCGCCGCGACGAGCTGCACGCGATGGGCGTTCGGGTGCGCTGGGCGGGCCGGCCGGGGCGGCTGTGGAAGAGCGTGATCTCCGAGCTCCAGACGGCCGAGGAGATGACCGAGCGCAACAGGAAGCTGACGCTGCAGTTCTGCGTCAACTACGGCGGGCAGGCCGAGATCGTGCAGGCGGCCGTCAAGCTGGCCGGCGACATCGCGGCCGGCCGGGTCAAGCCGTCCAAGGTGGACGAGAAGGTCTTCTCCCGCTACCTCGACGAGCCGGAGATCCCGGCGGTGGACCTGTTCGTCCGCTCGTCGGGGGAGCAGCGCTTCTCCAACTTCCTGCTGTGGCAGTCGGCCTACGCCGAGATGGTGTTCCTCGACCGGCTCTGGCCCGACTTCGACCGCCGCGACCTGTGGGAGGCGTGCGAGATCTACGCCAAGCGCGACCGGCGCTACGGCGGAGCCGTCCCGAACCAGGTCTGAGCCGCCGAACGGAGTGAGGCAGTAAGCAGGTCAGGCGCGGCGGCGGGCGCGGTAGGCGGCGACGTGCATGCGGTTGCCGCAGGTGCGGCTGTCGCAGTAGACGCGCGAGCGGTTGCGCGACTCGTCGACGAAGACCCGGTCGCAGTCGGGTGCCGAGCAGGTGCGCAGCCGCTCCCACTCGCCCTCGACGAGCAGGTGGGCCAGCGCCACCCCGCAGTCGGCGGCCAGGTGCTCCGACAGCGTCGCGTCGGGCGCGAAGTAGTGGACGTGCAGCGGGTGGCCGTCGTGCTCGGTCAGCCGGGGCGTGATCCGCGTCTCGGACAGCAGCGCGTTGAGCTGGCGCACGGCGGAGGGCTGGTCGGGCGCGGTGAACACCCGGTGGAACGCCTCCCGCACCAGCCGCACCTGCCCGAGGTCACGCGCCGTGAGCGTGGTGATGCCGCTGACCTGCCGTGCCTCGACGAACGCCTGGAGCGTGGGCAGGTCGGCCAGCCGGTCGTCGCCGCCGGTCGACGGCGAGGTGTTGACCAGCTCGACGACCGTGGCCAGCGAATAGACCATGTCATGGCCAAACGGCATGTTGACTCCTGTCTGGCGCCCATTCTAGCGTGGACGCAGCGTATCTCTAGTGAGCGCGATCGGGGGCATCACGTGGGGTCACATCGCCGGATCGTGCTGGTCGCGATCGCCGGAGCGCTGATCATCTCCACCTCCGCCCCCCTCGTCCGGCTGGCCGACGTCGCCCCCGCCACCTCGGCGTTCTTCCGGTGCGCGTACGCCGTCCCGCCCATGGCGGTCCTGGCCTGGCTGGAACGCCGCAGGCTCGGCCCGCTGCCGCGCAGGGAGGTCGCCGTCGCGTGGGCCGCCGGCCTGCTGTTCGCCCTGGACCTGCTGTTCTGGCACCACGCCATCGCCTACGTGGGCGCCGGGCTGGCCACCGTGCTCGGCAACCTCCAGGTGTTCATCGTCGCGTTCGCCGCCTGGGCGGTCTTCCGCGAGCGGCCCTCGGGGCGGCTGATGGTCGCCGCCCCCGTGGTGTTCGCCGGGGTGGTGCTCATCTCGGGCGTCTTCGACAGCGCCGCCTACGGCTCCGACCCGGTGATGGGCGTGCTCGCCGGCGCGGCCACCTCGGTCTCGTACGCCGGGTTCCTGCTGCTGATGAAGGGCGCCTCCCAGCGGGCCGCCGGGCCGCTCGCGCACGCCACCGCCGTGGCCGCGGTCGTCATCGCGGCCCTGAGCCCCGTCTTCGGCGGCGCCGACTTCACCCCGTCCTGGCCCGCGCACGGCTGGCTGCTGGTGCTCGCGCTCGGGCCCCAGGTGCTCGGCTGGTCGCTCATCACGTACACGCTGCCTAAGCAGCCGGCCGCGCTCACGGCGCTGCTGCTGCTCGTGCAGCCCCTGACCACCGTGGCGCTGTCGGCGGCCACGCTCGGGGAGCGGCCGTCACCGCTCCAGCTCGCCGGCTGCGCGGTGATCGTCCTCGGCGTCCTGTACGGCTCGCGCGGCGCTCAGCCGGCCCGGACGGAGGACGAGCAGGACGCGCAGGTGCCGAAGACCTCGACCGTGTGAGTGATCTCGGTGAAGCCGTGCTCGCTGCCGACCGTCTCGGCCCAGCGCTCCACGGCCGGGCCCGCGACCTCGACGGTGTGGCCGCAGCGGCGGCAGACCAGGTGGTGGTGATGGTCGCCGCTGGCGCACGCGCGGTAGACCGACTCGCCGTCGTCGGTGCGCAGCACGTCGACGTCGCCGCCGTCGGCCAGCGCCTGGAGGGCGCGGTAGACCGTGGTCAGACCGATCTTGGCGCCGTGCTGGCGCATCTCGGCGTAGACGTCCTGCGCGCTGCGGAACCCCTCGCTCCGGCGAAGGGTGTCACGCACGGCATCGCGTCTCGTGCTCATGCAGCCTCCCTGGCTGGCGTGGGATCCCCTTGTACGGCCGGCTCCCGGGTCCGGCCCCGGCGTACGAATCTACCGACACCGAGGGCCAGGACGAAGCCGCCGAGCGCGAGAAGGACGATCGCGGCGCCGGGCGGCACCCGGCTGGACAGCGAGGAGGCCAGCAGGCCGCCCACCGCGGCCACCACGCCGATCACCATGGCCAGCGCCATCGTCGAGCGGAAGCCCCTGGTGAGCTGCTGACTGGTGGCCACCGGGATCACCATCAGCGCGCTGACGAGCAGCAGGCCCACCACGCGCATGGCGATGACCACCGTGAGCGCGGCCGTGACCGCGATCAGCAGGCTGAGGAAGCGCACCGGCAGGCCGTTGGCCCGCGCCATCTCCTCGTCCTGGCACAGCACGAACAGCTCCCTGCCGAAGATCACCACCACCGCGATCACCGCCACGGCCAGCGCGCCGATGACCCAGATGTCCAGGGGCGTGACGCTGGCGATGGCGCCGAACAGGTAGGAGGTGAGCTTGGCGTTGCTGCCGCCCGGAGCGATGCCCATGAGCATGACGCCGCCCGCGATGCCGCCGTAGAACAGCAGCGCCAGCGCGACGTCGCCGCTCGTCCGGCCGCGCGCCCGCACCAGCTCGATCGCCACGGCGCCCGCGACGGACACGACGACGGCGGTCAGCACCGGCTCGGCATGGGTCAGGAACCCGAGCGCCACGCCGGTCAGCGCCACGTGCCCGATGCCGTCGCCGAGCAGCGCCAGGCGCCGCTGCACGATGAACGTGCCGACGGCGGGCGCGCACAGCCCCACCAGCAGCGCCGCGATCAGCGCGAGCCGGAAGAAGTCCGTCTGCAGCAGCTCGATCATGCCTCACCGTGCCAGCTCGTCAGCGGCCCGGCGCTCGCGCCGCGCCCGAGGACCTCGGTCGCCGCGCGCTCGTCCGGCGCGTGCGGATGGACGTGCTCGTGTCCCGGCCGGGCGCACTCGCCCTCCGGCCGCGGCGGCGCGCCGTCGTGGACGACGAGCCCGTCGCGCACCACGACGCCCCGGGTGATCAGCGGCTCCAGCGGGCCCAGCTCGTGCGCGACCAGCACGATCGTGCGGCCCTGGAGCGCCAGCGTGGCGAGCGTGTCGGCCAACAGGCGCTGCGTCTCTGCGTCGACGCCGGCCGTGGGCTCGTCCATGACGTACGTGTCCGGCTCGCCGGCCAGCGCGCGGGCGATCAGCACCCGCTGCTGCTGGCCGCCGGACAGCTCCTGCACCGGGTCGCCGGCCCGCGACGACAGGCCCACGGCCTCCAGCGCGCCCGCCACCGCGGTCCGGTCCGCGGGGCTCGTACGGCGCAGCCGGCGCTGCCGCGCGATCCGGCCCGAGGCCACCACCTCGCGGACCGTGGCGGGCACGCCGCCGCCCACCTGGAGCCGCTGGGGCACGTAGCCGATGCGCCACCAGTCGCGGAACCGCCCGGGCTGCCGGCCGTACAGGAGGGTCTGGCCGCCGGAGAGCGGGATCAGGCCGAGCAGGGCCCGCACCAGCGTCGACTTGCCGGAGCCGTTGGTGCCCATGACCGCGACCACCTCGCCGGGGCGGACCGTGAGGTCGACGCCGCGCAGGATGGGCCGCCGGCCGAGGGTGACCCGCCCGCCGGTCATCGAGAAGGCCGTCTCGTCCGCGGCGTCCGAGGTGCGGGTTGTCTGCGTGGTCTGGCTCATGGTCATGCTCCGCATCCCAGTGCCGTGCGCAGGGTGGTGAGGTTGCTCCGCATCGCGGACAGGTAGTCGCCGGACGGCTTGCTCTCCAGCGGGTCGAGCACCGCGGTCCTCGCGCCCACCTCGTCGGCCAGCACCTGCGCGACCTTGGGGCTGACCAGCGACTCGGTGAAGATCGTGGTCACCTTCTCGTTCCTGGCCAGCTGGGCGACCTCGGCCAGGCGGGCGGGGGAGGGCTCGGCGTCGGGGTCGAGCGTGATGCCGACCTGCTTGAGGTGGTAGCGGTCGGAGAGGTAGCCGAACGCCTCGTGGGCGGTCACCAGGGTACGGGTCCGGCAGGTCGTCAGGCCCTGGGCGAACTCCTTGTCCAACGTGCCGAGCGAGGCGGCCGTCGCGGCGGCGCGGTCCTTGTAGCCCTGGGCGTGCGCCGGGTCGGCCGACGCCAGCCGCTCGCCGAGCTTCACGGCGACCGTGGCCAGGCGCGAGGGGTCGAGCCAGAGATGCGGGTCGTAGGAGACCTCGTGGTCGTGATTCTCCTCGCCGGCCTCCGCGCCGTGGTCCCCGGCGGGGAGCGTGGTGACCGCGGTGGCCGCGTCGAACGCGCGCTCCGGGTCCACGGCGTCGTCCACGGCGGGCTGCACACCCTTGATGTAGACGGTCAGCGTGGCCTCGTCCAGCTCCGCCATCTGGTGGGCGCCCAGCTCCAGGTCGTGCGGCTCGACGCCGGGGGCGGTCAGCACGCTCACGGCGGCGTCGGGGCCGCCCACCTGCTGGCTGAGCCACTGGAGGGGGTAGAAGGCCGCGACCACGGCGGGCTTGCCGCCGTCCGTCACGGAGCCGGTCTCCGCCGAGCCGGCTCCGCACGCGGTGGCGGTGAGGAGGGAGGCTCCGGCCAGCAAACCGACAGCGTACGACCGGGACAATCCTGACATCATGCGTGCCAGTATGCGCCAAAATGAAAATGGTTGTCAAAATCCCCCGCGAGGAGCGCCGTCGTCTGGACCGAGGAGCGCAGGGAGCGGAGCGACTGGAATGACGAGGGAAGGCGGCGGGTGTGAGCAGCCGGGAGGAGCTGTTCGGCGGGCTCGGGGCGTCATGGCGCGGCGCGTTCCTCGGCGGCGAGCTGCTGGTGCGGACCGCCACCGTCGGTGCGGACGGCGAACGCCTGCCGGGCGACCTCCCGCACTGCACGCTGCCGCCGTGGCGACGCGAGACCCGCCGCCCTGAGACCCGCCGCCCTGGGAAGGCGGTTCCCAGGAACTCCTCAGAACGCGCCGAAGCGGGTCGCCGCCAGGAGCACGAGGAAGGTCAGCACGACGACCCGCATCAGCTTCCCGCCGATCCCCAGTGACGGCCACGACAGGTACGCCAGCCAGCCGACGAAGACGATCACCGGCAGGACGGCCACGCCGCCCAGCGGATTGGCCACCGCGAACCCGGCCAGCAGCAGGATCACCAGCGCGGCGGGCGCCACCCATCGGGGGACCTGCGTGAACAGGTACGTCATCGGGACCGCGCTGCGCGCCTCGACCGTCCTGCGCAGGCCGGTCGCGCCCGGCGTGAAGAACCGCTCGCCCGGCGGCAACGGCCGTCTCACCTTGCCCGTCATGCCGCCCGCCCCCTTGTCCGCGCCTCTGCCCGCGCCGTGCCCTCTGCCGTGCCCTCTGCCGTTGGTGGCCACGGGCCGAGCCTAGCGCCGCGGGAACGGCACGGGCCCGGGAGATCCTCTGACATCCTGGGTGCGTGCTCGCCGTCATCCGTTACACCGTTCCCGAGTCCCAGTCCCAGGACTTCGTCAAGCAGGGGCACGCCATCCTCGACACCCTCGCCACCCAGCCCGGCTACGTGCGGGGCAGGCTGGCCCGCTCCGTCGACGAGCCCAACCTGTGGGCCCTGGTCAGCGAGTGGGAGGGAGCCGGTTTCTACCGCCGTGCCCTGTCGGCCGCCAGAATGGCGATGTATCCACTGATGATCCTCATGGTCCACGAGCCGAGCGCGTTCGAGGACGTTTACCTACAAGACCGGGCGTAGCAACTACTCCCGCGCGAGGGGCCCGCCAAGTCCCCTAAGCTGGGAGCTCATCCATCCCCTCGCCGACCTCCAGCCGGAAAGAGACCCAACCACATGGCACGCCGTACAGACGTCATGGACACCATCGTCAGCCTCGCCAAGCGCCGCGGGCTCGTCTACCCGTCGAGCGAGATCTACGGCGGTCTGCGTGCGTCGTGGGACTACGGACCCCTGGGCGTCGAGCTCAAGAACAACGTCAAGCGCCAGTGGTGGCAGTCGATGGTCCAGGCGCGCGACGACGTGGTCGGCCTCGACTCCTGCGTCATCCTGGCCCGCGAGGTCTGGCAGGCCAGCGGCCACGTCGAGACCTTCACCGACCCGCTCACCGAGTGCCAGTCCTGCCACAAGCGCTTCCGCGCCGACCACCTCCTCGAGGCGTACGAGGAGAAGAACGGCCGCGTCCCCGAGCACGGCCTGGCCGACATCACCTGCCCCAACTGCGGCAACAAGGGCGCCTTCACCGACCCGCGGCAGTTCAGCGGCCTGCTGAAGACCTACCTCGGCCCGGTCGAGGACGAGTCGGGCCTGGCCTACCTGCGTCCCGAGACCGCGCAGGGCATCTTCATCAACTACCTCAACGTCCAGCAGTCGGCGCGCAGGAAGATCCCGTTCGGCATCGGCCAGATCGGCAAGTCGTTCCGCAACGAGATCACCCCGGGCAACTTCATCTTCCGCACCCGCGAGTTCGAGCAGATGGAGATGGAGTTCTTCGTCAAGCCCGGCACCGACGAGGAGTGGCACCAGTACTGGATCGACGAGCGCTTCCGCTGGTACTCCGACCTGGGCATCAACAAGGACAACCTCCGGCTCTACGAGCACCCGAAGGAGAAGCTGTCCCACTACTCCAAGCGCACCGTCGACGTCGAGTACCGCTTCAACTTCACCGGCTCGGAGTGGGGCGAGCTGGAGGGCATCGCCAACCGCACCGACTTCGACCTGACCGCCCACTCCAAGGCGTCCGGCGTCGACCTCAGCTTCTTCGAGCAGGACACCGGTGAGCGCTACGTCCCGTACGTGATCGAGCCGGCCGCCGGCGTCGACCGGGCGACCCTCACCTTCCTGCTCGACGCCTACACCGAGGACGAGGCGCCCAACGCCAAGGGCGTCATGGAGAAGCGCACGGTCATGCGCCTCGACCACCGGCTCGCCCCGGTCAAGGTCGCGGTGCTGCCGCTGTCGCGCAACGCCGACCTGTCGCCCAAGGCCCGTGACCTGGCCGCTCAGCTCCGCCGCCGGTGGAACGTCGAGTTCGACGACGCGGGCGCGATCGGCCGCCGCTACCGCCGCCAGGACGAGATCGGCACGCCGTTCTGCATCACCGTCGACTTCGACACCCTGGAGGACCAGGCGGTGACGATCCGGGAGCGCGACACGATGGCCCAGGAGCGCATCAGCCTCGACCAGGTCCAGTCCTACCTGCGCCAGCACCTCAACGACTGACGCACACGGCAGCGCGACGACACGACGGTACGACTGAACGACGACGCGACTGCACGGCTACACCACGACGCGACGACACGACGGCCGGGCGGCTCCCCGCGAGCCCCCGGCCGTCGCCGTCCCCGGGCCACGGCAGGAGCCCGCGCCGGCCCGCTGAAGGGCCCCCGACGGCCCACTGAAGGTCCCGCGCTGAAGGGCCCGCGCCGGTCGCTGAAGGTCCGCGCTGAAGGGCACGAGCCGGGTGCAGGTCCGTCAGCGGGGCGGCCCGCCCGCACAGCATGAGCGCTCCGGCGGCTTGCTCGCCGAGCGGCGTGCGGAACGCCGCCATGGGCACAGCGCGAGCGCTCCGGCGGCCGGCTCGCCGGCGTGCGGAAGGCCGCCATGGGCGCCTCCCGAAGGCGATCACCCCGATTCTGCACCGGCTCCCGGACTTTCCCGAGAATTGGTGTAAACCACTGGTATAAACCAATTTCCCGATCAACGGAATATTAATTGGATTAGACCGGTGACACCCCTCCGATCAGGGGAAACGATGACTTAACCGATGAGTGCCGTTTCTTCATCATTCTCGCCGGTAGAGTCCCCGGCAGAGGCGTTGATTGGAGCTGTGGTGGCCAAGTACGTTTACGACTTCACCGAGGGCAACAGAAATCTCAAGGACCTTCTCGGCGGCAAGGGAGCGAACCTCGCCGAGATGACGAATCTGGGGCTGCCCGTGCCTCCCGGATTCACGATCACCACGGAGGCATGCCGGTACTACCTCGCCGAGGGCACGGTGCCCGACGGCCTCGAGGACGAGGTCGAGCGGCACCTGGAGGCCCTGGAGCGGGCCATGGGCAGGAAGCTCGGCCAGACCGACGACCCGCTGCTCGTCAGCGTCCGCTCCGGCGCCAAGTTCTCCATGCCCGGCATGATGGAGACCGTCCTCAACATCGGCCTCAACGACGAGTCCGTCCACGGCCTGGCCAAGCAGGCCGGCGGCAACGAACGCTTCGCCTGGGACTCCTACCGGCGACTCATCCAGATGTTCGGCAAGACCGTGCTCGACATCGACGGCGCGCACTTCGAGGGGGCCCTCGACCGGCTCAAGGGCGACCGGCAGGACACCGACCTCGACGCGGACGAGCTCCAGGGGCTCGTCGAGACGTTCAAGGGCATCGTGCGCGAGCAGGCGGGCCGCGAGTTCCCCGCCGACCCGCGCGAGCAGATGCGGCTGGCCGTCAAGGCGGTCTTCGACTCCTGGAACGCCCCCCGCGCCATCCTGTACCGCCGGCAGGAGCGCATCCCCGCCGACCTCGGCACCGCGGTCAACATCGTGGCCATGGTCTTCGGCAACTGCGGCAACGACTCCGGCACCGGCGTCGCCTTCACCCGCGACCCCGGCTCCGGCCAGCAGGGCGTCTACGGCGACTACCTGCAGAACGCGCAGGGCGAGGACGTCGTCGCCGGCATCCGCAACACGATCCCGCTGCAGGACCTGGAGCGCCTCGACAAGCACTGCTACGACGAGCTGCTGGAGATCATGTCCACGCTCGAGAACCACTACCGGGACCTGTGCGACATCGAGTTCACCATCGAGCGCGGCAAGCTGTGGATGCTGCAGACCCGGGTCGGCAAGCGCACCGCCGCCGCCGCGTTCTGCATCGCCACCCAGCTCGTGGACCAGGGCCTGATCTCGATCGACGAGGCCGTCACCCGCGTCACCGGCGACCAGCTCGCCAAGCTCATGTTCCCGCGCTTCGACGCCGACGCCGCCAAGTCGCGCATCGCCAAGGGCATGAACGCCTCGCCCGGCGCGGCCGTCGGCAAGGCCGTCTTCTCCTCCGAGCGCGCCGTCGAGCTGGCCGCGCAGGGCGAGGACGTGATCCTCGTACGCCGTGAGACCAACCCCGACGACCTGTCCGGCATGATCGCCGCCCGGGGCATCCTCACCAGCCGCGGCGGCAAGACCTCGCACGCGGCCGTCGTCGCCCGCGGCATGGGCAAGACCTGTGTCTGCGGGGCCGAGGAGCTGGAGGTGTCGATCGAGGAGCGGCGCTTCGCCGCGCCCGGCGGCGTGACCGTCTCCGAGGGCGACGTCATCTCCATCGACGGCACGACCGGCGAGGTGTTCGTCGGGGAGGTGCCGGTGGTGGACTCGCCGGTGGTCGAGTACTTCGAGGGCAAGGACGCCGTACGCGAGGACGACTCGCTGGTGCGGGCCGTGGACCGGATCATGCGGCACGCCGACGAGAAGCGCCGCCTCGACGTGCGGGCCAACGCCGACACCCCCGAGGACGCGGCCAGGGCCCGCCGGTTCGGCGCCCAGGGCATCGGCCTGTGCCGCACCGAGCACATGTTCCTCGGCGAGCGGCGTCAGCTGGTCGAGGACCTCGTGCTCGCCTCCGGCGACGAGGAGCGGCAGGCGGCGCTCGACGCGCTGGAGCCGTTGCAGCGCGCCGACTTCGCCGGCATCTTCCGGGCCATGGACGGCCTGCCGGTCACGATCCGCCTCATCGACCCGCCGCTGCACGAGTTCCTGCCCGACCTCACCGACCTGTCGGTCCGCGTGGCGCTCGCCGACGCGGGGACGGGCGAGGCGTCGGACAAGGACCGCGCGCTGCTGACCGCCGTCAAGCGGCTGCACGAGCAGAACCCCATGCTGGGCCTGCGGGGCGTACGGCTCGGCCTGGTGATCCCCGGCCTGTTCGCCATGCAGGTACGGGCCATCGCCCAGGCCGCCAAGGAGGTGCCCGGAGCCCGGCCGGAGATCATGATCCCGCTCGTGGCCGCCGTGCAGGAGCTGGAGGCGGTCCGCGAGGAGGCCGCCGGCATCCTCGCGGAGGCCGGGGTGGACGCCCTCATCGGCACGATGATCGAGACGCCGCGGGCGGCGCTGACGGCCGGCCAGGTGGCCGAGGCCGCGCAGTTCTTCTCCTTCGGCACCAACGACCTGACGCAGATGACGTGGGGCTTCTCCCGCGACGACGTGGAGGCGGCGTTCTTCTCGCGCTACCTGGAGCTCGGCATCTTCGGCGTCTCCCCGTTCGAGACGCTGGATCGCGACGGGGTCGGCCGCCTGGTGCGGCTCGCCGCCGACGAGGGCCGCGCGGCCCGGCCGGGGCTCAAGCTCGGCATCTGCGGCGAGCACGGCGGCGACCCCGACTCGGTGCACTTCTGCCACGAGGCCGGGCTCGACTACGTGTCCTGCTCGCCGTTCCGCATCCCGGTCGCCCGCCTGGAGGCCGGGCGGGCCGCGCTCAGCCAGAACGACTCCGACACCCGCTGACGCGAGGCGACCCGGGCGGAACCGCGCCCGGGCCGGTCAGGCGAGCAGGCCCGGCGCCGGCGCGGGCCGGTCCTCGTCGGGGACCGGCACGTAGTCGTGGCGCACCCCGTGGTCGCCCAGCCACTTGCGCAGCCCGGCCACGGCCGGCGGGTTGGCGGCCACCTGGGCCGCGTACTCGGCCAGCGCCACCTCCTCGCCGTCGTCGTACAGCAGCCGCGCCGGGCCCGACCAGGACAGCGTCCACCGGGCCTGGCCGTGCTCGATGAGCACCCCTTCCAGTGCCTGTCCGAGCACCCCGGCGAGCATCGTGGGGGCGGGACTCCAGCCCAGCTCCGCCAGCCGCGCCGCCAGCTCCTCCTGCCGGCCCCGGGCGATGGCCTCGAACGCCGCGTCCAGGTAGGGCCGGCCCGCCCCCACCACGCGCTGGCCCGCCACGGCCAGGTCGTGCAGCGCCTCGGCGTTGCGGGCGGCGAACATTCCGCGCTCCACGACCTCCTCCCACGAGGCCGGCCGCAGCGTCGTCAGCGCCTCCGGGGTCCACATCGACTGCTCCACCGCCTGCGCCGCCACGCCCGCGTCGCGCAGCAGCGTCAGCGCCGGCCGGGGGTCGGGCACGTGCGGCGGCTCGGGCAGCCGCTCGATCGCGGCCAGCCGCTCCGCCAGGCTCGGGTGCGAGTCGTACGGCGAGGTCTCCTCCGGCCGCCCGGCGAGCCCGGCGACCTCCGCCTGCCGGGCCGGGTCGTTCATGAGCGCGTGGAAGCCGTTGAAGACGGACGCCGGGCGCAGCCCGCCCGCGCCCGTCAGCGACAGGTAGGTCTGCACGTAGACGTCCCAGGCGGCGGCCGTGCCGTGGATCTTGCGCAGCGCCTCGGACATGGCCGGCCGGCCACCGATCGCCACGGCCATCTCGTCGGCCTCCAGCTCCTGCCGCCGGGAGACGCCCTGCGAGATCCGCAGGTAGAGCTTCGCGTACGCGGTGAACAGCCGCTGGATCAGCGGGTGGCCGTCCAGCCCCTGCACGGTGGCGATGAGCGACACCCTGCCGCGGTAGATCGGCGCGCCGAGGCGGGTGTGGGCGCCGCTGTAGTGGCCCAGCTCGTGCCCGAGCACGGCCCGCATCTCGTCGACGGTCAGCGTCTGCAGCAGCGGCAGGCCGATGAACATGCGCCGCCTGACCGCCTTCAGGCCGAGGAAGCGGGTGTCCTCGGACACGGCCGCGTTCACCTCGGGCACCAGGCGGATCTCGGTGGGCGGGGCCGTGCGCACCCGCTGGGCCAGGTCCTCGACCGTCTGCCAGAGGACCGGCTCCTGCTCACGGGTCACCGAGACGCCCGGCTCATCGCCGCCCTTCAGCCGGCTGACCATGATGAGGGCGCGGACGAGCGCCCCGGCGGCCAGGGTCAGGACGATCGCCGCCTTCAACGCGTTGGCGTGGAAGTCGACGACGAGCAGCACGTCGAGGAGCACGGCAGCCCCGACGATCAGGCCGACCAGCACGTAGAACCCTGCGAGCAGGGTGAAGGCCAGCACGGCACGGAACGCAGTGGTCATGGGGGAGGGCTCCCGGGGAAGGGGGTTCTCGCGAAACTTGACACTAGCGGAGTCCGGAAAGTGGATAAAATCACTGCACTTATGACCCGCTACGACGACCACGACCAGGCACGCTGGGTGCCCGAGCCGCCCGGCAACCCCGAGCGTGGCGCCTTCGAGCGCGACCGGGCCAGGGTCCTGCACAGCTCCGCGCTGCGCCGCCTGGCCGCGAAGACCCAGGTGGTGGGGCCGTTCGAGGTCGTCGGCGCCGGTCAGCACATCCCGCGCACCCGCCTGACCCACTCGCTGGAGTGCGGGCAGGTCGGCAGGGAGATGGGCGCGGTCCTCGGCGTCGACCCCGACCTGGTCGAGACCGCCTGCCTGGCCCACGACCTCGGGCACCCGCCGTTCGGCCACAACGGCGAGGTCGCGCTCAACGAGCTGGCCGCCGGCTGCGGCGGCTTCGAGGGCAACGCACAGAGCCTGCGGCTGCTCACGCGTCTCGAGGCCAAGGTCCTCACCGAGGACGGCCGCAGCGCCGGTCTCAACCTCACCAGGGCCGCCCTGGACGCCTCCACCAAGTACCCGTGGCCCCGCGAGGCGGGCACGAAGTTCGGCGTCTACGACGACGACATGCCCGTGTTCGAGTGGATCAGGGACGGCGCGCCGCCCCGCCGGGTCAGCTTCGAGGCGCAGATCATGGACTGGGCCGACGACGTCGCCTACTCCGTCCACGACCTGGAGGACGCGCTGCACTCCGGCCACGTCACCCCCGAGGCGCTGCGCTCGCCCGAGGAGCGCCGGCAGGTGTGCGAGCTGGCCCGCGCCTGGTACGCCCCCGACGCCGACTGCGCCGAGCTGGAGGAGGCGTTCGGCCGCCTGATCGCCGACCCGCTCTGGCCGCGCGGCTTCGCCGCCACCTTCGCCGACCTGGCCGGGCTCAAGGCCCTCACCAGCGGCCTCATCGGCCGGTTCTGCCGCTCCGCGCAGACCGCCACCAAGGAGGCGTACGGCATGCGCCACCGGGTGGACCTCATCGTGCCCCGCTCCACCAAGCTGGAGTGCGCCGTGCTCAAAGGCATCACCGCGCACTACGTGATGACCACCGAGGATCACCACGCCAACCAGGCCAGGCAGCGCGAGCTCATCGCCGAGCTGGCCGCGCTCGTCACGCTCGGCGCGCCGAACACCCTGGAGCCCGCCTTCCGGGCCTCCTTCCTCGCCGCGTCCGGCGACGCCGCCCGCACCCGCGTGGTGATCGACCAGATCGCCTCGCTCACCGACACCGCCGCCGTCGCCTGGCACCGGCGTCTGTCCGGCTGACCCGCGTTTCCCTTCCGGGATCACGGCCGGGGGGCGGATACTGCGGCCATGGCCACATATCTGATCGTCGGCGCCGGCCTCGCGGGGGCGAAGGCCGCGCAGACGTTGCGCGAGGAGGGCTTCGACGGCGACATCGTCCTCGTCGGAGCCGAGAACGAGCGCCCCTACGAGCGCCCGCCCCTGTCCAAGGACTACCTGCAGGGCAAGAGCGAGCGGGAGAAGATCTACGTCCATCCCGAGGACTGGTACGCCGGCAACGGGGTCGAGCTCCTGCTCGGCACCCCGGTCACCCGGATCGAGCCCGCCGACCACGCCGTCACGCTCGCCGGCGGCGCCCGCAGGCCGTACGACAAGCTGCTGCTGGCGACCGGGGCGACGCCGAAGCGGCTGCCCGGCCCCGCCGTCTACCTGCGCACCGCCGGGGACAGCGACGCGCTCAAGCGGAGCCTCGCCGAGATCGGCGGCAGCTCCGGCCGGGTCGTCGTCGTCGGCGCCGGCTGGATCGGCCTGGAGACCGCCGCCGCGGCCCGCCTGGCCGGCTGCGAGGTCACCGTGGTGGAGCCGGAGCCCACGCCGCTGCACCGCGTGCTCGGGCCGGAGCTGGGCGAGGTGTTCGCCGGGCTGCACCGCCGCAACGGCGTCGACCTGCGCCTCGGCACGGGCGCCGCGGAGATCACCGAGGAGGGCGTGCGCCTCACCACCGGCGAGCTGCTCGCCGCCGACCTCGTGGTGGCGGGCATCGGCGTCGCGCCCGAGGTGGGGCTCGCCCGCGAGGCCGGGCTGGAGGTCGGCCGCGGCGTCCTCACCGACGCCTCGCTGCGCACCTCCCACCCCGACGTGTACGCCGCGGGGGACGTCGCCGAGCCGTTCAACCCGCTGTACGGCCGGCGGCTGCACGTGGAGCACTGGGCCAACGCGCTCAACGGCGGCCCCGCCGCCGCCCGCGCCATGCTCGGCCAGGAGGTCGTCTACGACCGCGTGCCGTACTTCTTCACCGACCAGTTCGACCTGGGCATGGAGTTCTCCGGCGACACCACGGGCTACGACGAGATCGTCCACAGCGGGTCCGTGGACGATCTGGAGTTCGTCGCGTACTGGCTGCGCGAGGGGCGCGTGGTGGCCGGCATGAACGTCAACGTCTGGGACGTCGTGGGCGGCATCCAGGACCGCATCCGCTCCGGCGACGTCGTCGACCCCAAGGAGCTCACCTCGGGCTGACGGCCGCCGAGCTCAGACCGCCGGACGGCTCAGGCCGCTGGACGGCTCAGGTCGGGTTGACGGTGATCGTGATCACGGGGTCCGGCGTCGCCCGCGGCTCCCGCTTCTTGCGCGGCTCCTTCTTGGAGGCGCACTGCACCTGGCAGCGGGGTGTCTCGCCGAGCCGGGCCCGCGTGGCCATCGTCTCCTCGCGCGGCGACAGCGTCCTGTTGCCGGACAACCACGCGTCGAGGTACCGCCACGGGTTCACCATGCCCCGGCGCACCCACCAGTACGACGGGCCGGTCTTCCACGAGATCGCGAAGTACAGGTTCGGCCCGGTGGCGCGGGCGTTGCCCGTCGTGCCGACCCGGCCCAGCGCCTGCCCGGCCGCGACCCGCACCCCGGGCCGGATACCGGCGGTGACCGAGTCGAGGTGGCCGCCCAGGTAGCGGACGCCGTCGTCGCCGATGACCGTGACGAACCTGCCCTCGCGGTCCTTGCCCCGGTCGGTGGCCGCGCTCCAGCGGTTCGCGGTGTTCACCTCGTCCACGACCCCGTTCACGGGGGAGACGAACGTGCAGCCCTTGCCCGTCCAGATCGTGGTCTTCGGCAGCACGAGGAGCTGCCGCTGGTAGCTGACCTGGCAGCCGGCCACCGGGAAGGCGTAGGTGTAGTCGGACAGCCGGGGCGGCGGCACCTTGGTGGGCGACTTCCCCGAGGGCGGCTCGACGGACGCCTGGCGCGCGGCGCCGGGGTCGGGGATGGTCGCGGTGACGACGGGCGTCGCCCCGGTCGCCGCCGGCGGCACGGTCTGGGGCGACTGGGCGCTGACCCCTTCCACCCCGGTCGTCGTCTGGGCGCAGGCGCCGCTCAGCAGCAGGGCGGCCGCCACGGCCACCGATCGTCCCAGATGCCCCGATCGCATGATCTCCACCCGCGTCACCGTATCCAGCCCGAGCTTTACCTTTGTAGCCGACGTGGACAACAGGGTGGACACGTTTTCCGCTTTCCGGGCCCTGAGGTGATAACACCCTTCCCATCACCTCAAACCGGACACTCCAGTGGGTCCGTCCACAGCCACCGAGGTGGGGTCCGTCCGCCGGCCGCAATAGACTCACCGGCGTGGCTGGCCGCATCCGTGACGTCGACATCGCGCTCGTACGCGAGCGATCCCCCATCGCCGACGTGATCGGCGAGCACATCCAGTTGCGCAACGCCGGCGGGGGCAACCTCAAGGGCCTCTGCCCCTTCCACGACGAGAAGTCCCCGTCCTTCAACGTCACCCCCGAGCGCGGCATGTACTTCTGCCTCGCCGCCGAGACGCGGGTGCTGACGTGGGACGGCGTGCGCCCCATCGCGGAGCTCGCCGGCGGTGTGCACCGCGTGCTCGCCGCCGACGGCACCTGGGTGGACGCGCCGTTCAGGTCCTTCGGAGTGCAGCCGCTCATGCGGCTGGTGCTCAGCCGGAACGGCCAGAAGAAGGAGATCTTCGCCACCCCGGAGCACCGCTGGTTCGTCAGGTCGGGCCGCAGGCAGGACAAGCGGGCCGAGGTCGTCACCAAGGAACTGAGGTCCGGGCAGCGCCTCGTCTCCGTCTTCCCCGCGACGCGCACCAAGCGCACGACGCCGTCACCGTTCGGCATCGCGCACGGGATCACCTTCGGCGACGGCACACGGGCGGCCACCGGCAGCCGGGCCACGCTCGACAGTGTCAAGGACGCACCGCTGCTCAGGTGGTTCCCCCACAGCCTCGTGACCGAGGGCGGGCCGGCGCGCCGCCCGCAGTTGCTCGTCCACCACCTGCCCCGGTTCTTCAAGGAGCCGCCCACGCTCGAGGAGTCCGTCTCCTACCTGTACGGCTGGCTCGCCGGCTACGTGGCGGCCGACGGTCATGTCGCCAAGGACGGCACCGTCATGCTCCACTGCGCGAGCCGCGAGACGCTGGAGTACGTCCGCGCGGTCTGCACCCGGCTCGGCATCGGAACCTACGGCGTGACCGAGCAGATCCGCACCGGCTTCCCCGGCAGGCGGCCCAGCTCGGTCTTCCGCATCCACTTCGTGAACGAGGACCTGACGGAGGACTTCTTCCTCCTCGACGAGCACCGCACGCGGTTCTCGGGTGCGTCCAAGGCGTTCGCGCGACGCGGCTGGGTGGTGGAGTCCGTCGAGGAGACCAGCCGGGTCGAGGAGGTGTTCTGCGCCACGGTCGAGCACGGACACGCGTTCGTCCTGGAGGACAACATCCTCACGGGCAACTGCTTCGGCTGCTCCGAGGGCGGGGACGTGATCACGTTCGTGGAGCGGATCGAGCACCTGTCGTTCGGGGAGGCGGTCGAGCGGCTGGCGCAGCGGGCCGGGATCCAGCTCCAGTACGAGCAGGGCGGGTACGTGCCGCGGCGCGACCACGGTGAGCGGGCGCGGCTCATCGAGGCGCACCGCGCCGCCGCCGAGTTCTACGTCTCCAGGCTCATGAGCCCCGACGCGGCGCCCGGCCGGCGGTTCCTGTCGGAGCGCGGGTTCGAGCGGGCCGACGCCGAGCTGTTCGGGGTGGGCTACGCGCCCGCCGAGTGGGAGGCGCTGGCCCGCCACCTCCTGGGGCGCGGATTCACCGCCGAGGAGCTGATCAAGGGCGGGCTGGCCAAGGAGGGCCGCCGGGGGCCGATCGACCGGTTCCGGGGGCGGCTGGTCTGGCCGATCCGTGACGCGACGGGCGACGTGATCGGGTTCGGCGCGCGCAAGCTGCTCGACTCCGACGACGGGCCGAAGTACCTCAACACGCCCGACTCGCCGCTGTACAAGAAGAGCCAGGTGCTCTACGGCATCGACCTGGCCAAGCGGGAGATCTCCAAGCGGTCCCAGGCGGTGATCGTCGAGGGCTACACCGACGTGATGGCCTGCAACCTGGCCGGGGTGCCGACGGCCGTGGCCACCTGCGGCACCTCGTTCGGCGAGGAGCACATCAAGGTGCTGCGGCGCTTCCTGCTCGACCAGGCCGAGTTCAGAGGCGAGGTGATCTTCACCTTCGACGGCGACGCCGCCGGGCAGAAGGCCGCCCTGCGGGCGTTCGCCGACGAGCAGAAGTTCGTCACGCAGACCTACGTGGCCGTGCAGGGCGACGGGCTGGACCCGTGCGACCTGCGCGTCAAGCAGGGCGACGCGGCGGTGCGCGACCTGATCGCCGGCCGTGAGCCGCTGTTCCAGTTCGCCATCCGCAGCACGATCAGCCGCTACGACCTGCGCAGCAACGAGGGCAAGATCGCGGCGCTCGACGCGGCGGCGCCCATCGTGGCCGGCATCAAGGACCCGGGCCTGCGCAAGCGCTACGCCATCGACCTCGACCGGTGGCTGGGGTTCATGGACGAGCGGTTCGTCATGCAGCGCATCGCCGAGGTGGGCAACGCCCAGGCGGGCCCGGGGCCCCACGGTGGTCGCGGTGGCGGCCGCCCGCGCGCGCCCCGGCCCGCGCCGATGGACCCGCACACCCGGGTGGAGGCCGAGCTGCTCAAGCTGGCCGTGCAGCGGCCGGCGCTGCTCGGACCGCGCTTCGACGCGCTCGACCCGCAGGCGTTCACCGTGGCCGACCACGTGACGCTGTGCCAGGTGATCGCGGCGGCGGGCGGCACGGCGGCGGCCGGTCACGGCGGGCGGGAGTGGGTGGACCGGCTGCTGGAGCACGCGCCGGACGAGGTGGCGCGGGTGCTGGTGACGCGGTTCGCGGTGGAGGCGATCCAGGCCGACTCGCACGTCGAGGAGCGCTACGGCGCGGCCATGCTGGCGGCCATCGAGGCCATCGCGGTCGACCGGGCCATCGCGCAGGTCAAGTCCCGCATCCAGCGGCTCAATCCGGTGGAGGAGCAGCAGGAGTACAACAAGCTGTTCGGCGAGCTGGTGGCATTGGAGCAGCAGCGGCGGGTGCTGAGGGAACGCGCCGCCGGAAGCTGAGTCCCGGCCCAAGAGGACAATGCCGAGCTGTTGTGCAGGAAAAAATTATTCGCATCAGTCGGGGTCCGTGCGCGGCATCCGGCCGGCCTCACCGCCGGACCCGTTCGGGGACGTTCGGGCAGGCCGCGGCGGGAGCACCCACCCGATGGCCCGGCAGCCGCCCCCGTTACCAGGTCGCGTAATTGACTTTTCTTTCCTGATCAAACTCCGGCTAAACCTTTAATAGATCTCGGTTTGGTAAGGGGAGACTCCTTACCTTCTGTGCCAAAAATGGGTCTGCCATTTTATGGAAGCAATACTGCAGACTGTCTCCCGTGGGTGCATCGGTGCTGCCAAGTGGGCCGCCATCGGTAGATCAGGTGGCGGATCTCGTCGCGAAAGGAAGAGAGCGCGGAAGCGTAACCGTCGATGACGTCGCAGCCGCGCTTGACCGATCCGAGCTGCCGTCCGACGCGCTGGAACGCGTCGTGCGGATGCTCGCCGAGAACGGTGTGGAGGTCCTTGAGCCCCAAGGTGACGAGGAGCCCTCCCGCCCCGATGAGGAAGACGTAGGCAAGCGCGCGCCGACCAGCGATCTGGTCCGTATCTATCTGCGGGAGATCGGCCGGGTGCCGCTGCTGACGGCTGAGGAGGAGGTGGAGCTCGCCAAGTCGATCGAGGCCGGTCTGTTCGCCGAGGACAAGCTCGGCAACGGGGCCTCACGCCTGGCCTTCCCGGAGTTCAGGGAGCTCGTGTGGCAGGGCACGAGGGCCAAGCAGCGCCTCATCGAGGCAAACCTCAGGCTCGTGGTGTCGATCGCCAAGCGGTACGTGGGGCGGGGGATGCTGTTCCTGGACCTGATCCAGGAGGGCAACCTCGGCCTGATCCGCGCGGTGGAGAAGTTCGACTACACCAAGGGCTACAAGTTCTCCACCTACGCCACGTGGTGGATCCGGCAGGCGATCACGAGGGCGATCGCCGACCAGGCACGCACGATCCGGATCCCCGTCCACATGGTGGAGACGATCAACAAGCTCGTCCGGGTGCAGCGCCAGCTCCACCAGGACCTCGGCCGCGAGCCCGTGCCCGAGGAGATCGCCAAGGAGATGGACCTCCCGGTGGACCGGGTGGTGGAGATCCAGCGCATCGCGCAGGAGCCGGTGTCGCTCCAGTCGCCGATCGGCGAGGAGGACTCCGACCTCGGCGACTTCATCGAGGACGCGGACGCGGTGGTGCCGATGGAGGCGGCCGCCTTCATCATGCTGCAGGACCAGCTCGACGACATCCTGGCGACGTTGTCGGACCGCGAGCAGCGCATCATCCAGCTCCGCTTCGGCCTGGCCGACGGGCATCCGCGCACGCTGGAGGAGGTGGGGAGGGAGTTCGGCGTCACCCGGGAGCGCATCCGGCAGATCGAGTCGAAGACCCTGGCCAAGCTCCGCCACCCGACACGGGCGCAGATGCTGCGCGACTACCTGGACTGACCGTTCCAGGCGTACGAGAGGCCCGGGGGACCACCCCGGGCCTCTCGTACGCGGGCCGGCTCTACGAGCAGCCCTCGAACTGGGGGACCGCCAGCGTGGACAGGTCGAGGCCGGCCCGCCCGAACCAGCGGTGCAGCAGCCGCGAGGCCGTCCCGTCCTGGTACATGGTGGTGATGGCCCGGTTGACCGCCTCGCAGCCCTCGACGTCGCTCTTGCGCATGCCCACGCCGGTCCGCTGCTCGTTGAACTGGGCGTTCGCCAGCCGGAGGCCGGAGCCGTCCTTGATGGCCAGACCGGCCAGGATGATGTCGTTGGTGGTGATGGCGTCCACGCGGTTCTGCTTGAGCGCCGCCAGGCACGCCGCGTAGTCGGGGAACGGCACGACCTGCGCCGCGACCTTGCGCTCCTCCACCACCCGCTGGGCGGCGTTGGAGCCCTTGACCTCGCAGATGCGCCGCCCCTTGAGGTCACGGACGTTGCGGATGCCGCCGTCGTCGCGCCGGACCAGGATGTCCTGGTAGGAGATGTGGTACGGCCCGGCGAACAGCACCTTCTGCTTGCGGTCCATGCTGATCGTGTACGTGGCCAGCACGAGGTCGGCCTTGCCGGAGGTGATCGCCTTCTCGCGGTCGGCGGCGAGCACGGGCTCGAAGTCCACGTGCTTGCCGAGCTTGCCGGCGATGTAGCGGGCCACGTCCACGTCGAAGCCCTCGAACGTGCCGTCGGCCTTGCGGTAGCCGACCGAGGGCAGGTCGGGGCGCACCCCGATGACGATCGTGTCCGAGTCGAGGACCGACGTGTGCTCGGCCGCCGCACAACCGCCGGCGAGCAGGCCCGTGGCGGCCAGCAGGAGTGCCGCCAGCCCGGCCTTGAGCCCGGCCGGGCGCGGGAAGAGCCGCTTCATCGGTACTCCTTCAGCCGGGGCCAGACGCCCGCCAGCACCAGCAGCGCGATGCCGCCGATCGCGAACGGGACGAGCCTCCACAGGTCGTCCAGAGCCTGCTCGCCGTCGTCGATCTCTCGCTCGAACGCCAGCTCGTGACCGCGTGACAGCAGCACCAGCGCGTCGTCGTAGGCGTCGAACGCCTGCCGGACCGGGCCGAGCCGGGCGGCGACGGCCTCGTCGGCCCGCCCGGAGGCGGCGAGGGACCGGAAGCCGGTGTCGGCCCGCTGGAACGCCTGGTAGGCGGCCAGCACCCGCTCGCCGTCGGCGCCGTCGAGGCGGTTCCCCATGAGGCCGAGGTAGCCGTCGCCGGTGCCGGCCACCTTGGCGTGGTAGGCGTCGAGGTTTCCGGCCGGCAGGTAGAACACGGTCATGGCCTTGTCGAGGTAGGTGTGCTCGTAGGTGTCGGCCCGGATCTTGTCCAGCACGTAGCGGCTCTGGTCGCCCTGCATGCTGTTGCTGATCGCGCGGGCCCTGGCGACGTTGAGCACCGGGTCGAATCCCTGGGACTTGGCCTCCCGCAGGTCCCGCTCGTCCTGGTCGAGCACGCTCGCCCCGGCCACCAGCGCGAGGGCCGTCACCAGGGTGGCGGCCAGCAGCGCGAGCCCGAACACCCGCCGGAAGCGCCGCGCCAGGTACACCTGGAGCCACACCAGGCAGGCCAGCGCCACGAGCCCGGTCACGATCACCACGCCGCGCAGCGCCGGCACGGTGACGCTCTTCTCGTCGTACGTGCGGCGCACGATCGTGCCGCTCTCCAGGGTCAGGTTGTACGCCTGGGGGAGCAGGACCAGCCGCATCAGGTCGGTGGCCTGCCGGTAGACCGCGACCACCTTGTCCGAGGGGGCCCCGGCCGGGTGGCCGGCCTGGGAGTCGAGCAGGAGCGCCTGGCCGACCAGCCGCTCGTAGCGGCCGAGCCCGTCGAGCACCGACTGGACGGTCTTCCGCTCGGCCGGGTCGTCGCCGGACAGCTCGAACGCCTTCATCAGCGCGTCGTTGGCCTCGGAGCGGCGCTGCTCGTAGCGGGCGAGCGCCTGCTGACGCTCCTTGCCGTACTCCTCGCCCATGAGCAGGGCGTCGGCGATCTGCGCGTCCATGTCGCTCAGCCCGAAGTACAGGCCGGCGGTGGCGAGGACCTGCGGGCCGGCGTCGCGCCCGATGACGCGCAGCCCGTCGCGGGCGGCGGCGCTGCCGATCGCCAGCGACCCGAACAGCAGCGCCAGGGCGGCCACGGTGACGCCGGTGATGACCCGGATCCGGCGGGGCACGCTGCGGCGCCGCGCCGGCCGGCCCGGCGACGGGACGGCCGGGACCCGGCCGGGGGTGACGGGGGCGGGCGGGGCGGACGGCGGCGGTAAGGGTGACGGTGGCGGCGCCTGGACGGTGGTCACGGCGTTCCCTCCCTGATCGTGATGACCGTCCACGCGCCCACGTGGATGCGGTCGCCCGCCCTCACGGGGACGGGCACGTTGACGGCGACGGGCTTGCCGTTGATCCGCGTGCCGTTGGCGGAGCCGGGGTCGACCAGCATCCACGACCCGTCCTGCTGCGCGAGCAGCACGGCGTGCAGGTGGGAGACCCCCGGGTCCTCGGGTGGCCCGGTCAGGTCGATCTCGGGCCTGGCGGGGCGGGTCCTGCTGCCGCGCCCTATGCGCACCTGGTCGCCGGCCAGCGGGAACGAACGCTCCGGGCAGTACGGCGGAAAGGCGACGGCGTGGGCGTCGGGCCCGCCCTGGGCGACGACCTCCTCGTAGTAGGCGAGGTCGGCGCCCGTGACCGCCTCCCAGCGCGCCCCGACGACCTGGACGCGGGGCGGCGCGCTGCCGGAGTAGTCGTGGCCGCACACCTCGCAGTACTGGCCGGCGCGCGGCGTCCGGCACACCGGGCACTCCTCCACCGGCCCCTGCGCGGGCGCGCCCTGATGGGCCGCGGGCGCGGGGGCGTTCGCGGCGCCGGAGGAGGCGGCCATCTGGGCGCCGCAGATGTCGCAGTAGTCGTCGGCGCCCGAGGCGTGGCCCTGCGGGCAGGTGGCCATCAGGAGCCCTCCCCGCCCTGCCGCAGCCGGCTCGTGCGGACCGAGCCGGTGTCGAGCTCGATCTCGTCGGCCTTGTCGACGTTGCGGCGCAGCCGGGCGGTGCCGTCGTGCGGGTTCACCTCGACGACCTTGTCGAGCAGCCGAGCCGTGTCCGAGCGGCCCGACTCGGACGCGATCTGCCGGGCCTTGGCCAGGCGGGCCGTCGCGACGTCCACGTCGCCCGCGGCCCGCGCGCTCAGTCCCTCCTGGATCAGCTCGTGCAGCTCCGCCTGGCCGGTGTAGTGGGCGACCTTCCCGTTGATGCGGGTGGACTGAGCCAGGTCGTCGGTCCACTGGGCGAGCACGTTGCCGCTGGCCAGCACCTCCTGGGTGTCGGGGCGCAGCAGCTTGACCCAGCCCGCGCGGATCTCGGTGCCGATCTGGCCGGGCGGCACCTCGACGCACAGGTGATACTCGCGATCCTCCGCCCCCCAGGCGCCGGTGGGGTAGTCACCGGTCAGCGGGTTGACATCGGTGCGCTTGCCGGTCAGGTCGAGCAGGGTGGGGGAGACCTGCTTGACGAACTTGAGCGTCGCGGTCTGCGGCACCCACACCCGCAACGCCAGCTCGGCCACGGTCTTGCTCATCGACTCCTGGGTGATCCGGCCGAAGAAGGCCGACAGGTCGCCCTGGTTCCGGACGAAGTCGAACGTGCCGAGCAGCGCGTCGGCCACCTTGCGCAGCTCGGCGGGCACCCAGTCGGAGCCCACGCCCAGGCTGTCGCACACGAACGCGCCCGAGCAGGCCGACAGGGCGCGGGCGAAGGCGTCGCTCGTCTCGTTGTTCTGCCCGTCGGTCATCAGCAGGGCGTGCCTGATCGCGTCGGGGTGCTGCATCAGCAGGTCGCGGGCCAGCAGCAGCCACTCGCCGATGGAGGTGCCGCCGTTGGCCGACAGCTTGCCGATGGCGGCCTGCGCCTCGGCGCGGGTGGCGCGTGTGGCCCGCACCAGCGTGCGGCCGCGCGGGTAGACCAGGCGGGCCGTGTCGGTGCCGGCGACGACCGCGAAGTTCACGCCGTCGCGGAGCGACTGGACGGCGGTGGCGGCGGCCTGCCGCGCCTCGCGGATCTTGCCCCCGCTCATGGAGCCGGACGTGTCCACGATGATCACTTCGGCCGCCTCGGCCGGCACGGACGTCGTGGTCGTGACCGAGCCGGTGGAGGAGACGGTGAGGATGGCGTGGACCTCACGCCCGTCGAGCGGCAGGTACTTGTTCTGGTCGATCTGGAGCGTGAAGGTGGGCTGGTCACCCATGCTGTCCTCCTAGGGGGATCAGGACGATGGTCACGTTGTCGTGGCCTCCGGAGCTCAGCGCGTGGCGCAGCAGCTCGCGGGCCAGGTCGAGGGGGGCGGCGGCGCCGGGGAAGGCGTAGCCGTCGAGGTAGCGCCACAGGCCGTCGCTGCAGATCAGCAGCAGCCCGGGGCCGGCCGGTTCGAGGACGCGGGTGCTCGCCTTCCAGTCACCGGCGTCGGCGCCGAGCCACGCGGTGATCTCGCCCGTGGAGATCGCGTGGTCGTCGGTCAGCCGCACTCCGGTCACCGGCCCGGCGGGGTCGTGCGGGAGCCAGTAGGCGCGCGTGTCGCCCGCCCAGGCGAGGGTCGCCCGGCCGCCGGACACGACCGCGGAGACGTATGTGCAGGCCGGGGCGTCGTCGACGGAGGACGCCAGCTTGGTCACCGCCCGGCCCGCCAGCTCGAACGCCTCCGCCGAGCTCACCCCGCGCGCCAGGGCCGTGGCCGCCGTCTCCACCGCCAGCGCCGACGCCTCGTCGGCGCGCGGCGAGCTGCCCACGCCGTCGCACACGACCGCCACGGTGACGTCGCCGGCCTCCAGCAGCGCCATCGCGTCCTCGTTGCGCGCGCGGCGCAGCCCCTTGTGGGTCACCGCCGCCGCGCCGCCGGGGAGCGTGAGCTCCGCCTCGTCCCTGCCGGTCGGCTGGCGCAGCCCGCACCGCTCGCAGTAGCCCTCGGCGTCGACCGCCTGTGCCCCGCACGCGGCGCAGGCGGGGGCGTCGAGCGCGTGGCCGCACGCCTCGCAGAAGGAGTAGTCGGCCTGCACGGCGGTCTCGCAGACGGGGCAGCTCACAGCCACGTCCGGGGGCGTACGGCGTTGGCGCGGTCGATGAGGTCGTGCCGTTCCTGCCGGGTGTCGGCGGCGACGGCCAGCCTGCGGAAGATGCCCTCCAGCCGCTTGCGCAGGCCCCGCTCGGTGAACGGCGCGCCCGCCACGGTGAGCCCGCCCGCACCGCCGTTCGCCGCCGCGCCCGTCCCGGCGGCCGGTGGCGCGCCCGACGCGTGCAGCCACGCCAGGGCGGCCTGGAGCAGCTCGGCGGCCATCGACTCGCGGCGGCGCGGGTCGAGGTCGGTCAGGTCGTCCAGCCGGTCGGCCGCCGCCGCCAGCTCCTCGGGTCGCAGCGCCTCGGGCCGGTCGGCGCGGGCGACCGACGCCACCAGGGCGAGCTGCGCGGCCACCCGATGGGAGGAGGTGGCCGGCACCTCGTCCAGCACCTGCACCCGGCCGGACCGGGCCAGCCCGAAGGCCGCGCTCACGTACGCGCGGTCGGTCCGCCACACGCTGTCGTACCAGGGGGCGGCGTCCTTGCCCGAGCACTCCAGGGCGAAGGCGACGGCGAGCTTGGGCGCGCACTCGCCCGGCAGCGCCGAGAAGCACGCGTCGAACAGCGGCACGGCCCGCTCCGCCCGCCCGAGCGCGAGCTCCAGCACCCCGCGGTACCAGGTGATCCGCCAGTCGCCGGGCAGCGCCCGCTCGGCGTCGTCGAGGGCCTGGGCGGCTCCCTCGGAGCCCTGCTCGGCGAGCAGCCGGGCCCGGGTGAGCCAGGTCTCGGGGGTCTGCTGCATCGCGGCGACCTGCGTGACGAGCTGGGCCGGGTCGCGGCCGACCAGGCCGGCCAGCGCGCCGGCCGCCGGGTCCTCGGGGTCGGCGAGCGGCACGGGCAGCGCCGTCGCCGCCGCGCGCGGGTCGAGAGGGTCGAACACCCGGGCCGTGTCCGCCGACAGCACCGCGCCGGCCGCCACCCGCTCGGGGCCGAACAGCGCGGACGGCGCCGGGTACGGGCGGCCGTCCGCGATGGCGCTGACCTCGCGCAGCACGCCGACGAGCTGGGCCTCCATCTCCTCGGCGCTCTGGAACCGGGCGGCCGGGTCGGGGGCGGTGGCCCGGCGCAGCAGCCGGATGAACGACTCGGTGCCGAAGCTGTCGGGCAGCGGCGTCTCGACGCCGTTCCTGGCCGGGCTGAACGACGGGATGGCCATGACCGCCAGCGTCCGCCCCACCGTGTAGAGGTCGGAGGCCACCGAAGCGGGCCGCGTGTCCAGCTCGGGCGCGTGGTAGCCGAGCGTGGCCCACGACGAGCCGGGCGGCGAGCCGGCGCGCTGGACCGCGCCCAGGTCGATGAGCCGCAGCCGCTTGCCGACCCGGATCACGTTGGCCGGCTTCAGGTCGCAGTAGACCAGGCCCTGCTCGTGCAGGTACGCGAACGCGCGCAGGATCTCCCGGCCGTACATGAGGGTCTCGCGCAGCGGCTGCGGACCCTGGCGGCGCAGCTCGTGCAGCGACTGGCCGCCCACGTACTCCATCACGATGTAGCCGAGGCCGGCCGACCGCTGGAAGTTGAAGATCTTGACGATGTTGGGGTGGTCGACCGTAGTGAGGAAGCGCCGCTCGGCCTCGGCCGCCGCCAGCGCCTCGGCGTCGGCGGTGTTGAGCAGGCCCTTGAGCACCACCCAGCGGCCGTCGAGGTTCTCGTCGGCGGCCAGGTAGACCCAGCCGAGTCCGCCGTGGGCCAGGCAGCCCAGCACCCGGTACTGCCCGCCGACGAGGTCGCCCTTGCCCAGCTTCGGGGTGAACGAGAACTCGTGGCGGCAGTGCGGGCAGAACCCGGACGTCAGTCCCGGCCGGCCGTCGCGGGAGCGGCCGATCGGCTTGCCGCAGCTCGGGTTGGAGCAGAAGCGCTTGTCCTCCGGCACCTCCGGGTTGGCCATGACGGCCGCGGCCGGGTCCCGGTAGGGGACCGACGGGAGGTCGGCCAGCTCGGGCAGCGCGCCCCCGCGGGACCGGCCGGTGCTGACCGGGCCCGTGAGCGGCCTGCTGGGGGCCGGGGCGCCGAGGTCGGCCTGGCCGCCGCCGGTGGGGCCCGGCAAGGGAGTGGCGGGCGCCCCGGTGGTCTCGGGGTGGCCGCACTGGTCGCAGTAACCGTCCTCGATCGTGCCCGTGCAACCGGGCTGCCGGCATCCGCTCATCGGCCACCTCCGTGGATAGCGCGCTGGTACAGGTCGACGGCCTCGGCCGCCTTCGTCAGGTCGCAGGGCGCGGTCCACAGCAGCAGCCGCGCCCGATCGTGGAGCCGGATCGCCTCCGGGTCCTCGGCCGTGCCCCGGCGCACCGCCATGGCCTGGCAGGCGCCGAGCCGGCCACGCAGCTCGTCGCGCCGGCCGACCAGGCCGTACATCGCCGCCGCCGTGGCCCGTGCCTGCTCCGCGGCCTGCCGCGCCGCCTGCTCCAGGGCGGTGAGCCTGCGGGCCCGGACGAGCCAGTCGTCGGCGGAGGCGTCGAGCGCGGCCAGCTCGTCCCTCAGGGCGTCCACCCTGCTCGTCGGCGCGGCCCGCGGCGGCAGGGCGATCTTCACGACCACCGCGCCGTGGGCCAGCCTGGCCTCGCTCTCCGCGGCCCGGACCCGGTCGAGCGCGGCGGCCAGGTCCTCACGCCGCCGGCCGTACTCCCGCCTGGCCCGCAGCGCCTCCTCCAGGTCGGCCCGGTGGCCGGCGAGGAGCCGGTCGATCCGGTCGAGGTCGTGGGCGGCGGGCGGGGAGCCGAGGGGGTCCTCCAGGACGGCCGCCCGCATCCGTCCCAGCTCCTCCGCCACGCCCGCCGGTGCCGTGTCCGCCGGTCCTGCGCCCTCTGGTGCCGTCTCCGCCTGGAACACTCCGTCCGGCGCGTCCAGCTCACGGCGCAGCGTGGTCACCTCGCGTAACAGCGCGTCGGCCGCGTCCAGCCGGGGCAGCGCCGCCGACCAGACGGCGTCGATGTCCGCCAGCGCGTCCGTGACCTCCTGGAAGGAGGCGTCCATGCGGGTGACGGCCTCGTCGAGGGTGAGCCGCTCGTCCTCCTCGGGCAGCAGCGACCGCTGCTCGACGGGCTTGACCGCGGCCTTCAGCACCACCGAGCGGCCGGCCAGCAGCTCCGTCAGCGCGGCGAGCTGGTCGGAGCCGAGCCGGCCGCGCGCGGCCCTGATCTGCTCCGCGTCGCGCAGCACGCCCCGGTAGGCGTCGTACAGCGTCCACAGCGCCGTCAACGCGGCCTGGCCGGCCACCCAGCGGCGCTGGGTGAGGCCGCGCAGCGGGGCGCCCTTGAGTACCTGGTAGGTGGTGTGTGATTCGAGATCGAGCAGGTGCCCGGAGATGCGGTCGCGTTCGTCCGCCCGGGCGCGCAGCGCGTACTCGGCGCCTTCCCTGCTCATGGGTGGTCCCAGGCCCATCATGCTCCCCGTGAAGAGGGTCCCCGATGCCCCGCTTTTACCGGCTCAACGGCGGGCGCGGTGGGTTGGTTCCGGCGGGTGGGGGAGGTCCCTGACATGACCCTGATTGAACCCTGTCTCGCCTGCAATCCGCTTAAAGGATCTTTTATCGTCGAGGCATGGGACGCATTCTTCTGATCGCCGCGGCCGTGCTCGCCGCGCTGGTGCTCGTCGGCCCCCTGCTGGGCCTCGCCTTCACCCTGCTCAAGTGGGGCCTCATCATCGGCGTCGTCGCCTTCGGCGTAATGCTTGTGTCAAAGTGGACGAAGAGGACATAGCTTCCGCGCGCCGCGCGGCGCATAGTAGGTGGATGGATGCGCGGCCAGCGGTCGACGACGCCGCGCTCGGGCGTGAGGCGCTGTCCGTGCTCGACGCGAACTGGACGGGGACCGCCACCGTGCCCGCGCCCGGCCTCTATCCCCACCAGTGGAGCTGGGACTCCGCGTTCGTGGCGATGGGCCTGGCCCGCCACCGCCCCGAACGCTCCCGCGCCGAGCTCCTCAACCTCCTCGCCGGGCAGTGGGCCACCGGGATGGTGCCGCACATCGTCTTCCACACCCCGGAGGCGTACTTCCCCGGGCCGTCCGTCTGGCGCTCGTACGAGCACGAGTCGGCCCCCCGCGTGCTCACCTCCGGCCTCACCGCGCCGCCGGTGCACGCGCTCGCCGTGTGGTGCGTCTACCGGCACACCGGGGACGCCGGCTTCGTGCGGCGCGCCTACCCGTCGCTGGTCGCGCAGCACGCCTACCTGGCCGCCACCCGCGACCTCGGCGGCGCCGGGCTCGCCGCGATCGTCCACCCCTGGGAGTCCGGGATGGACGACAGCCCCGCCTGGGACCCGCCGCTCGCCGCCCTCCCCGAGATCCGGTACGGGTACCGCAACGTCGACCTCGACGAGCGGCACCCCGACAGCGACCACGACCGCTACGTCTGGCTCGCCCTGCGCTACCGCAACGCCGGCTACCGGGCCGAGTACCTGCGCGACGAGCACCCGTTCGCCGTCGAGTGCCCGATGTTCAACGGCATCTGGCTCGCCTCCTGCCAGGCGCTGGCCGAGCTGGCCCCGCTGGCCCGCGCCGACCCCGCCCCGCACGCCGAGCAGGCCGAACGCATCAGGCGTGCCCTGCTGGACCGCCTCTGGGACGGCTGCTTCTACGCCCGCGACCTGCGTACCGACCGGCTCATCCCGATCTGCACGGTCGGCGGGTTCGGGCCGCTGCTCGACCCCGGGCTGCCCGGCGACCACGTCGCCGCGCTCGTCGACGTGCTCCAGTCGGCCCGGTTCATGGGGGCGACCGGCTACCCGGTGCCGAGCTGCGAGATCCGCGCGTCCCAGTTCGACCGCACCCGCTACTGGCGCGGCCCCTCCTGGGTGAACACCAACTGGCTGCTGCGCCGCGCCGCCTCCCTGCACGGCCTCGGGCCGCTGCGCGACCAGCTCACCAACGGCACGCTGCGCCTGGTCCGGCAGGCCGGTTTCCGGGAGTGCTTCGACCCGTTCGACGGCAGCGGGCGCGGCTGCCGCGACTTCTCGTGGAGCGCCGCGCTCACCCTCGACCTGCTCGCCGATAACGTGGGGCCATGAGCCTGCTGCACCGCCTGCCCTCCGACGTCCGCAAGTCCCTGGCGACCGTGCCGGGGGAGCGGGTGCTCACCTTCGCCGGGTCCGACGGCGGCTACGTGGTCGCGACGGACCTCGCGCTGTTCCTGTCCGACGGGACGCGGGTGCCGTACGAGACGGTCGACAAGGCGGCGTGGGACGAGGAGGGGCTGCGCGTCCTCACCACCGACGGCCGGTGGCACCAGGAGCGCATCAGCGAGCCGCGGCTGCTGCCGGAGACGGTCCGGGAGCGGGTCAACTCCACGATCATCGTCAACAAGCACGTCGCGCTGCCGGGGCGGGGCGGCGTGCGGCTGGTCGCCCGGCGCAGGCCGGGGGGCGACATGCTCGGCTGGACGCTGGTCTTCGACGACGGTCTCGACCCCACCGACCCCGGGCTGCGGGCCCAGGCGGAGCAGGCCCTGGAGGGGGTACGACGGAGCATGGGCGTCTGAGCCTGAGGCTCGCCCTTGCGGGCGGCAGGGGGCGGGCGTGTGCGGCGGCCTGGGAGATGCCGCCGC